>CAILVI010000521.1 GCA_903837595.1 uncultured Thiodictyon sp.
AATTAGTGCCTGACAGGAAACTCGCATTTTCCAGCACCGTCTATTCGTGACGGCCGGGAAATCCTTGGTCGAGCCGTCCCGGACGACGCGCGTATCTGCAATTAATACCAAACGCGTCTGCCAAGTGAGAGCGACTCGTATTACCGGTGAATTCCGGGCACACCCATCCCATAGGCTGCATTCCGAATGCCCGGCAGCGGTGCTTAAGCGGCGCGACGATAAGGACCGCGCTGTCGCTCCCGCGCCTCTGCGTCTTGCTGGCGCAGCAGCGCTCCGACCCGCTGTATATTGCGTGCCACCACCGCCAGCGCGACATAGCGCTTGAAGGCGTCGAGACCATGATCCAGACAGCGATCGAGGCCATGCACTTCCAAGGCATTGATGGCAGATTCCACCGCGGAGTGTTGATGACGTAGGTGGATAAACTCGGGGTCATGCTCACGTTCGGCTTGGACCAGAGAGAGTTTGCCTTTTTTCGGCATCACCACCTGCGGGATTATCGCCGCCAGCGCCGTTTGATTGTTCGGGCTATGGAAGCCCTTGTCAAAGCTGGCGCTGGCGATGCGCGGAAAACGCGCGCGGGTCTCGGTCAGCAGCGGGACCGCCACCTGGTCGTCAGTGGTCTTCTGCATCACCTGATGATGGAGGATAAAGCGGTATTGATCTTCCACCACGACCACGCGTAGCCCCAATTCGACCGGCACGCCAGCCTTGCCTTTGCTGATCCACTCGGTGTGGGGCTCAAACAGCGAAAAGACTTTTTCATCATGCGGGATGATCTGCCCCAGCAAGACCCGGCGACGGATCTGGTCGATCTGGCGCTCGGCGTGGCTGATATAAAGTTCCACGGGTGCGAGTAAGGCCGCCGGTACCTGGCCGACCTGCAACATCCAGAGGGTCTCCCTGACCCGGGCCAGCAAGACCTCAGCGGCTACCAGGTAGTCACGGTGCGCTTGGCGCACCGCCTCCTGCTTCGCCGCCCGTTTCTCCGGGTCCTTGGCGGTGGAGTGCTTCAAGCGCTGTACCTGCCGAAACAGTTTCTTGAACTGACGCAGTTGATAGGCGCTCTGACGCCACTCAGTCACGCCCATGTCGGCACACAGCCCAGCGATGATTTCAATCACTTTGCGCATCGCATCCCACAACAGATTGATGTCCGTCGGATAATGCACATCGGTTTTGACCACGAACGAATCAGCGCGGACCGCCAGTCCGGCGTCGGGACTTTTTTTTACCAAGGCATGCCCGGCGGCGACCACGACCTGATTGATGCGATCCAAGAGTTCCGGCGTGAACAGGCGCAGGTTGTCTTTGAGCGTTTGCAGCTGATAGCGGTCGCGCTCATCCTCCGCCCAGCCAGCATGCCCGAGCATCTGGCGCAGGGTCTTATGCTCATTGGCCAGCTCCTGTACCCGGTCATAATCGATGTTCAGCGCCAGGCGCAGCGTACCCAGCACCAACATCGCCCACTGGTCCATTCCCGGGCGCCCCGTGTGCGCATCCGCCTTGCCATGGACCCCGTCGGGTATGACGTCCGCCAGAATCGCGAACACTTGCTCCCGAATTTCGGTGGTGACGTAAATGTACTGCAAGCCACGCAACAGCGGTGGGATGTCATCGCGGGACTTCGGGTTAAACTGGATGGCGGCAATGTCCTGTTCACCGAGCTTCAATTGGGGGGCGATGATTTGGCGCATGGACTATTCGAATGGCGAAGTTTATGATGACTCATTGAAATGGACGGCTTGGCGCATTCACGAAATTGCGACCGTACCCCACCGGACCCAGAAAATCCATCGGTTACCGCTTGGTATCATGCCCCATCGATCGGAGGTGGCGCCAAACTTAAACCATGGGGCCAGATTATAACAGATTGAGCAAGAAAGGGGTTTGCGGTTTCTGGCCAGGCACTAATTAGGTAAATGCGGTTGGGATGTGCGGCGGCGCTGTGGGACGGCTGATGCCGGACTACACCTAAATCACTGTGATCGATCCCGCGCCGGAACCACAACAACGGGAGTTGTAGTAGTGCAGTACCCGCGTGATGATGGTGCTACCGCCCAGGCCGTTCTTATTGGCAATAATGGATTCGCCGCGATCTGCGTTTTGGGCTAGGGTCACATTGCCCCGGGCTTGGGCAAAGATTCCCCGGCCACTGGGTAGCGCTCGCACCTGTCGGCATAGAAATACCACGATGAAGACCGGACCTGCCAATCGCCGCCTGCTAAGCCTTCTGCGCAAGGAGTCGCTGCAGATCCTGCGCGACCCATCGAGTATCGCCATCGCCTTCGTCCTGCCAGCGGTGCTGCTGCTCCTGTTCGGCTACGGGGTGTCGCTGGATTCGCGGGAGGTCCCTGTCGGTCTGGTCATCGAGCGGCCGGGGGCCGAGACGGCCTCCTTTCTGGGCGCCTTCCGGCACTCGGTCTATTTCGCCCCCTGCGTCTATGCCACCCGGCAGGCGGGGCGCGACGCCCTGCGCACCCGCACCGTCAACGGCCTGGTGGTGTTGTCCGCCGACTTTGCCCAGCGGCTAAAGGGGGATGGCAGTGCTCCGATCCAGATCATCTTCAACGGCGTGGACGCCAACTCGGCGCGTCTGCTGGAAGGCTATGTCCAAGGGGCCTGGAGCAACTGGTTGCAGCAGCAAGACGCGGCGCAGGGCCGCCCGCCCGTCATCCCGGTCGCGGCCGAGCCCCGGGTCTGGTTCAACCCGGAGCTTGAGAGTCGAAACTATCTGGTGCCGGGGCTGCTGGTGGTCAACATGACCCTGGTCGGGGCGCTGCTGACGGCCCTGGTCTTTGCCCGTGAGTGGGAGCGCGGGACCCTGGAGGCGCTGATGGTGACCCCGGTGACGATCCGCGAGATACTGATCGGCAAGGTGTTGCCCTATTTCGTGTTGGGCATGGGGGGGATGGTGCTGTCGGTGCTGATGGCGGTGTTCCAGTTCGGGGTGCCCCTGCGCGGTTCAGTCTGGGTCTTGGCCGTCTGTTCGACCCTCTTTCTGCTCACCGCCCTGGGCATGGGCCTCTTGATCTCCATCGTCACCAAGAACCAGTTCGTGGCCGGCATGGTCGCCATCCTCGCCACCTTTCTGCCGGCCTTTCTATTGTCCGGTTTCCTGTTCGATCTCGGCAGCATGCCGGGGGTGATCCGCTTCATCACCCATGCGGTAGCCGTCCGCTATTTCGTTGCCATCGTCCAGACCCTGTTCCTGGCGGGCGATGTCTGGGCGGTCATCCTGCCCAATGCCGCGGCCCTGGCCCTGATGGCGGTCTTTTTCCTGGGTCTGAGTCGGCGCCTGCTCAGTAAGCGCTTGGAGTGAGCCATGTTTGATCACATCCTGGCTTTGACGATCAAGGAGTTCCTGGCGCTGTTCAAGGATAAGCGCAGCCGCCTGGTGGTGATCATCCCGCCGCTTATCCAATTGCTGGTCTTTGGCTATGCGGCCTCATTCGATCTCAATGCCGTGCCCTATGCCGTCTATGACCGGGACCATGGCTATGCCGCGCGGGACCTGCTGGCGCGCTTCGCGGGCTCACCCACCTTTGAGCTGGCCGGGTACTTGGGCCATGAGGGTGAGATCGCCGGGCTCATCGACGCGCGTGCGGTCATGCTGGTGGTGCAGATCGGTCGACGCTTTACCGCCGAGCTTGCTGCCGGGCGGACGGCCGCGGTGCAGGTGCTGATCGACGGGCGCAATTCCAATAGTGCCCAGGTGGCGCTCAATGACGTGAATCAGGTCATCAACCAGTTCAATCAGGACTGGAGCGCCGCCCACGGATTGGCCGGGCCGTCGACGAGCCTGGTCGCTCGCGCCTGATACAACCCGAATCTGGAGAGTCGCTGGTTCTTCGTCACCGGGTTGGTGGGTATCCTGATCCTGGTGGTGACCATGATGGTGACAGCGCTGTCGGTCGCCCGGGAGCGTGAGCAGGGTACCCTCGACCAACTCCTGGTGACGCCCTTGCGGCCCTTCGAGATCCTGATCGGCAAGGCGATGCCGGGGCTCGTGATCGGGCTCTTCGAGGCGTCCATGGTGGTGGTGCTTGCCGTGTTCTGATTCGGCGTGCCGTTCAAGAGCGAGCTCTGGGTGCTCTATCTTGGGATCGGGCTCTTCGTGTTGGCCGCGGTGGGGGTGGGGCTTATGATCTCCTCGCTGGCGCTCACCCTGCAGCAGGCACTGCTCGGGGCCTTCCTGTTCATGGTGCCGGCGGTGCTCTTGTCCGGGTTTGCCACCCCTATCGTTAACATGACTCCGGCGGTTCAGGCCCTGACCCACCTGGACCCGCTGCGCTACTACCTGTTGATCCTGCGCGGGGTCTTCTTGGAGGGCGCGGGCTTGCACCTGCTGCGTGGTGAGATGTGGCCGCTGGCCCTGATCGCGGTTGCCACCCTGGCGGCGGCGGGGTTGTTGTTTCGGCATCGGATGGGGTAGTCGCGGATGCTGTGCGGTGTCGCGAAGTCGTACCGGCTGAAAGGTTGCCATTCCTGGCCTGGGTTCCGGCGTCCCGGCCGGAATGACGACGTTTGGCCGCGGGTGTGGTGCACCGCACCCTGCCGACCCTGGCCAGTCTGTTAGAATCCCGCCCCTGTCCCACGCCTCAGGAAGCCCGCGCGATCATGACCGTCCGTACCCGTTTCGCCCCGTCCCCCACCGGTTATCTGCACGTCGGTGGCGCCCGCACCGCGCTCTTCTCCTATCTGCATGCCCGCAAGCATGGGGGGCGGTTCGTGTTGCGCATCGAGGACACCGACCTGGAGCGCTCCAGCGCCGAGTCTGTGAACGCCATCCTGGAGGGCATGACCTGGCTGGGGCTCGACTACGACGAGGGTCCCTTCTACCAAACCGAGCGCTTCGACCGGTACAACGCGGTGATCCTGGAGCTGCTGTCCCGAGGGCTCGCCTACCGGTGCGACTGCCCCAAGGAGCGTCTGGACGCGTTGCGCGAGGAGCAGATGGCGCAGAAGCAGAAGCCCCGGTATGACGGGCATTGCCGGGAGCGCGCAATCGATCCGGAGTGCCCCCATGTGATCCGCTTTCGCAACCCGCTCTCGGGTGAGGTGGTCGTGGACGACCTGATCCGCGGCCGGGTGGTGTTCAGCAACACCGAGCTCGATGATTTGATTATCCGCCGCACTGACGGCTCGCCCACCTACAACCTGGCGGTGGTGGTGGACGACGCCGACATGGGCATCACCCACGTCATTCGCGGCGACGACCACATCAACAACACCCCGCGTCAGATCAACATTCTGCGCGCACTGGGGGTCGAGCCGCCCCAGTATGCCCATGTCCCCATGATCCTAGGCGACGACGGGGCGCGGCTGTCCAAGCGCCACGGGGCGGTGAGCGTGATCTCCTACCGGGATGCCGGCTATCTGCCGGAGGCCCTGCTCAACTATCTGGTGCGTCTGGGCTGGTCACATGGCGATCAGGAGGTCTTCAGCCTGGACGAGATGATTGCACTGTTTGAGATCACCAACGTCAACAAGGCCGCCTCCAGCTTCAACACGGAGAAGCTCGATTGGCTGAATCAGGAGTACCTGAAGTCCGCCGACCCGGTGCGGGTCGCCAACCTGCTGCGGACCCACTTGGGCGCGTTGGGCATCGACCCCACCGAAGGACCCGACCCGGAACTGGTCGTTCAGGCTCAGGCTGCGCGCGCCAAGACCCTGGTGGAATTGGCGCAGATCAGTGCCTTCTGCTATCAGGACTTTGCCGACTACGAGCCGGACGCGGCCAAGAAGCACCTGCGCCCGGTCGCCCGCGAGGCCCTGGCCCGGTTGCGCGCCGCCTTCGATATGATGGCCACCGAGGACTGGAACCCCGAGCAGCTGCACCGGGCGGTGGAGCGGGTGGCGGAGGAACTGGAGGAGAAGCTCGGGAAGGTCGCCCAGCCCCTGCGCGTGGCGATCGTCGGGCGTGCCGCCTCCCCGGGTATCGATGTCACCCTGCAACTGGTCGGCAAGGAGGCGACGCTGCGGCGTCTCGATCGCGCGCTCGCCTTCATCGCCGACCGCCAGGCGCAGGGCGGAGCCTGACCGCAGCGTCGGGCTCTCCCCGGGCCAAGGTCCGGGCAATCCGTTATCATGTGCGGCTGCCGACCACTTGGGACCATGATGACCCTGAACCCGCCCCGTGAACGATGCGATCAGTCTGCCGACGGACCGGCGCGGGGCCGCCCGGGGCGCGGCGTCTGGATCGTCCGGATCGTCCTGGTAGGCCTGTGCGCCCTATCGCTGCTCGGCGCCTGCGCCGTGCCGCGGCCCGCGGGCGACCGGGCTGAGCCCGCGGCGGCCCCCACGGCGACCAGGAACACGGCGGCGGCCAAGCCCCGGCCCCCGGACCTGACGGTCCCGCCCGCGGCCCAATGGGGCGCCACTGGTCAGGTCCAGCGGCCGAGTCGCTCGGCCGCTGAGCCGGCCCCGGCCGGGCCCCAAGGCCCCGCGTTCACGCCCTTCAGTCAGAACCTGCCGGACCTGCGGCGCGAGGTCGCCTTGATCTGCGGCTCGGTCCGGGGCAGTAAGAAAAAGGACGCGCTGGCGCCCCTGGTGACGGATCTCTATCGTTCCGGCGTCGCCCCGGCCTTGGCCATCGAGGCGCTGATCCAGGGCGATTGCGGTTCACTGGGCGCGCTGGTGACTGAACTGGTGGCCCAGGGCGGCAATGAGGCGGTGACCCCGGTGGTGAATCGCGCCCAGTCCCTGAGCGGCCCGCGCTTCAGCGCCACCATCCGTGCCGCCGCCGCCGCCGGCCTCGCCGCGGCGATCCCGCCAGCTCCGCCACCGGTCTATGGGATGGCCTATTTCCCCTCGGGCGCGGCAGAGTTCGGGGTCGCGACCGCTGCCACCCCGAAGACCCTCTATAGCAATGCCACGCCCGGTTACGGGATCTACACCTTCGTCCTGCTCGGGGGGGGATTTAATCCCGCCAAGGAGGCCGATCGCGCCCGTTACGCGGAACTCCTGCGGGTGATCGAGACCTATGTCCTGGCGGGCGAGAAGGGTGCCCGCACCCCCCGTGTGGAGGTCCACACCTTCCTGATCGCCACCCATCCCGAGCCTCCCAGTGCACCAGACCCGTCCGCGGCGATGCGCAGCGACCTGACTGCGTATCTGAAGCGACACGATCAGTCGGCCCTGGCCGAGCGTCTGAAGACACTCCCCGGGCCCTTTCTGATCTCCAGCCTGGAGCCGCGCCTGCTGCCCGGTAGCGCGGCCGCTCCACGGCTGCTGATCGACCTGTCAGGTATCGGTCCCGGTTATCTCTATGCCGTGGTCGATGCCTATGACCGGCCCATCCCGCCGGAGCAGCAGGGTCGCCCGGAGGGCCTCAGTGCCATCCGCGACCGCCTGCTTGGGCTTTTCAGCCGCCAAGTCCCGCCGGCAGACCTCAGTGCGGCGCTCACCGATGCCTGGGTCTTCCTGCTCGGCGGTCCGCCGCCAGTCGCCGCGGCGCCCCTGGTCACGACGGGAGCGCACACGGCCGAGCCGGGGGCACCGGCGGCCGAACCGGGAGCGCCAGCGTCCAACCCAGCGGCGCCAGCGTCCGCGGACCCGGCCGCGTCCACGGCCCCCGGTTCTATTCCACCCGTCCGCTAACGCGGTCCCAAGAAGGCAGTGCGCCACTCATGAACCTCACCAGTCTCTCCACCCTGCTCCGTTACCTGCTCGGCATCTTCCTGCTCCAGGGGGTGACCGGTCTGCTGGTCTATGTCGCGCTGCGCACCGACTGGCAGACCACCTGGCCGCTCTATCTCATCCTCGGTGTGGCCGTGGGTGCCATGGCCGCCCTGTGGTTCAGCACCATCGCCGGGGCCGGCCGGCACCACGTCGTGGCCCGTGCGGCCGAGCGCTTTTCCAAGGAGCGCGAGCAGCTGCGCGTCAAGGCCGAGCAGCAACGGATCAAGGAGGTCCGCAACAGCGCCAAGGCGGCGCGTGGTCTGGGGGCGGGCATGAGCCTGAAATCCGCGGTGGTGGTCGGCGGTGCCGTGAGCCTGGGGCTGACGATGATGCTCACCCAGTTCATCACCCTGGGGCTGCTCACCGTCGCCTCCGCCGGGGGGGCGGCCCTGGGTTACGCGGTGCGGGTCCGTCAGGAAAAGATCATCGCCAACCGGCAACTGGCCGCGGATGAGCGCTCGATGCGGATCATCGAGGCCCCGGAGGCGCTACCGGCCATCACCAACCGCAAGCGCAGGACGCGCGCCCGCGCTGATGCCGAGGGCGATTTGACTGGTTGATTTGCGGTCGCCTTCATTTCACCCGCGGCAGCCAGCGATCGAAGGCCGTGCTCAGGTCTTGCTGTTTGAACGGCTTGGAGATGTAGTCGTCCATGCCGGCGGCGAGACAGTGCTCGCGGTCTTTCTCCATGGCGTTGGCGGTGAGTGCGACGATGGTGGGGCGGTGCGTCCCGTCCAGGGCGCGGATGCGCTGCGTGGCGGCGAACCCATCGAGGATTGGCATCTGGCAGTCCATCAGGATCAGGTCATAGTCGGTGGCGCGGCAGCAGGCCACGGCCTCCTCGCCATTCTCCGCGGTGTCGGCCTCGATCCCGAGCTTGCGCACCATACTCAACGCGACCTTGCGGTTGATGGCGTTGTCCTCGGCGAGCAGGACGCGCCCGCGGTAGCGGCCCGGTGCCGCCGCTTGGCGGGGGGGCGTGACGACCTCGGGTCCGGGAGGCGTCGGTTGGGGCCGCGCCGGCAGGGCCTCCCGCGACGGGGTCAAGACCCGCGACAGGCACTGGCGCAGGGTCTCGATCAGCACCGGTTTGACCAGGTAGGCGGCGAACCCGACCTGGCGGAAGCGCTCGGTGTCCCCGCGCTGTCCGGACGAAGTCAGCAGCACTAAGGGCAGTCGCGCGAAGTCCGGGTCGGCGAGGATCTGGCGGGCGAGTTGTTCCCCGTCCAGGTCGGGCATCTGGTGATCGAACACGGCGAGTTTGACGGAGTCGCCGGCCGCTGCGGCGGCCCGCAGTGCGTCGTGGGCCAGGCGCGGATCGCCCACCACCTGGGTACGCATCCCGAAGCTGCGCAGCTGCTCCTGATAGACCCGTTGATTGACTGAATTGTCCTCGACGATGAGTGCCAGGACGCCCGTCAGGTCTCCCGCCGGCGGCGCGGCCGCGGGGGCCGCTGCGACCGGCAGGGGCAGGGTGAGCCAGAAGCTGGAGCCCTCGCCAGGGACGCTGCTGACCCCGATCTCTCCGCCCATCAGTTCGACCAACTGGCGGCTGATAGCGAGCCCAAGGCCAGTACCGCCGAAGCGGCGGGTGGTGGAGGGGTCGGCTTGGACGAAGGACTCGAACAGGCGCGCCTGGACCTCGGGGGCGATCCCGATCCCGGTGTCCTCCACGCGCAGGTGGATGCGGGCGATGCCGGCGGCCTCGGAGAGCCGGCGCACGCTGACCAGGACGTGCCCCCGGGCGGTAAACTTGACTGCATTTCCAGCAAGGTTTAACAGGATCTGGCGGATGCGTCCGGCATCGCCGATCACATAGCGGGGGCAGTCCGGCCGGTAGTCCAGGATCAGTTCCAGGCCCTTCTCCTGCGTCCGGCTGGCGAGCAGTTGGGCGACGTCATGGGTGGCGCGGCCCAGATCGAAGGGCAGGGGCTCCAACTCCAGGCGTCCGGCCTCGATCTTGGAGAAATCCAGGATGTCGTTGATGATGGTCAGCAGGGCCTGGCCGGACTTGCAGATGGTTTCCACATACTCCCGCTGCTCCTCCCCCAGCGGCATGTCGGCCAGCAGTTCGGCCATGCCGAGCACACCGTTCATGGGGGTGCGGATCTCGTGGCTCATGCTGGCCAGGAATTCGCTCTTGGCGCGCGAGGCGGCCTCGGCCGCGTCGCGGGCGACGCGCAGTTGCTCCGCGGCCTGGCGGCGGGCCAGCCCGACGCTGAGCACGTCCGCCACCCGCCCCAGAAACGTCACTTCACGCTCTAAGCGCGGGTGGCCTGGGGACAGGTAGAGGGCCAGCACGCCGAGCACCCGCTCGCCCTGCACCAGCGGCACGTTGTAGTGTCCATGATCACGCACGTCGGACAGGCAGTGGGTCTGGTTGGGGCTGACGCCATCGCTGTGGATTGCCTCCCGGGTGGCCGCGGCCCGGCCGCACAGACAGGTGCCAAAGGGGATGTCAGCGCAGGCGGCGATTCGCTCCGCGCTCAGATTGCTGGTGACGGCGAGCCGCAGCCGGGGTGGGGCCTGGGTGTCATCGGCCAGCAGGATGCCGCCGCGCGGCTGCAGCCGCAGCCAGGGTACCGCCGCGAGCAGGGCGGCCAGGCTGGCCTCGAGGAAGGGCTGCGTGGCGGACTCCTCCAGGGCCAGGTGCAGCAGGCTGCCCAGGGCCTGCTCCTCGGCCACGGCGTGTTCGCGATGGGCGGACTCCACGGCCAGGCGGCGCTCCTGGGCGAGCAGGTGCTCCTGGTCGGCGCTTTGGTGCGCGATGGTGGTGCGCAGTTCGCTATAGAGTCCGCCCAGGGTGTCCTGGATGCGCCCCAGATAGAACCAGAAAAACCCGAACAGCAGGGCCGCCAGTCCCAGGGTCAGGATGCCCAGCGCGGTGATGGCGGCCGTGGCCTGTGCGTGCTCCAGGGTGACGTCCGCGACCACCAAGGTCAGCCCGACCGGTCGGCCGGCGGCATCGCGCAGCGCCGCCGATTGGACGGCCAGTTGCCGCCCCGCCAGGCTCAGGTTGCGGGGGCCGGCGGTGGCGGCGACGGCTGCATAGGCAGTGGTCAGGGTAGCCCGGTCCTGGGTGTCGCCGGCCAACACCATCCCGGGGAGCAGGTCCCAGTCCCCGCGATCACCCGCGGTCTGGCGCCCAGCCTCCCAACGCGCGCGGTCCAAGACGCCCTTGTCGATGAGCATAAACAGTTCGACCCCCAGGACGCTCTTGATCCGGGGGGCCAGGTGGTCGATCTCTTCCCCCAATTCCAGATAGCCGACGCGTGTGCCGTCGATCACCCAGGGGGCCACCACGCGCAGGGTCAGGGTCCCATAGGGCCCGAGTTCGACCCCCTGGGTCACGGTCCCTGTGTCCGTGGCCTGCCGCAGGGTGATGCGCTCGACCCGGTCGCCGTAGCGCGCTGGGTGATGGACGCGCAGCCAGGTGACGCCCGCCGCGTCATGGACATAGAAATGGGTGATACGGTGCTCGGCCTGCAGGTCGGCAAAGATGGGGGAGGCGCAGTCGAGCACGCGCTCCCGGTCGCGTGCGAGGTACGCTTGGCCCAGGCAGGGGGCCGGTGCGAGGGTGCGCAGCAGGCCCTTCAACAGCGCGGCATCCTGCTCCAGGGTCGACTGGAGCAGGGCGGCGACCTGGCGGCCGGTCTCCCGTGTCTGGCGCTGCAGGTCCGCTTGTGTGTGGTGGTAAAAGCCCAGCACGACGGCGAGTAGGAAGAGCCCCAAGGCCAGTGCGATCGGCCAGAGGATGCGGGTGCGGATGCGCTGTACGTGGTCCGGGGGGATCATGAATGGCGATGGCTCGCGTGGTGGCGCCCCCGGGTGCGAGGGTCGGGGTTGGTCACGGCCGGTGGCTTGACTTAAGAGCCCGCCACGGTCACTGCTACCCGTGCGGCGATTCTACCAGCGGACGGGGGTCGCAGTGGGTTTACCTGAATGGACGCAGCGCATGCGCCGATCAATCGCCCAGATCCCGGCTGGATTTGCTCGCGAATGCTGGTAACTTAGGCACTGCCCACCGGCCTAACACTGATCGACACTACGGATCGATTCCACTGATCACCAGGGACTCACCCAGGGGAACCCGACATGACTGAACCCGCTATGATCCATCATCAGGTCTCGCCCTTCCTGGAGTGGTGCGACGGGCGCTGTCTGATCCAGTTGTGGTTGGCGGCCGTCGACCCGGTTCCAACCGGGGTGTTTCTGCGGCTGGAGCCGGACAATGAGGAGCGTCTGGTGCCGATGCAGTTGATTGCGCAGCGCGGGCGCTTCCAGGTCTATCAAGCGGACCTGATCCCCGACCCGGCTGACCCTTTGACGGTCTACGCGTTCAAGCTGCTCTGGGCGGACCGGCAACGCTGGCTGGATGCGGCGGGTGCAAGCCCTCGCATGCCGCTGCAAGAGCGGTTCTTTCGCGTCAACACGGAGAATAAGCCGCCCGACTGGGTGCCGGACCAGGTCTTCTACCAGATATTCCCGGAGCGCTTTCGCAACGGCGACCCCGGGCTCAGTCCCCGCACCGGCGCCTATGCCATCCGTGCCGAGAGCCCGATTCGGGCCAAGGAGTGGGGCGAGCCGATCGACCCGGAGCGACCGGACAGCGAGTTCTATGGGGGCGACCTGATCGGTGTGCGCGAGTCGCTCGACTATCTCGATGACCTGGGTGTCACCGCGATTTCTCTCAACCCGATCTTCACCTCGCCGAGTGTCCACAAGTACGACATTGAGGATTTTGAGCACGTTGACCCCTACCTGGGCGGCAACCATGCCCTGGCGGACTTGCGCGTGGCCGCCACCGGGCGGGGCATGCGTCTGGTGCTGGATGCGGTCTTCAACCATACCTCCGACACCCATCCCTGGTTCAACCGCTGGGGCACCCACGCCGCGGCCGGGGCCTATCAGGGCGTGGCCGCGCCGTCGCGCGGCGCCTACACCTTCCAAGACTCCGCGGACCCCGAGAGCTACCACTGTTGGCAGGGTGCCAAGTCCCTCCCGGTGCTGGACTTCGGCGATAGCGGCGTGCGCGAGTATTTTCTTGACGGCCAGGACTCCATCGTTCGCCGCTGGCTGCGCCCGCCCTACTCAATTGACGGCTGGCGGATCGACGTGGCCCACATGCTGGGGGAGGGCGGCGGTGCCCGCCACAATGCCCGGGTGCTGCGTGCCTTGCGCCGTGCCGCCCGCGAGGAGAGTCCGCGCGCCTACATCCTGGGCGAGCACTTCGCCGAGGCGACCCGCTGGCTCCAGGGTGACCAGGAGGACGGGGCCATGAATTACTATGGCTTTGCGCAGCCGGTACGCGCCTTCCTGGCCGCGCAGGACGTCAATTATCACCCCATTGCCCTGGACGCCGCCGAACTTGAGGCGTGGCTCACCGACGCCCGCTCCCGCATTCCCTATGCCAACCAGCTCTGTCAACTGAACCTGCTGGGTTCCCACGACACCGCCCGCTTTCTCACCCTGGTGGGCGAGGACCCCTTCCTGATGCGCCTGGCGTTCCTGTGGCTGTTCGTCTACCCCGGGGTGCCCTGCATCTATTACGGCGACGAGATCGGCATGGCCGGCCGTGACAACCCCTATAACCGTGCTTGCTTCGACTGGGATGAGGACCACTGGGACCAGTCGTTGCGCGCCTGGGTCCAGACCCTGGCCCACCTGCGCCGGGAGTCGCGGGCACTGCGCCGCGGTGCCTATCAGGGCCTGCTCGCCGTCGGCGACCTGTTTGGCTTCGCCCGCTGCCTGGGGGATGAGGTGGTCATCCTGATCATCAACCGCGGCAACGTGCCGCAGGCCGGGGTTCGCGTCCCGCTCGGCCGACTGCCCGGCCGCGCGATGAATTTGGGCGTGCTCCTGGGCGAGTGCCCTTGGGGTCTGGGCGGCGACATCCTGACGGTGGACTTGGGGCCTAAGGAGGGGCTGCTGCTGCGGGGGGAGTTGGGTGATACCGCGCCGTGGGTGCGTGAGCCTTAACCCGGCCTCGACTATTCGCCTCGGGATTTTGCCACTTTAGGGGGGCAGTTCCCGGTGCGCGGCTTCGAGAAAGTACGCGGTGACGTGCCCCCACTCGGACATATGCCGTGGAGCGCGTTCCCTGCGCGCTGTTCCACGGTCAAGCCCCGGCCTGCGGTTCGCTGCGTGGGCGCAACCGCGGGTCGAGGCTTGCGCCCAACTATCCTGTCTTACGGAGACTCAATCCGCGAAGTTGGCTGCAACGAAGGTCCAGTTGATCTTGTCCCAGATAGTTTCCAGGTACTTAGGCCGGGCGTTGCGGTAGTCGATGTAGTAGGCGTGCTCCCACACGTCCACGGTCAGCAGGGCTTTCTTGCCTGAGGTGCTGGGAGTACCGGCGTTGGCGGTGTTGAAAATCTCGAGCGAGCCGTCGGCGTTCTTCGTGAGCCAGGTCCAGCCAGAGCCGAAGTTGGTCACGGCGGACTGGGTGAAGGCCTTCTTGAAGTCATCGAATGAGCCGAACTTGGCGTTGATGGCATCCGCCAGCGCTCCGGTGGGTGCGCCGCCGCCGGTGGGGCTCAGGCAGTTCCAGTAGAAGCTGTGGTTCCACACCTGGGCGGCGTTGTTGAACACCCCGCCGCTGGACTTGAGGATGATCTCCTCCAGCGACAGGTGCTCGAACTCGGTTCCCGGGATCAGGTTGTTGAGGTTGGTGACATAGGTTTGGTGGTGCTTGCCGTAGTGATACTCAATGGTCTCCTCCGAGATCACGGGCGCGAGTGCGTCCTTTGCGTAGGGCAGGGTGGGCAGTTGGTGGGCCATGGTTGGGGTTCTCCGGAGGTTGAGGTGGCTGAGATGGGTGCGGGGCGAGGGTCGGGCTCGTTGCCCCACGGTTCTGCTGCGGGCGGCCACGGGGGCTGCCAAGGCGTGTCCGCGACTTAGGGTCGGCGGCGGGCCTTTACAACGGTGGCCGCGTCCGTCGGAGCATTTGTCTGCCGCGCGGCCTAAAATGGCCTGTCCCGCTCGCCTCCTTCAGTTCGCTACATGCACGGAGAACAGGATATCCAGGAGGGCTTGGATAACGTCGGGATCGAACTGGGTGCCCGCGTGTCGGATTAACTCCGCCCGGATGAACTCAAGCGGCTGGGCGTGCCGGTAAGGCCGGTTCGAGGCCATCGCATGATAGGTGTCGGCGACCTGGATGATGCGGGCCTCCAGCGCGATGGCCGTTCCCGAGACACCATCGGGATAGCCGCGGCCGTCGAAGCGCTCATGGTGCTGCCGGATCCCCGGCAGTATGTCAATGAGAAATTCGAGTGGCGAGAGGATGCTGGCGCCATCCGCCGGATGTTTGCGGATCAGGGCGAACTCCGCTTCGGTGAGTGGCGCCGGTTTGCGTAGCACCGCGTCCGGGACGCCGATCTTACCGATATCATGGAGTCGGCCGGCGATGCGTACCCGCTCCGCGGCCGCCTGATCCAGCCCCAGTGCCAGGGCGATGCGTTCGGCGACCTTGGATACGGCCAACGAATGGCTGCCCGTGTATGGGTCCTTCTTGTCGACCGCCTCGGCCAGTGACGTCACTGTATCCAGGTTGAGCTTTTTCAGGTAAGTGGCATCCAGATCCGTCCCCATCTCGAAGCGGAACACGGTGCCGCCGAACATGATCAGGTCGCCGTGGGCCAGACGCTCGTTCTCGATGCGGTGGCCGTTAAGGTAAGTGCCGTTCCTGCTGCCCAAGTCCTGCACATAGTAGCGATTGTGTAAGGCCAGCACTTTGGCGTGCCGACGCGAGGCCCTGCGATCGGCAATGAAATAATCGGCCGTTTCCTCGCGCCCGACGACGCACTGGGGGGCATCCAGGGCGAAGGGCTTCGCGCTCCCCGTCTGGGGAATCAGGCAGGCCTGCCGCTTTGGCTCGGGTGGGCTGTCGCTCTGCGAAATGTCCAGCGAAAAGAACTCGGTCTCTGGGAGTTGCACGGCCTTCCTCGGCGTTGACCTGTGAGATTGGTGGGGGTCACATAGCGCAGTCCGGCGAGTTTCGCAGAAATCATAGCGACCTCAAAACCCTCGTCGTCGGGGTTTTTCATGAGTCGCCGTCGGCGATCGGCAATGGCCTATCCGATCCGTTTGGTTTGGGGCGGGCGCGCAACCAGCGCGTTCCGCGGTGGACCCCGATCCCCCATTTGCGCTAATTTGCTTAAGAGTACACTCGCCGCCTGACGGGCGAGACCGTCTCGGTCTTGGGAGCAGCCTTTTATGTGCGGTATCTGTGGTGAACTGCGTCTCGACGGCGCCTCGGCGGACCTGACAGCGATCCGCTCCATGATGGCGGCGCTCACGCGCCGCGGACCGGACCATGGCGGGAGTTACAGCGACGGCGCCCTGGGGTTCGGCCACCGGCGCCTCGCCATCATCGATCTGTCGGTGCGCTCCAATCAGCCCATGGTGGACGCGGAACTGGGGCTCGCACTGGTCTTCAACGGGACTATCTATAACTATCGTGCCTTGCGCCTGGAACTGGAGGCCAAGGGCTACCGCTTCTTCTCCGACGGCGACACCGAGGTCATCCTCAAGGCCTGGCATGCCTGGGGCACGCGCTGCCCGGAGCGGCTGCGGGGTATGTTCGCCTTCGCGCTCTGGGACGCCAACCAACGGGTGCTGTTCCTGGCCCGTGATCGCTTTGGCATCAAGCCCCTGTACTGGTCCCGGCAGGCCGACGGTTTTCGCTTCGCCTCCACCACCCAGGCGCTGTTGGCGGCGGGCGGCGTGGACACCGCCATCGACCCGGTGGCGTTGCATCACCTCTTCACCCTGCACGCCGTGGTGCCGGCGCCGCGCACCATCCTGGCGGGGGTCCGCAAGCTCCCGCCCGCCCACTGGCTGCGGATCGACGCGGACGGCGGCCAGGTCGAGCAGGCCTATTGGCAGCTGGACGCCACCCGTCCGGACGTGCCCCGCAGCGAGGGCGACTGGCTCGCCGCCATCCATGAGCGGCTGCGCCAGGCGGTGCAGCAGCATGGCGAGGTGGCGGACGTGCCGGTGGGGGTGCTGCTCTCGGGCGGGCTGGACTCCAGCCTGCTGGTGGCACTGCTGGCGGAATCGGGGGTCAAGGACCTGCGGACCTTCTCGGTGGGCTTCGAGGACACCCCGGAGGAGGCCGGCAGCGAGTTTGAATATTCGGACCAGGTGGTGGCCCGCTATGGCACCCGTCACCGCAAGTTCCAGGTCCCCAACTCACAGGTCCTGCAACGCCTGCCGGAGGCGATTGACGCCATGACCGAGCCGATGTTCGGCCAGGACGCGGTGGCCTTTTACTTGTTGGCAGAACAGGTCTCACGCGAGATCAAGGTGGTCCAGTCCGGTCAGGGGGCGGATGAGGTCTTCGGCGGCTATTTCTGGTACCCGCGCATCCAGGCCGAGCCGACCGGCTCGCGGCTGGAGCGCCTGGCCAAGCATTATTTTGACCGCGACCACGCGGAATATCTGCGGATGATCGGGCCTGACTTCGCCGGGCCGGACCATACCTCAGCGCTGCTGGCGGGGCTGCTGGAGGCGCCGGGGGCGGATGAACTGATGGACGCCATTCTGCGGCTGGATGTCACCACCCTGATCGTCGACGACCCGGTGAAGCGGGTGGACAACATGACTATGGCCTGGGGCCTGGAGGCGCGGGTGCCCTTCCTGGACCACGAACTGGTGGAACTTGCCGCGCGCTGCCCGCCGGAGCTCAAGCTGCGCGAGGGCGGCAAGTATCCCTTGAAGACCATGGCGCGCGGCCTGTTGCCGGACGCGGTGATCGACCGGCCCAAGGGCTATTTCCCCATGCCGGCCCTCAAATATGTGCGCGGCGCCTTTCTGGACCTGATGCGCGACACCTTGACCTCCCGCGCCAGTCGCGACCGCGGGCTCTATCGGCAGGACTATCTGGACATGCTCCTGGCCGCCCCAGATATGCACCATACCCGCATCCAGGGCAACAAGCTCTGGCACCTGGCCCTGCTTGAGCTCTGGTTGCAGCGCAATGTGGATGGTGCCCGGACCGGCTGAAGCCTTGGGCTGCGTTTGCTGCCGCGCCCCAACCGGAGGCCGACGCTTCAGCGGGAGGGGCTTGAAGATCAATCTTTAGTTTAACCAGTGACCGGTTGCGATGAACCAAGACACTCTTTCGATTTTCGACCTGAGTCCGTCCGAGAAGCTCCAATTAGTGGAAGACCTCTGGGACGATCTTGCGGCCAACCCTGCCGATGTTCCCATCGCTGACTGGCAAGTAGAGGAATTGGATCGCCGCAAGGCGAATCTGATGAGCAATCCGGCCTCTGGGCTTTCCTGGGACGAGGTGAAGCGCAGGGTCCGCAGTCATCATGGCCAATGATAGCGTCATCGCGCCGGAAGCCGCGAAAGATATCGACGACGCCTACGGATGGTACGAGGGCCAACGGCCGGGGCTCGGTGAGGAATTTCTCGGTTGCGTCGATGCGGTTATTCAAGCGATTGGTCGCATGCCCGAACTTTATTCGAAGGTTCACAAGGAATACCGCCGCGCACTCGTGCGGCGGTTTCCCTATGCGATATTCTATGAACATATCGCCGAAACGGTTATGGTCTACTGTGTTTTCCACACCTCGCGGAATCCGCAGCGCTGGCGCCGACGTCTGCCGTAAGCCCGGTCAGGCGGGATCGGGATCAAGGAGGCGTTGAAATAGTTGGGGAACCGCGCCGCTGGATCGCATCTGTGGCAAGGGTAACATCTTCGTTCGCGTAACACCGCTTCGTGGTGTTACGCATGTCTCAGGCGCTTCGCGCCGCGACTGCCGTTGGCCGGAACTGCGATCACTTGCTACGGATGGTAGATTCGGGCGGAAGGCGCTAGGGCCAACAGATCGCGAGTTCCGAGAGTTGAGTCTGTCCACTGGTCCCGATTCGGCTATTTCTTGATCTCGGGTGCCGGTGAATACGAAACGCCATTTTTCTGGAGGCATTCTCGGTAGGCTACGTCGAAAACGCCACCTTCCGCTAGATTATTGTTCATAACAGGGTCCGTCGCTACTCCTCCGGCGATGGCTGCGCCCTGCACAGCGGTTGAGGCGAGGCTGCCAACAGGTAAGAAGAGACTCAAGAGACCCCCACCAACTGTTATCGCTGAACTAGTTCGACTATCGCGAGCATGTTTTTCCCCGGCCTTTTCTCCAGCTTGTTGTGCACATTTGGCTCTAGTGTATTGCTTCTGGCAGGATTCACGCAGAGCGCCTTTTTGACTTTGGCATTGCTCCCATGCCTGTTCATTGTTCATTTTTGTCAAAGCCGAGTAGTCGGGAACGCAGCTGCATAAGCTAGTCGTAACTAGTGGCAACAGCGCCAAGAGATAGGATATCGTGCGTCTCGGAGTCATTTTTGGTTTGCTCTGGTTTTTTTGCGGCTAGCTAGATTGATAAGAGAGAATCTCGCTTCACAATTAGCGCGTTATGCGGCAATCTTGCGGAAGATGCCGCTTGTGTCGAATCCCGTTGCCTTCGGGTAGCCTGACGCGACAAAGTTGAGGTTACGTTGACATGGCCTAAGGCTGATGCTCAGGGTCGCCGGCATGGCTCATGGCTGGTCCATGACCTGTGAATGCTCAGTAAGTCTCTGTCTCCATAAGCAATCTCTTGGCAGATCAGGGGCGTTTCGGCCGTTTCTTGCGCTTTTGCCGTTGTCCGCGCAAGCGCCGATCGCAGGATGGGCGCGTGGTTTTCCTTGCAATATCCGTTCGATTGTGGTCAGGTTACTGAAAACCTTGGCGAGATTACAGACCAAGAAATGGCGATCTCTGTAGCGTTTTGGGGGATTTCATGCAAATTCACGAAAAGTTGAAGACGATGCGGCTGTGCAAGAGTTGGACTCAGGAGGACCTGGCCGAGAGGCTTGGCTGGGCGGTCAATACCTATGCCAAGATCGAACGGGGCGAGTCGGATATCAAACTGGACAAGCTGAAGCAGATCGCGGATGCCATCGGGGTGGATGTCACTGAGTTGCTGAATACCAGCGAACGAACGGTGTTCAATTTTGCGGAGAATTGCACGCAGGGCAATCTAATGCAGCCCATCCTGTTGAGCGAATCTCAGTGCGCCCATGAACTCGACAAGGCGCGTTTGATGCTTGCGCAGAAAGACAAGGAGATCGCTTGGCTTAAGCAGGAGGGCGAGCGACTGAACGAGATTATCGCGCTGTTGAAGAGGGTGGGGGGCGGCGCGGCGGCGGACCCTGGGGAGCAGGCTGCCTAGCGAGGGTAGGTGCATGGTACGAACGCGCCCGTGGCCGGACTGGTGGGACTGGGAGATCGATCTCACGCCCCATTTCCTGAAGCGCATGGAAGACCGGGACTTTAGCGAACTCGATCTGCGGGGGATGCTGCAGCGGGCTAAGACGTACGGCAAAGACGTTGCAGAAGATCGATGGGTCATCGGCACCCGTCACAATCTGCAGCGATGGGAGGTGATTGTCGAGCCGGACGTGATCGAGCAACTGCTGATCATCATCACCGCATATCCAATATCAGGGTGAAAAGAATGAAATGGCCCTATCTTGAAGTGACCTTCCGGCACGGGCGTCCATTGGCGGCCTATTTGTATCTGTCACGTTCCCCCGGCGATCGGAGTCGCCGCACGTCAAGGGCCGGGGTTGGAATGCTCATCGATTACACGGAAGAGGGAAGGCCGATCGGTATCGAAATTACCGCGCCTGATAAAGTGACCGTCGCAGATATCAATGGAGTCCTGGCGGGCCTCAACGTGCCGACCTTGACGGCTGAGGATATCGCACCGCTGCGGGCCGCCTGATGCGTGAAAAGCTGATCATTGCGGTGGCTTGTCGCGGCCTGGGGGCCGCTCCTACGGGGTGATGCGCTTGGATCGAATCGACACCATTGATGCGGCCTCCTCGTCTTGGCCCAGCCAGGGTCTTGAGACCCTCGGGACCTGCCCGGTGTGTGGCCACGCTGGCCGGGAACCGCTGCTCACAGAGCTGCGTGATCTGGTCTTCGGGATCAGCCCCGGCACCTGGACGCTTTGGCGCTGCCCGGCGTGTGGGGCCGGTTATCTGGACCCGCGGCCGGATCGCGCGACCATCGGACTGGCCTACGCGGGCTATTACACCCAAGAGGCAGCACACAGCTCGGGCCCCGTCTCCGCCGCCCGCACGCGGCGGCTGGCGTGCCGCAATGCCTATGTGAATCAGCGCTGGGGATACTCGCTGGCGCCCGCGCTGACTGGGCCAGTGCGCCTGAGTGCAGCGCAGCAGCGGCGTGCGGACCGGGTGGTGCGTTCCCTGCCCGCGCCGAGTCCGGGCGAGCGGTTGCTCGACGTGGGTTGCGGCAACGGTGCCTGGCTGGACCTGATGCGCGCCGGGGGCTGGGCGGTCTGGGGCGTGGAGCCGGATGCGCAGTCCGCGGCGCGGGCGGCGGCGTTGGGGCTTTCGATCGTGCCGGACTTGCTGTCGGCGCCCTTTGCGGATCAATCCTTCGACGCGATCACCCTGAACCACGTCATCGAGCACCTGCATGACCCGTGCGCGACCCTGGCCCGCTGTCAGGCGCTCCTGAAACCCGGCGGACGCCTCTGGATCGCCACCCCCAATCTGGACGCCCTCGGGCGGGTGCGCTTCGGTCGCGCCTGGCGCGGCCTGGAAACGCCTCGCCATTTGGTGTTGTTCACCGCGGCCAGTCTGCGGGGGATCTTGGCCGCCGCCGGCTTTGAGTCGATTGAACTGCTGCCCCCGACCGATCCGGCCCGCGGCATGTTCCTGGAGAGCGCGCGGATTGCCCGCGGTCGGCGCCTGACTTGGCTCGCGCGTGCCCGGGTCAAGTGGCAGGCGTGGTGGGCGGACCGGCGGGTGAGTCGTGAGCCCGAGCGTGCGGAGGAGTTGGTGGTCGTTGCGGTGCGCCGGGCCCCGTATCGGGCGCCACCGTGATCGCGGCCTTGACGTTAATGCTGGTTTTGTCCCTGTCCGGGACCATGGCTTGGGCTGAAGAGGCGGTGATTGCTTCAGTGCCGGCAGGGGGCTGTCAGCTCATCGTTGAAGCAAACGAACAATGGCATACGTTGAGGTTGCGCGCGGTTCATCCGATCGGCGCGGGTTGTCAGATAGACCAAGACGCCATGGTGTCGGTTCTCAATGCGACATTCGCAAGGGATGCAGCGCCTAAGCCCGCCGGTATCTATTCATCGCTGTCTATCGGTCGGCTGATCGACTACCCGTGGCTATCGCACTATCTGGCCGTCACCGCCTACCGTGATCGCGCATGGGATACGAAGAGAGGGCGGCCGGTCGCCCTGGATATCAATCGCTATGTCGCCCATATCTTGTTTAGCAAGGACTTGTTGGCGCCGCTGGCGGCAGCGTTGGAGGCGGGCGGATACCGGGTGCTGGGTGTGAGCGTTGAAAAGGTGCTGGTGGGCGGGTTTCGCGAGGTCCCCTTTTATCAGGGGAAAATGGGGCCCGGACGGGTTCCCTATGATGCGCAGGTCTGGTTCAGACTCGAGCGCCATTGAAAGGCTGCTTGTGCGCAGAGCGCTTGACACAGGTGTGACACGTTGTAGGCTGGGTAGAGCGCAGCGAAACCCAGCAATTGACGCCTTACCGAGCCGCTGACGATGGGTTTCGCTGCGCTCAACCCATCCTACGGGCAGACTTTCACCGTCTCCGCAGCGGTGTCGCGAAGGTGGTATAGGATCAATGCCTCATTTCAATGGCACAAAGTTGACGACTGGATTCTCGCGAGTCAGGATCGCCGCGCCCTGGCCGTTGGCAGTGGTATAGCGGACATGGACCCGTTGTAGTGCGGTGAAGCCGGTGAAGATGCCTAGGGCGGCGGAGCTGAATGACTGAGGGAACTGGCAGGTGAAGCGGTAGCTGGCCCCCATGCCGGCCTCGCCCTTCTGCTCCCGCGGGTCGGCGTCGACCTTGGCGTCGTCCAGTATGCAGCTGGCCAGTGGATTGAAACGCACCAGGGCCTCGCCGTGCTTGAGGTTTTCCTCCGCGACCTTGAGGACCTCGCGGCTTGCCGCATCGGTTGGTGCGCCGCTGAATCCGACCAGAGTCTGGGCGGCGGCGGACAGCTCGACTTTGACGGTGCTGCCGTTGACATGGATGCTGAGATCCGCGGTGCCCAGGGGTGGGACGGCGGCGAGGGTCAGGGCGGGTATGGCGAGGCTCAGGGCGCCGGCGAGGCGGCTCACGTGTGGCAGGGGTGGGCGTTGCGTTGCATTCATGTGCGGACAGCGGCTCTTGTTTGGATGAAATCGGTGCCGACCGCGGCTTCAGTCGGGCTTGGTCTGATCGATGGTGCCCGCGGCCCACAGGCGGGCGCGCAGGCCGATCTCGGTGCTGGCGCCCATGGTGGCATAGGCAATCCGCCCCGCGGCATCGAGCACGAAGGTTGCCGGCACGCCGGCTACCCCCCAGCGGCGGGCCAGCGTCCCGTCCGGGTCCAGTAACACCGGAAAGCTGAGCCCGTGTTCCGCCATGAACCGGCGGACCTCGGCGGCGTCCCCGGACTGCATGGCGATGGCCAGTACCCGATGGTCGCGTGCGATGGCGTCGATGCCGCCGTTACCGAGCTTGCAGATCGGGCACCAGGTGGCCCAGAAGTGTACCAGGACCGGTTGGTCGCGCAGGTCTTTGATGTCTATCACCTGGCCGTTCAGCAGTTCGCCCGCCAGTGGCGGGGCCGCGCCGGTGGCAAGCGGGCGCGCCTGCCACCATTGGACGGCGAAGACGACCGCCAGGATCAGGCCCAGATTGACGGCCCAGTCGGTCAGGCGCTTGTAGCGCCGGGCTTGGGGCGCGGGGGTGGTCATAGGCCTATTGGGTGCATCGCCGCACTGGGGTGCGGCGCTCCCAGTGCGGCGGGCACGGTCGCCGCGGGGATCAGGTGCAGGTGCACGCGGTCATCCGGCATGGAGAGTCGGGCACAGGTGGCCTCAATGGCCTGGCCTTCGGCCGCCGCGAGTGCGTCGTGACTCAGGACCAAGCGGACCCGGTTCATGCCGCACCGGTCGCGCTCTGCCAGGCCGGCCGCCAGCCACTCGTCAAGGTGCGCGACGGCCATCGCCGCCTCGGTGATTGGGATCAGATAGATCAGCAGCCGCCCGCCGATCGCGATGCGCCGGACCGGCGCGCTCAGGCCGGATAGGGGGGCCAGGTCCTCCTCGATCCGCTGAAAGACCTCCGGTGCGCAGTGGCAGCCCAGGGCTTCCCGGGCGAAGCGTTCGATCGGGCTCACAGCTTCTCGGATGCAAAGTCCGCCAGCCGCGAGCGCTCACCGCGCATCAGGGTGATATGACCGCCGTGGGGCCAGCGCTTGAAGCGGTCGACCACATAGGTGAGGCCGGAGCTGGTTTCGGTGAGATAGGGGGTGTCGATCTGGCCGATGTTGCCCAGACAGACCATCTTGGTCCCCGGTCCGGCGCGTGTGATCAGCGTCTTCATCTGCTTGGCGGTGAGGTTCTGGGCCTCGTCCAGAATAATGTATTTGTTGAGGAAGGTCCGCCCGCGCATGAAGTTGAGCGACTGGATGCGGATGCGGCTCTTGAGCAGTTCATGGGTGGCGGCGCGTGCCCAGTCGCCGCCCTCGGGCCGCGCCAGCACCTCCAGGTTGTCCATCAGTGCGCCCATCCAGGGGGTCATCTTCTCCTCCTCGGTGCCGGGCAGGAAACCGATGTCCTCGCCTACCGGCACCGTGATCCGGGTCATGATGATCTCTTTGTACAGACTGCGGTCCAGCACCTGGGCCAGTCCTGCGGCCAGCGCCAGCAGGGTCTTGCCGGTGCCGGCGGTGCCGAGCAGGGTGACGAAGTCCAGATCCGGGTCCATGAGCATGTTCAGCGCGAAGTTTTGCTCCCGGTTACGGGCGTTGATTCCCCAGACATTGTGCCGCGGCGTGCGGTAGTCCGTGACTACCTCGATGACCGCCTCGTCCGTGCTGGGTTTCTCGCGAACGATGGCCTCGAAGCGGGTGCCATCATCGCTGTACAGGCACTCGCCGGGATACCAGTTGGCAATGTCTGGCCCGCCGATGCGGTAGCGGGTGCGGCCCTCCTCCTTCCAGGAGTCCATGGCCTTGCTGTGGTCTGACCAGAAGGCGTCCGGGAGTTGTTCCACCCCGGTGTAGAGGAGCGCGGCATCGTCCAGGACCTGGTCATTGGCATAGTCCTCGGCCGGGAGGCCGAGCACCGCGGCCTTGATCCGCAGGTTGATGTCCTTGGAGACGATGATGACCTGACGCTCGGGCCGCAGATCGTGCAGGGCGCGGGCGGTACCGAGGATGTTGTTGTCAGCCCCGCTGCCCGGCAGGGCCACTGGGAGCTTCAGATCCATCGGCTGGGTCTGGAAGAACAGTCGCCCGGCGGCGGGCGCGATGAGGCCACCACCACCGCTGGAGACCGGGCCCAGGGCCAGGCCCGCGTCGATCTCTTGCTTATCCGCGTTGCACAGGAGCTGGTCGAGGAAGCGGCTCACCTGGCGCACGTTGCGGGCCACCTCGGACATGCCCTTCTTGCCCTGATCCAACTCCTCCAGGACCACCATCGGCAGGAAGACGTCGTGTTCCTGGAACCGAAAGATGCAGGTGGGGTCGTGCATCAACACATTGGTGTCGAGCACGAAGAGGCAGGTCTTGTCGTGGTCGCGTTTGATCATGGCAGTGCCGGCAATTCTATCAGGCGGATCGGAACCGGGCGGTGGTCGGGTCACCCCGCAGTCACCTTAACCCAGCGAGCACTCACCCAGCCTGACTTGCAGGGTCCCCGGTATGGTTGAGGGTGAGCCAGGGGGCTGCCGACACCGCAATCCGCGTCATTTCTGCGCGAGTAAACAATGCCGTACCATTTGTCGCCCGCGGTGGTGTCACAAATGAAAACGGATTGCCCCTCGTATAGCTTCTCAAGCAATGGATAGTCCGAGCCGGGGCCGGACCGCACCGCCAGAAAGCCATCGCCGTTGGGATCAAGCCCAGTGACTTCCCCCATGCTGAGGCAGGCATCCAGGTCTGGCTCTGGACCGATAATGACCGGCCTGCCGTTACTGGCGGCGCCGCTGACCGTTGAGCCGCTCAAGAGTGCAAGGACCAATAATAAACGGCGCATGATCATGGCTCCCAATGTGCAGGTTGCGTTCAATGGTTATTGGTCGGGCAGCGCCGATCGCTCACACTCCAATACACCTTGGTGCTTCCCGACGCGCTTTAAAGGGCACGCGCCGCGGCGAGCACTTCTTCCACATGTCCCTTCACCTTGACGCCCCGCCACTCCTGGCGCAGTACGCCGGCGGCATCGATCAGGAAGGTACTGCGCTCCACGCCCAGGCTCTCCTTGCCATACATCTTCTTCAGCTTGATGACGGCGAAGGCCTGACACAGTGCCTCGTCGGTATCGGCGATCAGGTCGAAGGGGAAGCCCTGCTTGGCCTTGAAGTTTTCCTGCGCCTTGCGCCCATCCCGTGAGGCGCCGAGGATGACGGTGTCGGCGGCGGTGAAGGCGTCGGCCGCATCCCGGAAGTCCTGTCCTTCCTGGGTGCAGCCGGGGGTGCTGGCCTTGGGATAGAAATAGAGCACCAAGTGCTTGCCGCGATAATCGGAGAGCTTAATGGTCCGATCGCCGGTGGCCTTGAGTTCGAGGGCCGCAACGGCTTCGCCGAGCTGGGTGGGCATAGGTTTATCCTCTGGCTATCGCTTCAATCAACGTACTTTCTTTCCCGTAAAAGTCGCGCCGGGAGCCCGCTCCAAGTCCCCCTTTCCTATTGGGGGAGGGCGGGGTGGGGGAACGGCTAAGGCGCCCGCCACTTTCATCTTTCTGGGTGGTCCGGGCGCCATGGCCGTTAGCCCTTTAGTGGCTCCAGTACCGCGTCCAGGTTGAGCCCGTCGCAGTAGTCCATGAACTCCTCGCGCAGCCCGGCGATGTGCATGTCGGAGGGGATGCCGACGGTGATATGTACGGCGAACATGGGGGTGCCGGTATGGGCGGCGGCATAGGTGCTGGTCGCCATGTCTTCGATGTTGATCGCGCGGTCGGCGAAGAATCCCGCCAGGTTGTTGACAATGCCCGGGTGGTCCATAGAGACCACGTCCACCGCGTAGGGGAGCAGGTTGCGGCCGGTGGCACGCTCACCGGTGCGTTTGCTGATGATCGTCATGTTGAGCTGGCGCTGCAGCTCGGGGATGGCATTCTCGATCTTGGCCAGGGTGTTCCACTTGCCCTCGATCAAAAGCATGGCGGCGAACTCCCCGCCGAGCACGGTCATACGGCTGTCTTCGATGCTGCAGCCCTGCTCCAGGATGGCCTTGGAGAGTAGGTTGACGATGCCGGGGTGGTCCTCGCCCAGGGCGGAGATCACGAGGTAGGTCTTCTGAGTTGCCATGTCCTGTCGCGCTAAGGTTCGGGTTTAAGGATTGCGGGTGAGTGTAACATGGGGGTCGCGGCGCCCGCACAGCCGGCCCATCGTCTACACTTTAAGTGTCTGTCGCCCCGCGCAGTGGATACCAGTGGTCGTCGCGGGTGGCCGGCAACAGTTCGCGACGCAGCGTGCGCAGGGCCTCGTAGCCGCCCTGGCCGGCGGTCAGACCGGCGAGCGGGTCCTCCGCGGTCAGCGCGTCCCCCAGTTCCGCGTCGATCTCTTCGGGGTCTTCCCCGGCCTCCATGCGGCGGATCGCCTCCGCGTCGATGGGACGCGAGAAAAACTGAAGATGGTGTGGCAGTCGGGGCAGTAGCACTCGTAGACGGGCATCGGGGTGACTCCGGTTGCTGGATTGGCCGCCACTTCGGCGGAGATGGGGCGGCTGGCCCAATTTTCCACCAGATCAACCCCAAGGAACCGCCCGATCGTAACCGCGTCCCTTGGCACTGTGGCCCTCCGCGTGCTTAACTAATCCTTTACCGACAGGCGACAACACATGAGGTTCTGCGATGTCCACAGAGACCGTATCCGTGCGGCTGGAGCAGGCGACACTTGACCGACTGGGGGTGATCGCGCAGGCGACCGGGCGTCCGCGCGCCGTGCTGATGACCCAGGCAATCGAACAATACGCCGAGACTGAGGCTTGGCAGGTCGCCGCCATCCAGGGGGCCGCTGATGAAGTGGCGCGCGGTGATGCCGGACTCATGGACCACGCGCCGCTCGCTGCCTGGCTGAACAGTTGGGGCAGCTCGCAGGAGCTCGAGCCGCCGACATGAAGCTCCAGTGGCATCGTGAGGCCCGTGCAGACCTGCGGCAGATCCGCTCGTTCATCGCTGCCGATCACCCGGAGGCCGCCGCGCAAATGGCACAGTGCATTCTCCAGGCGACCGATAGGCTGGCGGCCGACCCCGAGGTTGGTCGTCCCGGCCGCGTCTCCGATACCCGCGAGCTGGTCATCATCGGCACGCCCTGTCTTGCCCCCTATACGATTGCCGGCAACCGGATCATCATCCTGCGTGTGCTGCACGCTGGCCTGCGCTAGCCGGCGGTGTGATCGCCGGCCTGTCATCGCCCCATTCCCGAATCCTGAGGCGGCCTATGTCACTACGCTGGCTAGCATCGACTGCACCCTGACCTTGGCGGAGGTTTACGACAAGCTGGAGCTGGAGCCCGACTGACGGCTGTCCAAGTGAGAGTAGCCGCGCCCCGGAAGATGCAAACTCCTGTGGGAGCGGCCTGTGGCCGCGATGCAGCGCCGAGGAAACCGGCTATGCCGCAGTAATTTGAGAGAGGTGTCGATGCCGTCCGGGTACAGGGCGTGCACTTGGCGGGTGTCTCACACCAGGCGCCCATGGTAGTCGCCGCCGCCGAGCTGGAGGAATGCGGTGTTGAGTCTCATGAGGCCGATGGATCGGCCGGCGCGCTTGATGGTCGCCGCGAAGTCGCCGGGCAGGGTGCCGGCCGTCAGCCCGTCCAGGATGTGCGGGGGGCAGGGTCCCACCACTCCTCGTAGGCCGCGAAGGCGTCTTTGATCACCCGGCGATAGGCGCCGGCCGGGTTGTCCCAGAACTTGGCCGTGATGTGCTGGAAACCGTCCGGTTCCAGCAGGGTGTCGATGGCGGCGTTGTCCTCGCGCGGATTCGGGCGGTAGAGGTCGTGATTGCCGGGGACCCCCAACAAAGACCGCGTCACCGGAGCCCAAATCGGCGAGCCGCTCCCACACTTGATTGCAGGGGCGGGGGGTCTTCGCGTCGCTGGCATTGCGGGAACGCACCTTGCAGACCGTTTCCTGGCTCGGATCCGGCCAGCCGGATTCCAGCCGGGCGGCGAATCCAGGTAGGATGTCGGCTATCGTGAAGCGCCGGGCGCCCCGTGCCCCGCCTTCGCGGCGCTGCTCAATGCCCGGCCGTGCCTCCCACTCGCCCCAGTTCCAGTATCCAGGCCCACCCAGTGACCCCAACCGAAATCCGCCGCACCCCCGCCGATCCGGCGCAGCCGCCGCCTGCCAACGCGGGGGAACTGCTGCGGCGGCTCTATGCCTGTCGCGGCCAGATGGAGTCTGAGTCCGACCTGGGATTGGCGGGCCTCGCCCCCTATCAGTCACTGGCCGGGCTGGACCAGGCGGTGGCCCTGCTCGCCGCGGCGGTGCGCGCCGGGGATGTGATCCTGGTGATCGGTGACTACGACGCGGACGGCGCCACCGGCAGCGCGCTGGCGGTGCTCGGGCTGCGCGCGCTGGGCGCCACCTCGGTCTCTTATCTGGTGCCGAGCCGCTTCGCCTTCGGCTACGGCCTGAGTCCGGCGGTGGTGGACGCGGCGGCGGCGCTCAAGCCCGGCTTGCTGATGACCGTGGACAACGGCATCGCCGGCATCGCCGGGGTGGAGCGCGCCAATGCGCTGGGCATCCCGGTGCTGATCACCGACCACCACCAGGCGGGAGACAGCCTCCCCGCGGCGGCGGCCATCGTCAATCCCAACCAGCCCGGCTGCGCCTTCCCGAGCAAGCACCTGGCGGGGGTCGGCGTGGTCTTCTATTGCCTGGTGGCACTGCGTGCTCAACTGCGTGCCGAGGGTTGGTTCAGCGCCGCGCGGCCCGAGCCCAACCTGGCGGAGTTCCTGGACCTGGTGGCCCTGGGTACGGTGGCGGACGTGGTGACGCTCGACCACAACAACCGTATCCTGGTGGAGCAGGGGCTGCGGCGCATCCGCGCCGGGCGCTGCCGACCGGGCATCCGTGCGCTGCTTCAGGTGGCGGGGCGCGACCCGACCCGGGTGACGGCCACCGATCTGGGGTTCCAGGTTGGGCCCCGGCTCAATGCCGCCGGGCGGCTCACCGAGATGACGTTGGGGGTCGAGTGCCTGCTGTGCGATGAGCCGGCCACGGCACTGGATCTCGCGAGCCAGCTCGATGGGCTCAACCGCGAGCGCCGCGAGATCGAGGTGACCATGCGCGAGCAGGCCGAGACCCTGGTGGAGCGGATCACCTCACGTGGCGACGACCTCCCGCCGGGGCTCTGTCTCTACGGCAAGGGCTGGCACCAGGGGGTGTCTGGGATTGTCGCCGCGCGCATCCGCGAGCGTTATCATCGGCCGGTCATCGCCTTTGCGGATGCCGACGATGGGTTCCTGCGCGGCTCGGCCCGCTCGGTGGACGGCTTCAACATCCGTGATGCCATCGACCTGGTGGACCGGCGGCGGCCCGGGCTCATCGAGCGCTTCGGCGGTCACGCCATGGCGGCGGGGCTGACGCTGCGGCCCGAGTCCCTGGTCGATTTCCGGCTGGCCTTCCGCGAGGCGGTGCGTGAACAGCTGGGCGATGCCCCCGCGGTGCGCGAGCTGCGCTCCGACGGTGAGTTGCCCGCGCGGCTGCTGAACCTGGAGACCGCCGAGGTCCTGCGCCTGGGCGGTCCCTGGGGTAAGGGCTTCCCGGAGCCGCTGTTCGACGGCGAGTTCGAGGTCATCCAGGCGCGGGTGTTGAAGGAGCGGCACCTGAAGCTACGGCTCAAACCCGAGCGTGGCCCCATGCTGGATGCCATCGGTTTTGGCTTGGGCGAGCGCCTGGCGCTTGCGAGCGGCTGCGTGCGGCTCGCCTACCGGCTGGATGTCAATGAATACCGGGGTGAACGCACCCCGCAACTGATCTTGGAGCACCTGCAATCGACCACCTAGACGACGACCTGGAGCAGCCGACCCCCTGGGACGAGGACGACTCCGACGATTTCGACCCGTACGCCGTGGAGGACTACGGCGACTATCCGGACGCAGACGACGAGGTGGACGCGGAGCCGGAGCCGCCGCTTGGCCCGAGCAAGAGCCAGTTCAAGCGCGAGCACCTCGCGCTCCAGGCCCTGGCCGAGCGCCTGACTGCGATGCCTCGCGTGCAGCTGGAGCGCTTGCGCTTAAGTGACGTGACCTGGGCGGCGATCGAGGAGACTACCCGGATCAAGGATATCCGCGCCCGCGGCCGGCACTACAAGCGCATCGCCAACTTGCTGGAGCGCGAGGACATGCACGCCGTCCACGCACTCATGGACCAGGCCGCCGAACGCGAGCGGGCGGACGCCGCCCATCACCATGGGCTGGAGCGCTGGCGCGAACGCCTGATCGGCGAGGGTAACGAGGCACTGAGCGAGTTCCTGGATGAGTATCCGCAGACCGACCGCCAGCAACTGCGGACCCTGATCCGCGCCGCCAAGCGCGACACCGAGCGCGGTCGGCCGGAGGCGCCGCGCAAGCTCTTCCGGTTCCTGCGCACCGCGGTGGAGGCGCACGGGGAGGCGGATGAAGGAGATCAGTCCGCGGATGAACACGAATGGGTGAACCCGTAGGGTCCGCTGCGCGGACCTGCGACCGATGAGTTGATTGAGGATGCCAAGATGCACGTTGCGATGATGAGCCCACGACTGTTCGCGCTCGGCCTGGGCGCCTTGGCGGCGACCCTTGGTCTGCCTCTGGCGGCGGGGGAGGGCGAGGTGCAGGTCTACGAGTGCCACCAGGGCGGGAAGGTGATTTTCTCCGGCACGCCCTGTACCGACCCCGGCGGCGACCCGGTGCTCGAACCCGGTTCGGCGCGGCAGCGGACGCTGGAACTGGACTATTCCAGGCCCAGCGCGGGCCAGGTCCAACAGGCGGAGAAGTCGGCCGCCGCCTTGGAACGTCAGACCGGGGTGGTGGCCGAGGCCGCACTGCTCGACACCGAGATCCTGAGCCTGGAGACCCGCATCGCCAATCTGCAGACCGAGCGGGACGTGCGGGTCTCGGCGCTGAATGCTCAGCTTGCCCAGGGCGCCACACCGAACGATACGCCGGCGTCCTGGGCGGCGGGTCTGAACCAGCAGATCATCGCCGTCACCAATAACTTCAATGACACCATCCTGGCCGAGCGGGCGCGTCTTGGCGAACTTCAGGCCAGGCGGGCTGCCCTTGGGCCTGCGCCATCCCCGTAGGAGCGGCCCCCCGGCCGCGACGGGTTGCCGCAAGGGCCGGTGGCCTCAATATGATCAATTTCACCCCTACCAGACGGCGCCCCCAGCCGGCTTGATCTGAGTCAAGGCCCCCCGGCCTGCCCCCCGCGATACTGTCCGCCTTCCCCACTGAGTCCCGGCGCCCATTGTCGGCGCCACTGCGAGCCAAGAAAAGAGCCTCCTATGCACTGCAACCAATGCGAACAGACCTTTCGGCAGATCGCCTGCGTCAACTCACCCGGCACCTGCGGGAAGGACGAGGACGTCCAGTCGCTACAGGAGACCCTCCTCTATGGGCTCAAGGGCATGGCGGCCTATGCCAATCACGCACGCCGCCTGGGCAAGCACGATGAGGCGGTCTCCGCCTTCATCGAGGAGGCCCTGTTCGCGACCATGACCAATGTGAACTTCGATCTCGCCACCATGCTGGAGCTGTGCCTGAAGTGCGGCGAGATGAATCTGCGCGTCATGGAACTGCTTGACGAGGGTCATATTGAGGCCTTCGGTAAGCCCGCCCCGATCAAGGTGAAGGAGGGCACCCAGGCTGGCCCCGGCATCCTGGTCACCGGCCATGACCTGTTGGACCTCTGGGACCTGCTGAAACAGGTGGAAGGGACCGCGGTCAAGGTCTACACCCATGGCGAGATGCTCCCCGGCCATATGTATCCCAAGCTCGGCGGGCACCCCAACCTGGCGGGTCATTACGGCGGCGCCTGGCAGGACCAGAAGCGCGAGTTCGCGGCCTTCCCCGGGCCGGTGCTCGCCACCACCAACTGTGTGCTGATCCCGCCGCAGAGCTATAGCGGCCGGCTCTTCACCACCCGCGTCACCGCGGTACCGGGCGGCCAGCGCCTGGTAGACGGGGATTTCTCCGTGGTCATCGCCGCCGCCCTGGCCGGCCCGCCCTGCGAGGAACACATCAGCGGCGAGTCGACCATCGGCTTCCACCGCACCGTGCTGCTGGATGCGGCGGCGACGATCGTCGATGCCGTCAAGGCCGGCAAGATCAGCCGCTTCTTCGTCATTGGCGGCTGCGACGGGGCCGAGAAGGGACGCAACTATTTCACCGACTATGCCCAGGCGACCCCGCCGGATTCATTTATCCTGACCTTGGGCTGCGGCAAGTTCCGCATCCGCGACCACGACTATGGCGAGCACTTGGGGCTGCCGCGGCTCATGGACATGGGGCAGTGCAACGATGCCTATGGAGCGATTGCGGTGGCCTCGGCGCTGGCCAAGGCCTTCAATTGCGGCGTTAACGACCTGCCGCTGACGCTCGTCATCAGTTGGTTCGAACAGAAGGCGGTGGCGGTGTTCCTGACCCTGCTGCATTTAGGGATCAGAGGCATTACCCTGGGTCCCAACCCGCCGGCCTTTATCACGCCGAATGTCTTTAAGGTCCTGCAGGAGCGCTATGACCTGCGTCTGACCGGCGACGATGCCAAGGCCGATCTACAACGGGCCATGGCGGGCTGAGGGTGTCTCGATCGCTCATCTCGTAACACTGCCGCGGGGTGTTAAGCCGGTCTGGGGCGCTCGTGCGCCACGGATGGCCGCGATCATCGTTACGGCCACTGATCCATGCGGCGAAAGGCGCCGCGACTCTGGGGGCGCCGCACCCCAGTGCGGCCCGGCCTCGCAGTAAACCGCAACGCTGCGATGACTCGCGAGGTTTCTCCGCACTGGGGTGCGGCGCCCCCGGAAGCACAAGGGGCCAAGATCGAATACACTTCGGGGCGGCAAGGCTGGAATTACCCCGGGCCTGGAGCCTTAACCAGAAATTAACTCGAGCCGGGTCCCTTTACCATAAGCTCGTAAAGTCACCCCACCGTAACATCATCGTTGGAAAAATCTCCCAGGTCTTGCCTTTCGAGGCAGCCAACGAATGTCATAGCCACTTCTTCAGCGAAGAGGGCAAAGTGAAGGGCCGCGGAAGTGGCCTTGGTCGTCGTTCCGGCCACGGGCAGGTGTAGGTCGCCCTTCAGGGCGCCCAGGCTTGCGCGAGGCTGAGCCGTCGCCCTGCTGGGCGCCCTACGGCGGCCGGAACGATGATCAAGGCCTTATCTAGGTTATCCGCTAGAGTAAGTGCCATTTGGAGTTGACCCCTGTTCCGGTTTTCTGTCAGCTCAATTTCTTAAGAATGTTCGTTGCCAGATGCTCGTTTATTTCGACATGCCGCGGTACGGGCTGAGATTCGCCGGTCTTCGGATTCTGATACCAATCGTGCCTGCCGCCGTGGCGTATCAAGACGCAGCCCAGTTATTGCAGCCTGGCGATGAGTTCGCGCCTTTTCATGCGACCTCGAGCTCTCCGACACGGCGGACAGACGGAATGGCGCCGCTAGTCATATCCTCGAAAATATCTCTCAGGTTTTCCTGGAGATCCTCTAGCGTTTCGCCCTGTGTCATGTAATCCGGGTATTCTTCTAGATACCCAAGCCACATGCTTTCATCTTGCCAATATCGATACTTGAGAATTGTCATCGAATGCCTTTACTGGTTAGTACCTGTTATCCAGAAAAGGGCTATGATCCGAATGGCACTGACTTAAGCTGTGGCCTTTATATATCATGGGCTTACAGCCACGTCAGCAGGCAGTCACTTGAGTGCAAGCGGCATTTTCAGCGGTGTTTCCTGTCTCCTGCCCGGTCCGCAATGATTCTTCGCTCGCTTCGCCGCATCGCAACCGCTTGTTTCTTCGATGTTTGCGGCTTAAGTCAGTGCCATTCGGCTATGATCCCTTTTCTCGATGCCGATGTTGCCTCTGCCGGGGGCTGGATCGCGGTGTTGACCCCTACCAGTCCGCCGCGCATGCTGACCAGAGAATATCGTTGTCTGTCCCCGGTTTCGCGTCCCCGGTTTCGCCCCGACGCCGTTGGCCGGAGTGACGATCAAAGCGCACGCAACCCTGGTCCGGCTAAAGCCTCGACCTCCAGTGCGGAAGGCTTCGGCAGCGGCTGGAACGATGATCAAGACCGCAAACGGCAAACCGGCTCTTTTCATTCCCGCTCATATTTATGGTCACGCTAATCGAGCAGGAGGGAGCCTTAAGTTGAGCTTGGCCGCTGTTCTTTCCCGGCCTCCTTATTTGCGAGTTCCAGCAGTAACCGCAATGCTCTGTTTACCGACGCGGAATCGCGAAGCACGGAAGCGATGTCAGAGTGCAGCAGAATGACGTTCGTGCCTTCACTATACGCTTGATAGTGTTTGCCGCGGACGCCCCCCGAAAAATCATATTCGGGTCTCAGTTCCGAAGATTCAGTATCTTGGCTCATATTGCATTTTCTCGGCTTGCGAAGCGAGTCTCGCGCTAATGATCCGAATCTTGTTTGGCTTCCTCTCTCTGCAGGAGACATTGAGCGTGTTTTCGTGAGCCTCAAGCAGCAACTCTTGTGAGCGCATCATGAAGGCGAAGGGCGATCGAGTCTCGTAAGGCGATCGGCTCGAACCAAGATGATGGATAAAGATAATCTTCGCCTGACTCATCAATAAGCCGGACCATGCCGTTGCCGGCATCTTCGTCTATAAGCTCGTAAAGTCGCCCCACCGTCACATCATCGTTGGAGAAATCTCCCAGGTCTTGCTTTTCGAGGCAAACGACAAATTTCATAGCCATCTTTTCACCTTGAGTTTGACCTTGCCTATGCCGTGCGCCTCGTACCAGTGGACCTCGGCTTTGACAAAATGCCCGGGATCAATTTCAACCATCGCTATGCCTTTCCTTTTTCTTCCAGTTGCCATCGCCGTAATCTTGCCTCAAGAGACTAAGCTCCCGAATGCCGTGGCCCTCGGCGATGACTTGAATGTCAGCTATGGCTCCGGCTATTTTCATTGAGCGGGGCTCTGCATTTGACTGCCCTGAGGTTTGCTTAAGGGCTGCGGTTACTTCCTCACCCCAACTTACGGACCGCTGCGCAGGCAAACAGGTTCAACTGCCAGTCTGGGCGAAAAGGGCTCGAATGCAGTACAAGATGGCTAGGCTGAGATTAACTCCAGCGTGGCCGCTTTACCGGAGCGAATATCGTTGTCTGTCTCCGGTTTCCCCACTCAAATTCTGTCATGTCTTGATGGTCTTTTTCGTCAATTCAATTGAGCCTGGCCCCTTTAGCTCCCCTTTAGCTCCTTTAGCTAGAAAAGGGTGCTGACGCCTTTTCTGCTGTCGCCTCCCGGCTGAGCGAAAAGTTAGGCATCATGCTACTTATAGTAGGTCGACTTATAGTCGTCACATCGGTAAAGTTTATCGCTGTGAACATTACCGAAACATTTGCTCGCCATATTCGGGAGTTGCGTGCTCAGCTCGGCTACTCGCAGGAGGAGCTTGCGTACCGCTCAGGTCTCCACCGAACCTATATAGGCGCTGTTGAACGCGGCGAACGAAACATCACGCTCCTTAATGCGCAGCGTATTGCTGATGCTCTTGGAGTCCCTTTGTCAGATTGTGTCAGTATCCACGATGTCAGCCGATCTCAATAAACTAAACTGGGCACTTGATACGATTCTCCAAAGCTATAGGGGCGCCTTTTCTGAGAAGGTCTACAGCGATGAGAATGACGAACACGACGTTTTGATGGATGTGTTTGGGATTACTCCCCTGCTGAAACGCGAGAATCGGCAGTATTGGGGACGTGAGCTTGGCATGTGCTGGCAACGGCTCGTGGTAGATGTCTGTAGGCACGCTCGGAATGATTTTGGACATGCTCTCCGAATCGGGGCTGATGAACCTTGTGACCTGACGGTTGGTGGCTTGGCTATTGATACCAAATACCGGATAGGTTCTGGTGATTCGGGAACATTGAAGAAATTCAAGGCGTACGGGCCGCTGCTTCGATCAAAGGGGTATGAACCAGTGCTCCTGATTGTTCGTGAGGACAATTTGAATGCCGCAATAACTGCCTGTAGCGCAGGTGGTTGGACTGTGACAACTGGCCAGTACACGTTTGATTACCTCCGGGAGTTGACCGGGGTTGACGTCAATGAATTGCTCCGGCGGCGTGCAGGAGCGTTTCCTGTCGTCCGGTAGTGCCCATCTGCTCGAGCCCGAGGCGTTGTCTGGCAATTGCGGCGTATTCGCAATTGATTTCTATTCCGAGGTAAGCAAGACCTAGCTGTTTAGCGGCAACAAGCGTTGTGCCGGAACCCGCGAATGGATCAAGGACCACGTTGCCTGGTGACCGGGGCACCATCATCTCTACGAGCTTGATCATCAGAGTGAGTGGCTTCACGGTACAGTGAATGTTGTAATTTTCTGCCGTTTCCCGGGGTAAACCTTCCAGAATGTTACTTTGGAAGCTGCCGTCTTCGTTTGCTGCGTGGAATAAGCCAACGTCGTATTTCTGTAGAGTTTCGATATAGTTATTCTCAAGGGGCTTCTGCACAACAACGATCGCTTCCCATTCGCTTCTTAGGCAGCTATGCCATCCTTCCCATATCTCTGCATTAGGGTCGCCGAGCTTCTCTAATTTGGCGGCGACATTTAGTCCTTTTGGAATACCGCTTGATCGACGATATACGATGCAGTCTCGGGCATAGAAGCCAGCTCTTTCAAGGGCAACTTGAACATGAGCCATCGTTCGGCTACTGTTAAAGACGGCCACAATGGCGCCAGGCTTGCAGACGCGAAAAACCTCTGCACCCCAGCTATAGCACCACTCTTGGTAGTCGAGAATGTTCTTACGGTTTTTCGCGTACCAACGGGCGTTGCGGACTCCTCCTGCGAGGCCGCTCCCGTAGGGGATATTCTTCACAAGCGTATTGGACGATCTGATCCGGTCCAACCTGCGTTGGATCTCAGCATGGTCCCACTTGTGACCAATGAACTCATAGTTGTAGGGTGGATCGGTAATACAGGCAGCGATTGAAGACTCAGGCAGAGTCTTTAGCAGTTCTCGGCAGTCACCTACCAAGAGACTGTCTCGCGCACGGAAGTCGCTAGCGTTCGATAGTTGCATGCTACTAATAGTATGCGAATCGCCTGGGCTGGTCAACATTCGCGGTAAAATTCTTCGTTTGAACAGGTTCGCGCCGCGACAACCTGTGCCAAACGCGTATTTTGCACACAGTCAACGGCTAAGTGTTTGCCATGAAGTCGCTGTAACAATCTGTCAGTAAAGAAGTTTCCGTCAAAGTTGCAGTTGGTGCGTGGGTGGCAGGTCTGCCGCCTTCTATGGGCGGCGATGGTGTGTCTTCTTTCTTGGCGTCTTCGTGTCTTGGCGTGAGAACCGTCCTCTTCACTGCCGCGCCAGCAATATCAACCGATCCCCCCGCTGTATCTGAAGGCTCAAGAGCCCCCGCGACCGGCGCAGGAGCTGCGTGAGATCCCGCACCCCGCCGATCCGCACCCCATTCACCTCAAGGATCAGGTCGCCCTCGCGCAGCCCTGATTGCCAGGCCGGGCTGTCCTGGGTGACCGGTCCCACCGCGACCGCACCGGCACGTCCCTGCTGGTCGCCGAGGAGGGCGCCGGCCAAGTTGGGGGAGAACTTGTCGCCGCGCACGAAGTCCCGGTAGGGGTCGCCGATCTCGCCCGTCAGGGTCATCGGCTTGCTGTCGCGCAGGATGGCGAGTTCCACCCGGGCGCCGACCCGCAGCAGCCCGAAGCGGTTGCGCACGTCCGCACTATTGGCTATCGGGCGGCCGTCCAGGCGCAGGATCACGTCGCCCTCGCGCAACCCGGCCGCCGCCGCCGGGGACTGTGGGTCCACCGCGGAGACCAGGGCGCCCTGTCGGGTGTCGATCTTCAGGGCCGCGACCAGGTTGGGCGTCAGGTCCTGCAGCTCCACCCCGAACTCACCGCGCCGCACTGCGCCGTGATCCATGATCTGATCCATGATTGCCCGCGCCATATTGACCGGGATGGCGAAGCCGATGCCGATGTTGCCGCCGCCGGGGGCCAGGATGGCGGTGTTGATGCCGACCAGTTCACCGCGCAGGTTCACCAGTGGCCCGCCCGAGTTGCCCGGGTTGATGGAGGCATCGGTCTGGATGAAGTTCTCGTATCCCTCGATCCCCAGGCCGGTGCGGCCGAGCCCGCTGACGATGCCGGAGGTGACGGTCCGGCTGAGTCCGAAGGGGTTGCCGATCGCGACCACGAAGTCCCCCACCTTGAGCCGGTCGGAGTCCGCGAAGGTGAGGGCGCTGAGCCCCTCGGCTGGTATGCGCAACACCGCCACGTCGGTTGCCTGGTCGGCACCCACCAAGTCGGCCTTCAGGGTCCGGCCGTCGCCCAGGGTCACCCGGATCGCGTCCGCCTTGGCGATCACATGGTGGTTGGTGAGGACCAGCCCGCGCCGCGCGTCCACGAGCACACCCGAGCCCAGGCTGTTGCTTTCCCGCTCCTGGCGCTCCGGGATGTTGAAGAAGTGGCGAAAGAAGGGGTCGCGCAGCAGCGGGTTATCGGCCGCGTCGATATGGGTGACGGTGGAGACGTTGACCACCGCGGGCATCACCTGCTCCAGCATGGGTGCCAGGCTCGGCAGAGGCTGACCGTCCGCCGTGGCGGGGAGGCTGGCGGCCCGGATGGGCAGGGTCGTTACCGCCAGGGCCGTCGCCAGGATCGCGGCCAGGTAGCGGGGGGCGTAGTGGGTTGGGCGCTTCATTGGCTAGAGACTCCGCAATCATCAAGGGCGCAATCTGGTGTCTCAGCCCGTTTAAGGCAATGCTGCCTTGCTCGTCGTTCCGGCCACCGGCGCTCCCGGCGCAGAGCGCCTGGCACAGGCGTAACACCGCGAAGCGGTGTTACGAGAGCGGAGAGTCTAGCCTGGCCGGAAGCGTGATCGCGGCCCCGTTCCGGCTACTGGCGATCCAGCGCATAGACGGTCTCGAACACATCCTGCCAGGTGAGGCCCTCGACGGACGACCGCTTGCCTATTTCCGCTTCGGCATTGCGCTTGGCGATCACGAACGCCTTGGTCCAGAGGTCGTCGATCACCTGTGCATTCAGGCTCGGGGTCTCTTCGCGGATATCGCCGATCTCGTCCCGGGCATCTTCGATGCTGGCGACCCAGCTGAGTGATCGGCGCTCCGGTTGGCTGTGCCACCTAATGATGTGCAGCATCAGACGGACCAGCTGGCTCTTCAGTGCGCGTTTCTCCGACTTGGACAAGGCGTCGATCAACTCCTCAAGGCCGCTGCCAGCCTCGGCGATGCGGCCTTGCTGCAATGCCTCTTGGATGGCGACGGCCGTCTTGTAGGGTGAGTTGGTGGAGAGGGTCTGCCAGTTCATGGTCGGGGGAAGCTCGCGGTCTGTGCAATCAACAAGGTACCGGTGGAACAACGCCGGTGCGCCCGCAATCATCGCGTTCCGGCCACTGGCCCTCCCGGCGCGGAGCGCCTGACACATGCGTGACACCGCCGCAGCGGTGTCACGAGCAGCCCTGCGGCGGGGTGGCTCGGCCTGATGCTTGATCATAACCAGAAACGGCGTCGGCCCCAACCGCCGGCATCCGGCAGACGCAAAAAGGCCGGGCGGGTGCCCGGCCTCTGTTCTACCCGTCCTTAGGTCCGATCAGCCTGCGATCAGGCCGCCGCCTTGACCTCGGTGGGCTCAACCAGCCGCCCCTGGGTCTGGCCGCCGCGGATCTCGATCTTGCGGGGCTTCATGGCCTCGGGGATCTCGCGCCGCAGTTGCACATGCAGCAGGCCGTTTTCCAGATGGGCCTCCACCACCCGCACATAGTCCGCGAGCTGGAACTTGCGTTCGAAGCTGCGGTTGGCGATGCCCCGATAGAGGAAGCGCGTGTCCTGCTGCTCCTCGTCGTCGCTACGGTTGCCCGAGACGGTCAGGATGTTCTCCTTGGCCTCAATGGACAGGTCCTTCTCCGCAAAGCCCGCAACCGCCATGGTGATGCGGTAGTCATTCTCACCGCTCACCTCCACGTTGTAGGGCGGGTAGCCACCGGGCTCGGTGCGGTAGGCCGTCTCCAAGGCATTGGAGAGCCGATCAAACCCGATCATGGACCGGAGCAAGGGGGAAAAGTCGATGGTCGTCATGGTCATATCCTCAGTTGAGCAATATGGATTGGCGCGTTCTTACGAACCGCTGACCCCGCAGGCCTCGGTTGAGCACCTGCGTTATGTAAAGTAGATCACCAGAGACCGACTGTCAAGGGTCGTTGAGAAAAAAGATTATGTGAAGCCGGGCGTCGCTCTTCCCGCCCCTTTGAATTGATGCGTTTGTCACCCGGGGCAGGGCCTGGACCGGCTGGCGAAGCCTATAATCTGGGGTCACGACCGTGTTCTCAACCGTTGGAGGCAACGATGGGTGGACCTTCCGTCCCAGAGATCCAGGGCTTTGTGACCGAGTCCCTGGGGCGGCGCGGCCGGGCACCGGAGCACCTGCTTCAGCACCTGATCGGGGTCCAGCACCGTTTCGGGTGGGTGCCGCCCGCCGCCGTCGAGTCGCTGGCCGCGCAGTTGGACGTGACCCGCACCCAGGTGCGGGCGGCCATCGCCTTCTACGCCTTTCTGCACGATCGCCCCCGCGGCGACTTCGACATCCTCTTCAGTGACAACATCACCGACCGGATGCTCGGCAACCAGCGCCTGCTGGCCCTGCTTGCGGAGCAGCTGGGGATGGGGCCTGACGAGACCCGGGCCGACGGACGTGTGACCCTGGGGCTGACCTCCTGTACCGGCATGTGCGATCAGGGGCCGGCGCTCCTGATCAACGGCCGCGCGGTGACCGCGCTCACCCCCCAGCGGGTGGACCGCATCGCCGACCTGGTGGGGCAGGGCGTCGCACTGGACCACTGGCCGGGCGAGTATTTTCGGGTGGAGGACAATCTGCGCCGCCGCGGGTTGCTGCTGAGTAATCCGGTCACCGACGGGGCCGGTCTGCGCAAGCTGGTTGACCTCGGTGTCGAGCCGGCGCTCGCCGATCTGGATCGTTCGGGGCTGCGCGGGCGCGGGGGCGCCGGTTTCACCACGGCGCTAAAGTGGAAATTCTGCCGGGAGGCCCCGGAGGGTGATCGCTATGTCGTGTGCAACGCGGACGAAGGCGAGCCCGGGACCTTCAAGGACCGTGTCCTGCTGACCAGCTATGCGGATTTGGTGCTGGAGGGCATGACCATCTGCGCCGCGGTGGTCGGTGCGCGGCGTGGCTTCATCTATCTGCGCGGTGAGTATGCCTATCTGCTGCCGCACCTGGAGTCGGTGCTGGCGCGGCGCCGCGCCGAGGGGCTCCTGGGCGAGTCCATCCTGGGCAAGGCCGGCTTCGACTTTGAGGTCGCCGTCCACCTGGGGGCCGGGGCCTATATCTGCGGGGAGGAGACGGCGCTGATCGAGTCGCTGGAGGGGCGGCGCGGCGTCACCCGCAAGCGCGCGCCTTACCCGGTGATTGCCGGCTACAAGGATCGCCCCACCGTGGTCAACAACGTCGAGACCTTCCTCGCCGCCGCCCGTATCGTGCAGTGGGGCGGTTACTGGTTCCGGGGTGAGGGGACCGACCAATCCGCCGGGAGCAAGATCCTCTCGGTGAGCGGCGACTGTGCCCGCCCCGGGATCTACGAGTACCCCTTCGGCACCCCGGTGCATCGGGTGCTGACCGACTGCGGTGCCGAGCGTACCCAGGCGTTGCAGATCTCCGGCGCCTCCGGGACCACCCTGACCCCGGCGGACTTCGACCGCATCATCGCCTTCGAGGACCTGTCCACCGCCGGCTCCTTCATGATCTTTGATCAGAGTCGGGATATGTTCGACATGGTGCAGAACTTCGCCGCCTTCTTTGCCCACGAGTCGTGCGGCTTCTGCACCCCCTGCCGGGTGGGCGGCTCACTGTTGCACAACCTGGTGGAGAAGGTCGCCGCTGGCCAGGCGTCCGAACATGACCTGGGAGAGCTGCGCCAGATCGGCGCCGTGATGCGCCGGGCGACCTATTGCGGTCTGGGCAGCTCCGCGCCCAACCATATCCTGAACACCCTGGACAAGTTCCCGGACATCTACCGACGGCGTCTGCGCAGCGCCGAGTACACCCCATCCTTCGACCTGGATGGGGCGCTCGCGCAGGCGCGGGCCATCGCCGGGCGTGACGATGCCCGTGCCCATATCCCCGACACCCCGCCCCAGCCACCGGAGGCCGCGGTATGAGTCACAGCTTCACACTCGACGGCCGCGAGCTTCCCTTTGTCCCCGGTCAGACGATCATGGCCGCGGCCCAGGCCGCCGGGGTCTATATTCCGCACCTGTGCCACAACCCGGACTATGCACCCCACGGCAGTTGCCGGGTCTGCCTGGTCGGGGTGGGACGCCGCCAAGTCTCGGCCTGCACTACGCCGGTGACCGAGGGCATGGAGGTGGACAACAACTCCGAGGCCGTCCAGGACAACCGCCGCGCCGTGCTGCAGATGCTGTTTGCGGAGGGCAACCACATCTGTCCGGTCTGCGAGCGCAGCGGTAACTGCCAACTCCAGGCGGTCGCCTATTACACCGGGATGCTCGCGCCACACTATCCGCCCTTCTTTCCGCGCCGTCCGGTGGATGCCTCGCACCCGGACTTCATCATCGACTTCGGCCGCTGCATCCTGTGCGAGCTGTGCGTGCGCGCCAGCCGCGACCATGACGGCAAGCGTGTGTTCGCCATCAGCGGGCGGGGGCTCGCGAGTCATCTGGTGATCGACTCAGAGAGCGGGCTGTTGGGCGACTCCTGCTTCGCCGTCACCGATCGCGCCGCCCATGTCTGCCCGACCGGTGCCATCCTGCCCAAGCACAAGGGCTTCGAGCGCCCCATCGGCGAGCGCCTGTATGACCGGGAGCCCATCAGCACGGTCGGTGACCTGCGCGCGCACGAAGACGAGGTGGATTGAGATGCCAGAGAAAGTCCGCGTTGCCACCGCTTCACTCTGCGGCTGTTTCGGCTGCCATATGTCTTTGCTCGACATCGACGAGCGAATCCTGCAACTGGTGGAGCTGGTGAGCTTCGACCGCACCCCGCTGACCGACATCAAGACCATCGGGGAGTGCGACTTGGGGCTGATCGAGGGCGGGGTCGCCAATGCCGAGAACGTGGAGGTCCTGCGTGAGTTCCGCCACCACTGCAAGCTGCTGGTGGCGGTTGGCGCCTGTGCGGTCAATGGCGGTGTCCCCACCATGCGCAATCAGTTCAGCCTCAAGGCGTGCCTCGACGAGTCCTATGTGAGTGGGGTCGGTATTCATAATCCCGGCATCCCCAAAGACCCGGAGATCCCGCTCCTGCTCAATCGCGTCCACCCCATCCATGAGGTCGTCAAGGTCGATTATTTCATCCCCGGCTGTCCGCCCTCAGCGGACACCCTCTGGACCTTCCTGACCGAGCTGCTCGCGGGTCAGCCGATCGCGTTCCCATATACGCAGATTCACTATGACTAGCCGGGGGAGTCCGCCATGATCACGTCACTCGAAACCGCCCGTCACCCGGAAACCCTCAAGCGCGTCTGTATCGAGCCGCTGACCCGCGTGGAAGGGCACGGCAAGGTCACGCTGCTCCTGGATGAAGACAACCATATCCGGCAGGCGCGGCTGCACGTCGTCGAGTTCCGGGGCTTCGAGAAGTTCATCCAGGGCCGACCCTATTGGGAGCTGCCGGTGCTGGTGCAGCGCCTGTGCGGCATCTGCCCCGTGAGCCATCACTTGGCGGCGGCCAAGGCGTGCGATCAGCTCATCGGCGTGGACCAACTCACCCCGACCGCGGAGAAGGTCCGACGCCTGATGCACCTGGGCCAGACCCTGCAATCCCATGCCTTGCACTTTTTTCATCTGGCCTCCCCGGACCTGCTGTTCGGCTTCGACGATCCCGTCGCCCACCGCAACATCGTCGGGGTGATCCAGGACCATCCGCAGATCGCCACGCAAGGCGTGCTGCTGCGCAAGTTCGGCCAGGAGGTGATCCGCATCACGGCCGGTAAGCGGGTCCACGGCACCGGGGCACTGCCGGGCGGGGTCAATAAGCATGTGAGCCTGGCCGAGCGCGATGAGCTCCAGAAAGACATCGACCAGGTCGTCGACTGGGCGGAAGGGGCGGTTCAGCTGATCAAGCGGATCTTTCTCGCCAACTCGGACTTCCATTACCGCTTCGGCGCGGTGGACGCCAATACCCTGGGTCTGATCGCCCCCGACGGGTCACACGAACTCTATCATGGCGGCCTGCGCGTCCGCGGCCCGGACGGCAAGACCCTGCTGGATCACCAGGACTACCAGGACTATGAACGGGTGATCCACGAGGAGATCAAGGACTGGAGCTATATGAAGTTCCCCTTTCTCACCCAACTGGGGCCGGAGCTCGGCTGGTATCGGGTGGGGCCGCTGGCACGCGTCAACAATTGCGACAGCTTCCACACCCCGCTCGCCGAGCAGGAGCGCCAGGACTTCGCCGCCGCCGGCGAGGGTCGGCCGCTGCAGGCGGCCCTGGCCACCCACTGGGCGCGTCTCATCGAGCTGCTGCATTGTGCGGAGGCCATCCGCGAGCTGCTGCTGGACTCTGACCTGCAGGGTACGGAACTGCGCCTGAAGGGTGAGATGCGGGAAAAGGGCATCGGCGTGATCGAGGCCCCTCGCGGCACCCTGTTCCACCACTACGAGATCAATGGCGACGGTCTGGTGACACGCGCCAACCTCATCGTCTCCACCACCAACAACAACCAGGCCATGAATACAGCCATCCGCCAGGTGGCCGGCGAGTTCCTGGATGGACGGGAACTCACTGAACCGCTCCTGAACCAGATCGAGGTGGCGATCCGCGCCTATGACCCCTGCCTTTCTTGCGCCACCCATGCCATGGGGCGCATGCCGCTGGACCTTGAACTCTGCGATGCCGAAGGCAAGCGCATCGACCGCCTATGTCGCCATCCGGATGGAACGGTAGAGCGGCCGTCCGCGACGACCGCTGACTGATGATTCAGCGGTTGGGTTTAGCCCCAGCGCTCGTTCTCGTGACACCTCGCTCTCGTGACACCGCTCCAGCGGTGTCACGCATGTGTCAGGCGCTCTGCGCCGCGAGGGCTGCGTTTTTTCTCGGCTATTGGGGTGAGCAAATGGGAAAACCAGGATGACCCAAGTGTCCGGCTCTGTGTCTCGGACACTCATCCTCGCCTGCGGTAACGCCTCCCGCGGAGATGACGCACTCGGTCCAACGCTCATCGAACGCCTGTCCGCGCTGCCCATTCCCATGCCTGGACTTTGCCAGGCGTTCGATGCATTCGATGACTTCCAACTCCAGATCGAGCACTGCCTGGACCTTCAGGGACGGGAATCGGTGGTGTTTGTGGACGCCGCCCTCAGCGGTCCTGAACCCTTCTCCTTCGGCCCCGTGATCCCGGAGCCCGCGCTCAGCATCACCACCCACGCATTGAGCCCCGGCGGCCTGTTGCGGGTCTACCAGGAGGCGATCGGCGGCCCACTGCCGGACTGCCGACTGCTCGCCATCCGTGGCTATGTCTTCGAATTGGGCGCGAGTTTATCGCCGCAGGCCGCGGCCAACCTGGGCGCAGCACTTGAGTTCCTGATCAAGTGGCTACGCCGGGGACCGGACGAGCCCCGCAATCCCGGATGACCTCGCGACGGGCGCCGTTCAAGGCGATCTTCATCGGCTGCCGATCAAGCATAGGCGCGTGCTGCCCGGGGGATCAGACCCCGATCCCGGAGCCGGTAGCCGACCGCACTGGACTGCGCGAGCTGATAGAGCGTCAAGGGTGCTTGAGCTGACCCCCGCACCGTGCATTGATGGTTCGCCTCGCTGCGCAGAATGCGTCCGTCCTGAAGCACCACCAGACCAACACCCTCCAAGTCGAAGTGCCCGGTGACGACGCTGCTCGCCAGCGTCTGCGCCACGGCCTGCTTGCTCAGTTGCTCGATGATCATCGTGTCTTCCCCCTCGTCTTATTGTTGATTGTCTTACCGGGATGTCCGCCGCCCGCCTCGCCTGCGATCGGGCCGCGGCCGATCCTGTCGATGCCGGCCAGCACCACAGAGAGTAAGGGCAGGCACAAGCATTGAGAAAGAAGATACTCTGCATTGCGGAAACGCGCAAGTGCGGCGTGCGGGATTTCGACCGGGCAGGGGGCGTCCCGATGTCCGTCAGTCCATCGCAAGGCGGCAGCGATTCGCTTAAGATCATGCCCACGGGATGCGGCATGTTCCCCTTGGAACTGCTCGTCTCGCGGCGAACATCTCAGTCGGTACACACACCTGGTCCGATAGGGCCGGGATCGGGGGTCTCTGCAATGTCTGCGGTCTTGCGCTCCACGAGGGACGAATCGCCACGCGCCGTCTTCGATCAACTGAAGGCGCGCCTGGATGACGCGACCGTTGCGCCCGTCTTCGAGGCCATCCGCGGCGCCGCGCCTGCGGACCCCGCCATTCCCGCGGTGATCATCGAGAACCGCCGCGCGCGGGCGCGGGACCGGCTCGCGACCGCCCTGGCCACCCGGGGTTCGGCTGAGGTCCCCGCGGCGGTTGCCGCCGACCTGGAGCGGCTCACGCGGGACTGGGCGCAGACCGGATACGATGATGGCTTCGAGCCCGTGCTGCGTTTTGAGATTCGCTGTGCCCAAGAGCGCGACTTGGTGGTTGCCCGGGAGTCCGGTGATCCGGCCGCCATCCTCGCGGCGCTGGAAACGGACTATCGGCGCCAGTTGGGGGAGCGCTATGGCCGCATCGAACTGCGGGGAGTCCAGACCTCCCATCGCGTTACCCAGGAACTGCAAGCCGTCTTCGTCCCGCTGCACGTCGCCGATCCCATCCTGGAAACGGGCAAGGACGGCGAGATTCGGCTCAGTCCGAGTCTCGGGCAGCGCCGGCCCATTGCCAAGGTGCTTGCCGCGTCCGAGCGCTTGTTGCTGCTCGGCGGTCCGGGCAGCGGCAAGAGCACCCTGATTGCCTGGCTGGCTGCTCAACCGGCAGGTGTCGGGTCGAACTCCGAAACTGGCCTGCCCTCGGACCTGCTGCCGCTGGTCCTGGCGGCTCGGAGTCTGGCTGACGGCATCCTGTCGCGGGACATGATCGCCCGACCGGCTGCGATCCCGCCTTGCTGGATCAGGCCCTAGACGCCGAGCGCGCCCTCCTGATGATCGACGGATTAGACGAGGCACCGGAGGCCCTGCGTCGCGAATTGACCGCCTCCGTCTCCGCATTCATCGCCCGCGAGGGCGTAGTGCGCACCCTGATCACCAGTCGCCCCGTCGGTCGCAAGGATAATCTCGCGGGTCAGCTCGACGGGTTCGCTGTGCATGAACTGGCCGATCTCACCCAGTCCGAGGTCGGGGTCTATATCGACCGCTGGTGTCTGGCGGCCGAGCTGTCACTGGGCAAGGAGCGCGCCCTGGCGGAGCGCGAGGCGGCTACCGCCGCCGATGACCTCAAAGCCCGCATCGCCCGCAGCCGCCCTATCCAGCGGATCGCCGTCAACCCACTGCTCGCCACCATCCTGTGCGTGGTCCACCGATTTCTGGGCCACAGCATCCCCGAGCATCGGGCGACCCTCTACGACAAGTGCACGGATGCACTGCTCTACGAATGGGACCGGGCCAAGTTCGCGGGCGACACTGCCATCGGCACCCTGGATGCGGTCGCCAAGCGGCGGCTGCTGATGGGCGTGGCGCGGCGCCTGCACGACGCGCACGCGGCGGAGCTAGCGGAGTCGGAGGTTGCGGAGGAGTTTGCGCGGGTCCTGCCGGACCTCGGCCGGTCGCCCGGCAAGCCGGATGCTCGACGAGATCCGGGATCGGACCGGCATGTTGGTGGAGCGTCGCCCGGGGTATTACGCATTTGCCCACCTGACCTTTCAGGAGTACCTGACTGCCCTGGATTATGTGCGTCGTCGGCAGTTCGACGCCTTGACTGGCAAGTATGCGGACGACTGGTGGCACGAGGTTATAGTCCTGGCGGCTGGGGTGCCGGGGACGGATAGCGGGAGGGTCGTCAAACGGCTGTTGAAGGTCAATAAGCCGACAACTGTTTTGTTGGCTGCGCAGTGCCTGGAGACTGAGGTCGATATGCCGCTGGCGTATCGGAAGAAGGTCGAGACGGCACTGGCGAAATTAATGAATAATTCAACTTTGGATCGTTGGCAGGAGCTTCAAAAGGTTCCCAATCTGGCCGCCCCGGCGCTTCTTATTCACTGTCAACGGAGAGGCCGATACGACAATCAAGACAGTCGGGGCAAGCCGGGTAGGGTCCGCTATGCGGATCGACGACCTCGTAGCCTGACTTGTTTCTCACTCTTTCGGGACAGCAGACCGCTCGGCACGCGTCTGCTTCAATGCGTGCTGTACACACTGAAGCAAGGCGGTCGAATAAGCCAGTTCCGGCTTTCCCGCGATCCTTGCGACTTGCTTATCAATCAGTCGCATGATCGCTTCCTCCAGTTCGGGGCTCTCGGCCAATAAGCCGAAAGTATCCTCGATATCTTCCAAGACCGATCCCAGCGCCAAGCGTCTGCATCGGCACAGCCAGGCGCGATCGAGCCCCAGGTCCCTGATGGTGTTCTCGGCCTCTGCATCCCCCGGCACAGCCTCAACCCCGCCGTCCCGCGAAAACAGAAATCGCGACGCCGGCTCGCCTTCATCCGGCCTGACATAGTCCCCCTGCGCCGGCCACTTATCCGACTTCTGCCCATTGCATCCGTTACACGACAGGAAATAATTCTCCCAGTCGTAACAGAGTGATGGGAACAGTGACTTGGGCCTGAAATGTTCCACATGAGCCGAGCGCTCGGCATTGATCGGTGACTCGCAATAGGCGCACTTGTGGTGACTCATCGCGGCCAGAGTCTTCTTGGCCGCACCCCACAGGACCGGGAAGCCGTGGCCCTTGATGGTCTGTTTCAGCACCTCGGGCGCGAAGGCCGAAAACCCCTTGCGCCTCACCGGATCATTGAGATCAAGGGCTTCAAGCGCCGCCTCCTTGGCGAAAAAGGCGTCCCGGTCCGGCAGATTGCGCTTTAGTCGCTTGTCCCAGTCGGCCGAAGGCACAATGCCGGTCCGATCCAATCGCCTCATGCGCCTTTCTCCTGCTCCCATTTCAATTCAACCAGGTCCTGGAGAAAGGCGCGCCGCAGGTCCGCCATCTGTGCCATCAGACCGCCCTCTGCGCGCCGGCCCTCGTCCTTGGCCATGAGTCCCTGCATCGTCTCCAAGTCTTTGAATAACTGCTTCTCGTCGGCCTCGGTCGCAGTGCCGGACTCGATTCGGCTCTCCAGGTCATCAATGCGATCCTCAATGGCTGAATACTCCGACGAATAACGCGAGCCGACGCTGAACAGGCGCCGATCCAGCAGCAGTGCGCCGATCTCCGCCCCCTTCAGATCGCGCAACGTGTTGCGGCCGAGGGGTTTCACCTTGGAAACACCTCCGGATTCGGTCAGGCTGATAATGCTGTGTCCGACGTCCACCGCAGCTTGAACCACGGCCGGCGAATGGGTGGTGACGATAAATTGGGTATTGGGGAAGAGTGCCGTCAATTGTGCCAGAACGGTGCGCTGCCAGCGCGGGTTCAGGTGCAGATCGATCTCGTCGATGACGATCGTGGCCGCGGCCAACAGCGGGTCTGGTAAGGTGATGAAGCGGAAGGCGTAGCGCAGCACCAGGTCGAACAGCATGGCCAACACCGACTGGTAGCCGTCGGACAGCTCATTGGGTGCCAAGCGGACCTTCTTACGCAGCAGCCGCGGGCAGTATTCGTACTCGCCCTCCTCAATTTCGATGCGCTCGAATCCGCAGTCCAGGGTCTTGAGCGATGCGTTCAGGCGCTTCCACACGGCACCCAGTCGCGGATCGGCGAGCGTGTCTGCCCCATAATGCAGCGCAACCAGTGCGCGCGACAGTTCTTGAAGCAGTTGTTCGTCCGGTCGAAACAGGGTGATGATCGAGTTCCGCCGGGACCAATGGGCGAGGTCGCCTAGGTCTTCCGCCGGGTTATTGATGCGCCGGCGCTCGCCTTGATCGGTGGTGAAGAACTGGCGGAATCGCCCATAGGCGAAGACTGGACGGCCCGGGTTTGGTCGCCGCTCGGCTCCGGTGTCGTTCCCCGACTCCCAGACCGCGGCGGGGTGGTCGTCTGCGTCAAAGAAGACCTCTGCCCGGCCCTGTGCGGTGCCCCGTCGGAGCGGGAAGCTGACCTGCGGGCGCTCCGCAGCGGGTACGAGCAGGAGTGCAAGCATCTCGGCGATCGTGGTCTTGCCCGCGCCGTTTTCGCCGAGGAGGACCGTCACCCTGGGCGAAAAGTCGACTTCGGCCGTGTCGAAGCTCCGGACCTTATCGAGTCGAAGGCGCCGGACAACGCCGGGATGCGTGTTTTCCATCTGGTCACCTGATTCCGGACTGCGGGTCGCTTCCGGTTTGCATTTGTCTGTGGGCACTTGCCCTCCCCAAGCAGCCAGTCTCCCGGCTAGAGTCGCTCGACCACGCCCGTCAGCAGGTGGGTGGTGAGTGCATCGCGTAGCGGGATCAGGAGGATCTGGTCATTGGGAATGGAGGCGGCGGCGATGGCCACGTCCGGGTCGATGCCCATCTCGCGCAGGTAGCGAAAGGATTCGGCCACATAGAGTTGGCCGCCCTCATGGCTGCTGTAGCGGCCCGGGACGTGGCTCTGGTGGATACCGAGTCGGGCGTTGCGCGTGGCATAGCGTTCGCTCCCGCCGGCCAGCGTGTCGATACAGGCCGAGACGCAGATCTGATCGACGGCCGAGCTCAGACCATTGGTCCGCAGATAGCGCCCGAGTTTACGTGCCTCGAAGACCGAGCCGCCGGGGCTGTTGATGATGAGCCCGACCGCCCGTCTGGCCCGCAGTTCGCGGATGACCCGGTCGGCGAACCCGGTCGTGATTTCCGCATTGACCCGCAGCCAGACGCCACGCGACTGGCCGCTCTCCTCGAAACGCACCAAGCGTGGTGCGACCTGGGTCAGCGTCGCCAGGCGGTTGCAGGCCTGCACGGCGCGTCGGCCCAAGGCGGCGCCGTTTGACTGATAGTGCTGGACCAATTGGTTGGCACGCGCCACCACCGCCTCTAGGGCGACATCGAAACGTCGTGCGGCGGTCAGCACCGTGGCGTCGGTGACTGCCTTTTCTGAGGTCTGGGCGACGCGCAACAGGTGACAGGCAGCCATCTCAGAAAGCAGTTGGTCCCGGTCCAGTGCCGCCAGCGGCGTCCCAACGTTGGAACCGGCGCCGCCGCCCGCGGCGCAGCCGGCGAGGACCAGGCACATCGCCAGCAAGGTCAATAGGATTCGGACGCCCGGGTACCGCAACCTTCCGCTCTCCACGCCGACGTGTTGAACCAGGACCCGAGGTCCCCCGCTGCCGGGGAGTGGGCACTAGGCCCGGGTCTCGATCCCCTGAGCCCGTAGATGGGTCTTGACCCCCTCGATTGGTACCTCGTGCCGATGGAAGATCCCCGCCGCCAGCGCCGCCTCCACGCCAGTGGCGGCAAAGACCTCCGAGAAGTGCTCCACCCGTCCCGCCCCGCTGGAGGCGATCACCGGGATCGTCACCGCGCTGCGCACCGCCTGGATCAGTTCCAAGTCGAAGCCCGCCCCGGACCCGTCCCGGTCGATGCTGTTGACCAGGATCTCCCCGGCGCCCAGGTCTTCACAGACCCGCGCCAGTTCGACCACGTCCAGATCGCGCCCCTCGCGTCCACCCTTGACCGTACATTGGAACCAGCAGAAGCGCTCGCCGTGCGGGCCGGGCGTGGTCGTTGCCACGGTGAAATGCCGGGTCGCCGCCGGGGAATCGACATAGACCCGGCGGGGATCGATGGAAATCACCACCGCCTGGTTGCCATAGACCCGGGCGATCTGTTCGATTGAACTGGTGCCGTCCTTGCCGCCCCGCGCCAGGACCTCAATCACCGTCTCCACCGCGTCCGAGCCGATGGAAACCTTGTCCGCGCCGGAGCGAAAATAGGCGTGCGCCACGTCGAGCGCGCAGTGGTGGTGGCCATGGGCGTCGGTGAAGGCGCGGATGCCGCCGCCGATCGTGAGCGGCACGAACACCCGCTCGGAGGTGCGGCGCAGCACCTCCATCATCGGCTGGTCGTCCAGTGGGAAGTCCCGGAAGGCGGTGATGTTGAGGAAGGTGACCTCATCGGCCCCCTCCGCATAATAGCGTGCGGCCAGTTCCACCGGCTTGCCGAGGTTGCGCACCTCGCCACCCTCGCCCTTGTCGCGGACGTCGTACTGGTCGCCCTTGGTCACCACCAGGTCGCCCTGGTCGTTGGCGCGCACGTCCAGACACGCAATGATGCGCTTGGCGAGGCGGGTCGGTTCCGCGGTGCTCGCCCTGGCAGCCTGGGACAGCGCGTCCTGCTCCTCACCGGCCAGGAAGTGCTTGAGCAGCTTGAGTCCTGCCGCCCCGCTCTTCTCCGGGTGGAACTGGACGGCTGTCACCCGCCCGCGGCTCACCGCACTCAGAAAGGGCCGGCCGTAGTCCGTGGTCGCGAGTCGCCAGGGCGCGTTCTGGGCGTCTGGCTCGGCGCGGTAGGAGTGGACGAAATAGAACTTTTCCCCTTGATAGTCGGTGAACAGAGGGGAGGGGCGCTCGACCCGCACCCCGTTCCAGCCCATATGAGGGACCGAAAGCGTCGGATCGTCGAAGCGACGGATCAGCCCCGGGATCAGCCCGAGTCCGGCCACGCCCGGGGATTCCTCGCTCCCCTCAAACAGGGTCTGGAGTCCGATACAGATCCCCAGGAAGGGCCGTCCGGCGGCCAGATACTCCTTGAGCGGCTCCACGTAACCCAGTCGGTGCAGGCGCTCCATGGCCGCCCCGAAGGCACCGACGCCGGGGAAGATCAGGCGCTGCGCTTTGAGGATATCCTCGGGTCGTTCGATTTCCGTGAGTTCGAATCCAAGGGAGTGGATGGCGTTGCGCAGGCTGCGGACATTGCCGGCGCCATAGTCCAGAAGCGAGATCATGCGAAGGTTCCGGGCAGTGATGGGGTGCCGAGGCCGCTCGTGCGGGGCCCGGCCGTTGGGGGCCTAGTGTACCCGTTCGGCGCGCCATCGGGCCTGGGGGTCCGCGCCACGGCCGGCACTTGCGGCTTCCGCCGGTGCGATTTAAGCGATCGCTGGTGGCCAGGCCTTGGAGCATTTGGTTGCCATAGATGTACGCCGCAGCGCTCCCTCTGGGTGGCGGTAGCCGATGCCGGGGGAGGGAGCACAACGCCCGATCCGCGGGTCCAGGCGTTTGAGGACGCGCTGAAAAAAGCCCGAATGACGGAGGTTTGGGCCGGGTTTGCGAGAAAGTCCCGGTCCTAGCCGCCCGGTCTCACCGTTTGATGGTCTATGGCGGACACGTGGAATGGCAGGCGAGCTGTCGGGTGTTGCGCGCCGAACGGCGGTCGCTCGAGCCCCGCCGCGTCGACTCTCGGGTCGCAGCCCAGTTGCGCCCGTCAGGAATTCTCTGTCCCTAACGGTTGAGCGCTGGCGTTGTGGCCTGAACCGGATTAGTCCCCAGACGACTAGGACGAGTCCTTCTTGTTGTCCTTTCTGCCAACGCAGTAAAACCCACCGCGCGGGATTTTTCCGCCATAGTAGTTACGGGCATCTGGGTGGTAGCCGGTGGCGTGGTCGAAGTCGGCCTTTTGGCAGGTGTCTCTGCCTTCTTCCTCGCGTCCGGGCGGGACTTTTCCGAAGGCAGATGGATTATCCCAGGTGCGACCGTCCTTCCCCGAAACGATGCGCGGTGGGACCGGGCCGGGGTTTTCGCCGGGTTGGCCGACGGCGGCGCACCCGGCCAGTAGTGCGGCGACACAGCCAAAAACGGGTAACGTGTTTCTTGATTTGATCACGGCGTTGACTCCTCAAAGTCTAAGCGACTCCTTGAATCGGGCAAGTCAAGGAGTCAAGCACGAGCTGTGCCATATAAGGAATGGCAGCCCCACCCTGCCCCCAAGTAATCGCAACAATGTGTCTGAAGGTTACTATTGCGGGGTGCAGCGCACCAAGTCGAGTCGGATATCGTTAATCGGCAGCAGTCATCCACAGTAGCCGATCCAAGCCTATTGTAACCATGGTGTGCGGTCACAGCAACTGCGACCGGTACGCGCGCCCGGGTTGTGCGACCGCGACCTGCGCGCGCATCTGGACTGTCCCCGTGGTCTGCCCTTAGAGTGTTGGCCGACTCACACCGCCAGGAGCCTGACCTTGGACCACCATCCCGTCATCGCCCATCTCTCCCCACTCCCCGCGCGGGACCCCGTGGCCGCCCTGGCCGTCGCCGGGGGCGACGCGGACCTCGCCGCAGAACTCTTCGCCGCCCTGCTGGTGGGGCTGCCGGATGAGCTCGCGGCGTTGCGCGCGGCGATGACCGCAGCCGACTGGGATGGGCTCGCCGAACACGCCCACCAGGTCCGCGGGGCGACGCGCTATTGCGGCGTCCCGGCGCTGGACGAGGCCACCGAGTCGCTGGAGCGCGCGGCCCGCAGCGGCGACCCGCAACGGATCGCGTTGAGCTTCATCAGCCTGGAGGAGGAGGCCGAACGGGTGCGGCGGTTGGGGGGCTAAATTGCACGGACACTTAACTCCCGCGCGGCTGACCTGTGAGCTGATCCGCGAACGGCTGAGGCCGCACATCTGCCACGCCCGCCCGCGGGCAGAACTCCCGGGGAGTGCAGCGGCTACCGCCTCGGTCCAGCACGCCGCCGTGCTGTTGCCGCTGTATTGCCAAGACGGCGCCTGGCACCTGGTCTTCATCCGCCGTGCCGAGCACGCCCACGACCGGCACAGCGGCGAGGTTGGGTTTCCGGGTGGCCGCCGGGAGGACTGGGACCCGGACTGCACCGCGACCGCACTGCGTGAGGCGCAGGAGGAGATCGGTCTGGCGCCGGACCAGGTGCGGGTGCTGGGACGGCTTCGGCCCTTATACACCGCCAGCCAGTTTCTGATCACCCCGGTGGTGGGCGAGATCCCTTGGCCCCAAGCCCTGACGCCTGAGCCCCGCGAGGTTTCCCGTATCTTCAGCATCCCGCTCATCTGGCTCGCCGTCCCGGACCACCATCGGCTGCGCCCCTACCCGGCTCCGGGGCATCCCCAGGCGCGTGAGGTGGCCTTTTTCGACGAGTACGACGGTGAGCTCTTGTGGGGTGTCACCGCACACATCACGCTGGATTTTCTGGGGTGCTTGACGCGACCCGGACCCTGATTCAAGCGCATTGCCCGCGCAATCTTCCGGTCGTTGCCGTAAGGTATGCACGGTCTAAGCTAACCGGTCGAGGTATCCGCGATGGAAGACACCCTGCAACGTCTGTTGGCCGCCGAACTGCGGGCGGAACAGATCGCGAGTCAGGCGGAGCAAGCGCAGGAGCGCCTCATCCAGACGGCGCTGGCGGACGCCAAGGCGGAGAACGAGCGTTTCAGCGCCCGGCTGCCCGAACTGCACCGCGCCTTCATCGCCAGGGCCGAGGAGCGCGCGGAACAGACCATCGCCGAGTTGCGCCGCCGCTACGATGAACGCCATCTGCAGTTGCGCGACCAGGCCGAGCAGCGCGAGGACCAAGCCCTGGATGCCGCCTTCCAGGTCCTGATCGACCCCAGCCGCTAGGCCACTGTATGAGCGCCGCCGCCCAAGCCTATCTGCACACCCGTGTGTCGGTGATGGCCACGCGCCTGTTCGATCCGGACACCATCGGGCAGCTGTCGCAGATGCAATTGCCGGAACTGGCCGAGCGCTTTGGGCTCACCGTGCTGCTCGACGAGCAGCAGAGCGCCAAGACCCGCGGTCGCGCCATCGAACAGACCCTGATCCAGGTGTTGCTCGCCGAATTGCAGATCCTGGTGCGGCCCATGACGGCCGTGGAGCGGGCACTGGTGCTCGCTTGGGGTCGCAAGTATGCACTGTTCAACTTGAAAACTCTGATCCGCGGCAAGCTCCATGACCTGGATCAACAGGTGATCCGCGACAGCCTGTTCGACCTGCAATCATTCCTGCGTCTACCCGATGAGGCGATGCTGCGCGCCGAGAATGTGCTGGAACTGCTGCGCCAATTAGAGGCCGGGCCCCTGCGCCTGATCGCCCGTCAGGCGCGCGAGATCTATGAACAGCGGCGCGAGCCCTTCGCCCTGGAGGCGGCCATCGATCAGTGCTATTACGTCGGTCTGGTCCGCCGACTGATGCAATTTCACGACGCGAGCCAGCACCCTCTACAACGCCTGATTGGTGCGGACCTGGACCGGGTCGCGCTGATGTGGCTGTTACGTTTTCGCTTTTCCTACCAGCTTTCACCCTCGGAGACCTTCTACCAACTGGTCCCGTCGATGCGCCTGATGCATCGGGAGCGCCTGTTGAAGCTGGTGAATATCGAGACCTTCGCCGGGGTGTTGGCGGCCCTGCCGCCGCCGCTCGACGCACTGAGCGCCGAATGCAGTACGATTATTGATGTCCAGCGGCGCATGGGCCGCTACGTCGCCCATGAGGCCGCCGCGCTGCTGCGCCATAGCCCGTCCGGCGTGACGCGTGCCTTGGCCTACCTGATGCGGCGCGAGCTGGATCTGTTTCTACTGTTTGCCCTGATCCAGGGGCGGCTCCTGAACCTCTCCACCGAGGTGGTGGCGATCGCCCTGGAGATCACCGAGCCGACCTGTCCCTGGTCGGGCAGTCGCGCCGGGACGGCGGCGGTGCACAAGGGAAGGTGACGCGCAAACGGTCTCAATTACGTCCGCTGCAAGGTTTGCGCCGCCAACCCGAAATGTCGCAGATGACGCTTTTCATCAGCTTTGGAGGTCGCCATGAGTGAATTGCCATGCGATAGTCGAGCCATCATTGATAGGTCGCTGCGATTTTCTGAAACACGCTACCGCCGCCTGTTTGAATCGGCGCAAGACGGTATCCTGATCCTCAATGCCGAAACCTCGGAGATCGAGGATGCCAATCCCTTCTTGATCAACATCATCGGCTATTCGCACGAAGAGCTGGTGGGGCGGACGCTGTGGGATATTGGTGCCTTCAGAGACACCAAGCTAAATAAGGAGGCGTTCATTGAGCTGCAAACCAATCGCTATATCCGCTACAGTGACCTGCCGTTGGAGAGGAAAGACGGGCAGCTCATTTTCGTCGAGTTTATCAGCAATGTGTATGACTGCGATGGTGTCGACGTTATTCAGTGCAATATCCGTGATAATTCCAAGCGGCATTTCTTGGAAGTCGATTTACTGGCCACCACGCGGACGCTCAAATTCTTGAGCCAAAGCAACGTCGCGTTGCTGCGCTCCACGACTGAAACCATCCTGCTCGACGAATATTGCCGAATCGCGGTGGAAACCGGCGGCTACCTGATGGCCTGGGTGGGGCTGGCGGACAGCGGGCCGGAGAGCCGCATCCAACCGATCGCCCGCTATGGGCGCGATGACGGCTATCTGGCGTCAGGCCAATTCACCTGGGCGGACACCGGGCCCGGTGATGGTCCCACGGGCCGCGCCATCCGCACCGGTGAGGTCCAGTTCTGCGCTGATATTGATACCGATCCGACCATGTTGCCATGGCGGACCGCGGCCTTGCAGCGCGGCTACCGGTCGAGCATCGCCGTGCCGTTTCGGCTGCCAAATGGGACAGTCGCTTGCTTGAACCTCTACAGTGCCAGTCGCGATGCCTGGTCGGCTCCGGAACGCCAGCTATTACAGGAGGTGGCGGCCGACATCAGCTTCGGCATCAAGACCCTGCGCACTGAAATCGAAAAGGTACAGTATCAGCTCCATTTGCGGGACAGCCTGGAGCAAACCATCCAGGTCATTGCCGACACCATCGACCAGCGCGACCCCTACACCGCAGGCCATCAGCGGCGGGTGGCCAATCTCAGCTCCGCCATTGCGTTGGAACTGGGGTTGGCCCCTGGGGTCATTCACGGCCTGCATCTGGCGGCGACGATCCATGATCTCGGTAAGATCGGCATCCCGAGTGAAATACTGGTGAAGCCCCGGCGTCTGAGTGACAACGAATTTAACCTGATCAAAGAGCATGTGACGATCGGCTTCAATATACTCAAAGGCATCAGCTTTCCATGGCCTATTGCCAAGATCATTCAGCAGCATCACGAACGCCTGGATGGATCGGGCTATCCGTTGGGACTGACGCGGGATGCGCTGTTGCTGGAGTCCAGGATTCTCGCCGTTGCCGACGTGGTTGAGGCTATGGCCTCGCCGCGCCCCTATCGGATGGCATTGGGTATTGAGGCGGCATTGAGCGAGATTATGGCGCACCGTGGTACCGCGTTCGATGCGGCGGTGGTGGATGCCTGCCTGCGACTCTTTCACGAACAGGGATACACGATTGAGGATTAGCGGCCTGTCGCCGTGTCAAGGATGTAGGTGCGACTTAAGTCGCACCTACACTTGGCGGTCTGCGAATCGTTGGAAATCGCCTGGCGCTGATTCCTCACCCCGCCTGCCGCAAGGTCTGCAAGGGCGGCCGGATCAGCAGCGGATAGGTGGCGAGCGTCCCGGCCAGGCCGATGAGTAGCCCCGAGCCCAGTACCCCGGTGAGCCAGAGCCCCGGGTTGAAGCCGAATTGCAGCCCAAACAGCCGCTCGGCCAGCAGCCACCCGGTCAGCTCCGCAAAGATGGACGCGAGCAGTCCGGCGAGCAGCCCGGTGGCGGTGAACTCCACCGCCAGGCTGCCGAGCAGCGCCCGGCGCCCGGCGCCCAGGGTGCGCAGGATGCCGTGCTCGGTGCGCCGCTCCGCTAGGCTCGCCTGGATACCGGCGAACATCACCAGCACGCCGGCGGCCAGGGTGAAGAGGAACACGTATTCCACCGCGAGCACCCCGCGGTCGACCACCGCGCGTACCTGTTTGAGCAGCGCGTCGACGTTGAGCAGGGTGACGCTCGGGAAGCGCCGCACCAGCTCCGGGATCATGGCCTCCCGCTCGTGCGGCAGGTGGATGCTGGTGATATAGGTGGCGGACTCTGCGCCCAGCAGTGCGGGTGGCGAGACGACGAAGAAATTGACGTTGAAGCTGTCCCAGCGGACCTCCCGCAGGCTGGTCACCGGGGCGGTGACCTCATGGCCGGAGACGAAGAAGGTCAGCCGGTCGCCCAGTTTGATGTTCAAGGTCTCGGCCAGTCCCTTTTCGACCGAGAACGCCGGCTCGGTCGTGCCGGCGGGCCACCACTGACCGGCGGTGATGCGGTTGTCGGTCTGGGGCCGGTCGGCGAAGCTCAGGTTGAACTCGCGTGCGGCCAGGCCCTCGGCGCGCGGGTTCTGGTAGTCCGAGGGCTTGACCAGCCGGTCATTGATGCGGACCAGGCGCCCGCGGATCATCGGGAACAGGTCCGGCTGGGCGATCCCCTGTGCGCGCAGGAAGGCGCGCAGGGGCTCCACCTCCTGCGGCTGGATGTTGATCAGGAAGTGGTTGGGGGTGCCCGGGGGCAGACCCGCCTGCCAGGTCTTCAGCAGATCCACCCGCACCACCGCCAGCAGCAGCAGGGCCAGGATGCCGAGCCCGAAGCCGGCGATCTGCAGCACCGCGAAGGTCGGTCGCCGGGTCAGGGCCGCCAACCCCAGCCGCCAGACCCCGCGGGTGCGCCCGGCGAGCCCGCGCGCCAGCCGTACCAGCGCGAGCACCGACACCACCAGGGTGCCGACGGTGAGTGCCACGCCGCCCAAGAGCTTCCAGGCCAGGTCCGGGTCGCGCGCCTGCCACAGGATCAGCAGGGCCAGCGCGGCCACCGCCCCCAGTACCGCCACGGTGGCGGAGGCGCGCGGTGTCCCCAGGTCGCGGCGCAGGGCGCGCAGGGGCGACACCTGCGTCAGTTGCAGCAAGGGTGGCACGGCGAAGCCGAGCAGCGCAATCATCCCGGTCGCCACCCCCACCAGCGCCGGCCGCCAGGAGGCCGGCGGCAGGTTCGCCCCGAACCAATCGGCCAGGGTCGCCACCAGTCCGAGCTGCCCCAGCCAGCCGAAGAGGCAGCCCACCAGGCTGGCGCCCAGTCCAAACAGGGCCAGGCGCAGCACGAAGACCCGCATCAGCAGGTGTCGCGGCGCCCCCAGGCAGCGCATGATGGCCACTGCGTCGATCTGCCGCTCCACCAGCCGCCGGCTGGCTAGCGCGATTGCGCTGCCGGCCACCAGCAGCGTCACCAGGGTTGCCAGGTGCAGGAAGCGCGAGGCGCGGTTCAGCGCGGACTCGAACTCGGGGCGCGCGGTGCGCCCGTCCACCAGCGTCAGGTTGACCGGCAGGCGGGATTTGAGCCAAGTGGAATAGGCGTCCACCGCGCCGATGTCACCCGCCAGCAGCAGCCGATGTTTGACCCGGCTGGCCGGGCCGACCAGGCCGGTCGCCGGCAGGTCCGCCGCATTCAGCAGCACCCGCGGGGCGAGTTGGAAGACGTTCCCGCCGCGGTCCGGCTCATAGCTCAGGATGGCACCGATGCGCAGCCGCGACTCGCCCAGGCCGACTTCCTCACCGATCTGCGCTCCCAGCAGCCGCAGCAGACGCGCCTCCACCCAGACCTGTCCGGGTGGTGGCCCCTGTTCCACGGTCCGCTCTTCCGCGCTGAATCCGTCGTGCACCCGCAGCCGGCCGCGTAGCGGATAGGGTGCCTCGGCGGCCTTCACCTGGACCAATTGCGGGCCCTCGCGGCCCATGACCACGCTGGGAAATTCCTGCGTGCGGGCACGGACGAGCCCTCTGCGGGTTGCCTCCTCCAGATAGTCCGCGGGGGCCGGCGAGGAACCATCGACGGCCAGATCAGCGGCGATCAACTCTCCGCCCTGACGGATCATGCCCGTCTCGATCCGGTCAGTGAAGAAGCCGACTGCGGTAATCGCCGCCACCGTCAGGATCAGGGCCGCGCCCAGCAGATAGAGCTCGCCGCTGCGCCAGTCCTGACGCAGCAAACGCCGGGTGATTCGCCACGTCGAGGGGGTCATGCCATCGCCTCCAGCGCCCCGTCGTGCATCCGCAGTCGCCGGTCGCAGCGCTCTGCCAGGCGCGCATCATGGGTGACCAGTACCAGGGCGGCGCCGGACTCGGCGCGCAGGTCGAGCAGCAGGTCGATGATGTGCTCGCCGGTCGCCTCATCCAGGTTGCCGGTCGGCTCGTCCGCAAACAGGACTGCCGGGCGCGGGGCATAGGCGCGGGCAATCGCCACCCGTTGCTGCTCGCCGCCGGAGAGCTGGCGCGGGTAGTGACCGGCGCGCGGCGTCAGTCCCACTCGCTCCAGGGCCTCGTCCGCCCGGCTTGCCGCGTCCTCGTTGCCGGTCAGTTCCAGCGGTAGCAAGACGTTTTCCAGGGCGGTGAGGGTAGGCAATAGTTGGAAACTCTGGAACACGAAGCCGACCCGCCCGGCGCGCAGCTCCGCCCGGCCGTCCTCATTGAGCCCGCGCAGTTGCTGACCGCAGAGCCAGACTTCGCCGCAGCTGGCGCTATCGAGTCCGGCCAGGAGTCCGAGCAGGGTCGATTTGCCGGAGCCGGAGGCGCCGAGGATGGCCACCGCCTCGCCGGCCTGGACCTGGAGGTCGAGCCCCTCCAGAATGGTCAAGGTACCGCTCGGACCGGTAACATGTTTGCCCAACCCCTGGGCACTGGCTACGACTGCGACCGGATTGACTGTCATGATGCGCCTGATGTGGATTGCCTTGTTGACCTTGAGCGCGGCGCTGCCGCTCCCCGCCTGTGCGCAGGCGCCGGTGATTCTCGTCCTGGGGGACAGCCTGAGTGCCGCCTATGGGATCGCCTTGCAGGACGGCTGGGTCGCCCTGCTCCAAGGGCGGCTGAATGAACGCGGCCTGGACTTTCGGGTGGTCAATGCCGGCATCTCCGGGGACACCACCATGGGGGGCCTGACCCGCCTGCCGGAACTCCTGCAACGCCACCGCCCGGCGATCCTGCTCATCGAGCTCGGCGCCAATGACGGATTGCGCGGCCTGCCCACCCCGCTGATCCGCGATAACCTGGCCGCGATGGTCCGGCTGGGGCAGGCCGCCGGCAGCCAGGTCCTGCTCCTCGGCATCCAGATGCCGCCCAACTACGGTGCGGCTTACAACCGGGTCTTTCAAGTCGTGTTCCAGGACGTGGCGCGGGGCGCCGGTGTGCCGCTGGTGCCCTTTCTGCTCGCCGGGGTGGCCGAGGACCCCGACCTGATGCAGGCCGACGGTCTGCATCCGGCCGCCGCCGCCCAGCCGCGTATCCTGGACAACGTCTGGCCGGTGCTGGAACCGCAGCTCGCGACGGCCAAGCCGCCGCGCGACTGACCCAGCCGCTGCGCGATCAACCAGGCCGCCGCGAGAGCGCGATTCGTGCGGGATCGCGCGCCCGGGATGGCGCTACAATCCACCGCGTCGGTCCCGGCGGCCGACCCCGCCTGTCCGTCCCGCCTGTCCGCCTCGGAGGCCCCCATGCATCGCATCACCATCGTCGGCTCGGGCTTCGGTGCCCTGACCGCTGTCAAGCAACTGCGCGCGTCTGGCCTGAGTGCCGACCTGACGGTCGTCAGTCCCCGGGCTGAGTTTGTGTACCACCCCGGTCTGATCTGGGTCCCGAGCGGACGGCGCACCGGGGAGGACCTGCGCATCGACCTGAAGCGCTTCTTCAAGCGCCAGCAGGTCACACACGTCGCGGCCGAGGTCACCGGGCTCACCAACGGCGGCCGGACCCTGGAGACCAGCGTCGGTTCCATCAACAACGACGGCCTGGTCATCGCCAGCGGCGGGCGCTTCATCACGAAGCTCCCCGGGATCGCACACGCCATCACCCCTTGCGAGGGCATTGCCGCCGCGCAGGCCATCCGCGACCGGGTGCGGGCCATGGACGGCGGCACCATCGCCATGGGCTTCGCCGGCAATCCCAATGAGCCCAGTTCGATGCGCGGCGGGCCCATTTTCGAGTTCCTGTTCGGCATGGACACGCAACTGCGCCAGGAAGGGCGGCGCGAGCGCTTCAAGCTCGTCTTCTTCACCCCAGCCGAGCGTCCCGGCAATCGCCTGGGACCCAAGGCCGTGGACCGCCTGCTCCAGGAGATGGCCCGGCGCGGCATCGAGACGCATCTGGGCCACAAGCTCAAGGGTTTCAGCGAGCGGCAGGTCACCACCGAGGCGGGGGCCTTCGACGCGGACCTGATCATTTTCATGCCCGGCATGACCGGCAACGCCTGGTTCGACGCGACCGACCTGCCGCGCTCCCCCGGCGGCCTGCTCCAGGCCGATGCACAGTGCCGGGTGCCGGGCTTCGCGCGGGTCTATGTGGCCGGCGATGCGGGCAGCTTCCCGGGTCCGGACTGGATGCCTAAGCAGGGCCACATGGCGGACCTCCAGGCGCGCGCCGCCGCCCGCAACCTGGTCGCCGAGTTGCAGGGTCAGACGCCCGCTGCGACCTTTCGGGTGGAACTGCTCTGTATCGTCGATGCCAATGACAGCGGCATGCTGGTCGGGCGCACGCGGAAGTTTAATATCGTGTTGCCGTCATTGCGCCTCTTCCATTGGCTCAAGCGCGCATTCGAATGGTGGTATTTGCGGAAGTATCGGTAGTCGACGTCAGGGGGGACGCTGCCGGTGCCGCGAGTCCACCCTCTGGGGCGCCGATGGTCGTACCACGCGTTCGCGGTGCGCCAGCCCAGCGTACCCCCGCGTGAATGGGGGCCCAAGTGAGGTGAGGCGATGGCAGTGGCGGTAGTGCAATCCAGGATGATGGCGGCGGTCGGCGGACTCATCACGATACTGGGTTTGTACGTCCTGGTGGCGTATCTGAGCCCCGGGTATGACGACGAATTCTATAATATCGGTCTGGTGGAATACGCACCCTCAGTCGGTGCGTTGCTGGATGCCGTCAGGCGTGTTGATATTCACCCACCGGGCCAGTATTTGGCCAATCTGGTCCTGTTCCGGGTGTTTGGCGACTGGTCTGTGGTGCGCGCGTTTAACGCGGCGCTGGCGGCGCTCTCGATTTGGGGTCTGTGGTTGATGGTGCAACGTCAGGCGTCGTGGCGCGTCAGTGCCTTTGCCTATTTCGCCATTTGCCTTAACCCGGCCAGCCTGTTGTGGGCCAGCGGCCTGCGATGGTACGCCTATTTTCTCCCGTTGATCAATCTTGCGGCAATACTCCTGATCGCCAATCCGCGCGCGCCGTTGCGCTTCTGGGGGGCATTTTTCCTGCTTGCCGCGGCCCTCTTCTTTTTCGGGTACGCGGCACTGCTGTTGGTGCCGCCAGCCTTCCTGGTTGCCTTGTATCAAAGGCGATCACAGCTGCGGGATGAGGCCCTCATTATTCTTGTGAGTGGTAGTCTCACCCTGTTGCTGTGTGCGCCGCAATTGTTCGTATTACTTACCGAGCAACTTCCCCGCGGCGGCGCGCAGATCGCCGGCTGGAGCGGTGCAACCCAGGGTCTTGGGCTCTATCTGATGAGTAACCAGGGGGCGCTGCCGGTTGCATTTTTCGGGATCATGCTGATCCTGTGCAACGGCCTGCTGCTGGGCCACGCGGCGCTCAACTGGCGCAGGCTGCGCGGCGGAGCCGTGACGTCGCTGTTTGTGTTGGGCAGCCTGGCACTCTATGCTGCCCGATTGACCGGAAAGGGTCGTAATCTGGTGACCTTGGCTTCCCTGCAAGGCGTCTTTCAGGTCGAGTTGTTTCGCCTTGTCAAGCATCGCGTCCTGGTAGTGATATTATTCATCACGCTGGCGATTGGCAATCTCGGGGGGGTGGCGAATGTCATCAACCATCACGATACCGTGAAAGGGAGTTGGAATACGCCCTATGCGCAGGTGCTCGCTGCAATTGCGCAGTTCGCTGCTGAACAAGCCTGTCCGACGCTGCAGGTGATGACCCATGACCCGGTATTCGATTACTATCTTCGCCGCCAGGGCTACGCCGTGTTCATCATTTCCGCCCGGCGCCGGACGATCGATCCCGGCGTGACGTACGGCTGTCGCGTGGCGCTGTTGACCTTTCGCGGGGGGCTGCCGCCGGCGCTCAACCAACGCTACCTGGAGGTCATCGCGCGGCTGCCGTATGCCTGCGGTTTCAAGCAGTTCGGTTTCGACCGCTTTGCGCCGTTCAAGCGGCGTTTCGATCCGGAGGTGCCGGACTATTATGTTGGGGTGGCCTATTTTTGCCAGCCACCGCGCGCCGGACCTGGTGCTTGAGGTGTCCGGCCAGCGCCTGGGCCGGCATCTGAATACATTCTATGGTATTTCTTCGCTGGCTTGGTGCTTTGGTGAGCGGAAATTCCGGATTTTGTTGCATCATTGTTGCACTATGTCGGCCGGCGCCGTTCGTTACCATGGCGCAACCACGACCCCGCGCCTGGCAATCGGGCGAGCGGGTTCGGCGTGTACGCGCCGTTGCATCCACTTCGGACTCCGCCAGCGCGACCAACCGATGACACGATAGCTAAAGTAGGATCAGAGCGATGTCCCGGGAAAGAATGATTGAGCTGCTCAAGAAGCAACGGCTGGTGGAAGACCTGGTCCATGGTCAGCACCAGCCGCGGCAGGCACTGGTGGAAACCATTGTACAACGTCAACACCTGGGTGAGCTGCACAATTTATTGAGCCAATTGCCGGCCGGTGAGATCGCTGCGGCCCTGGAATCGCTGCCCGCCGAGGAGGTTGCACGCCTTTGGATTGAGGTGGCCCCGGAGCGCCAAAGCGACATTCTCTGGGAGGTCTCGGACCGCCTGGCGGAACAGTTGGTGGGGACCGAGGAGCCCGAATTCTCCGAGAGCCAGATGACTGCCTATGAGTTGGTGGAGGGGCGCTTGCGGCAGGTCGGCATCCATCGGCGGCAGGACCTGGCGGACTTGCGTACCATCTGGATCGATCTGCTGAATGCCACCAAGGCCGAGCGCACCGCGGTCGGGAAGCACTATGGCCTGCTGCTGCCGGACCCGGGTGAGGCGACAGACCTGGAGGTGAGCTCGCGGTTCCAGGTCGATGAAGAGCAGGCCATCCATCTGCACTCCAATTTCCTGCTCGACCGCGAGGGCGATGCGCGCAGCGTGCCGGTCGTCTTCATTCTTCATCAGGGCATTTTGTTCTCAGTGCGCAATGAGGAACTCCCGGTCTTTCGCCTGCTGCGCCGCCGCGCCAGTACCCAGCCGGACTATGTGGCCGACGCCAAAGATGTGCTGCTCGATCTGTATGCCACGGATGTGGAATATTCGGCCGATTCATTGGAAGATATCTATGCCACGCTCGGCAAGGTCGGGCGCCAGGTGTTAAGCAAGAACTTGAGTGATAATGAAGCGGCCAGCATTCTGGCCGACATTGCCGAAGAGGAGGACCTCAACGGGCGCATCCGGGGCAATATTCTGGACACCCAACGGGCGCTGTCGTTCCTGATGCGGTGCAAGATCCTGTTGCCGCCTCAGTTGGATGAGATCAGACAGATTCTACGCGACATCGACTCACTCAACAGTCACACGGCCTTTCTTTTCGACAAGATCAATTTTCTGATGGATGCCACGATCGGCGTGATCAACATCAACCAGAATAAGCGGTTGAGCAAGATGACTGTATTTGGTGTGGTATTCATGCCGCTGAATATCCTGGCGGGGATCGGCGGTATGTCCGAGTTTTCGATGATGACTGCCGGGATTCCATGGCCATTGGCCTATGGTGGCTTTATCGCGGCGATGGGGCTGCTGGGCTGGCTCACCTATACCGCGGTGCGGTATTTTGAAAATCGCAAGGGCGACGCGCAGGCCGCTGCCTGACCGACGCGCCGCGGCCGGGGGCTCCTACGCCGTAGGAGCGGCACCGCGGCCGCGACGCGCCCCTCACTGCGCCGTAAAGACCGTCGACAGGTCGGTGACTGCCGCGTCACGTCGGCC
>CAILVI010000522.1 GCA_903837595.1 uncultured Thiodictyon sp.
CCAGGTCTGCCGTCGCCACTTCTTCGCGTGCCCAGTTGTTCATGCTCCCCTCCGGTGGGTTGGTGATCCTGCCATCTTAGGCGCCGCGAGGAGTTCGTGCTTGGATCAGAACCACTTATGTATAAGGTTGAGCGCTGGAGCCTGGGAGCCAGATGACATGGAGTTTCTACCCCGCCATCGCCGCCTTCAACTCCGCCGCATATTGATCGGCATTGAGCCCAACCAACAGGTGCAGCACATTGTCCGGCAAGCGTAGAATGCCCTGCACACCGGCGGCTTTGAGTGCGCCTTCATCCAGTTTTGCGCCATCCGTGACGGTGATCCTCAACCGCGTCTCGGCGGCGGCCTCGGCCTGTCGCACATTGGCAGCGCCACCCAGGCTCGCCAGTATGGCGCGGGCCTTGGCCGGGGCATTGGCGTCGCGGGCGCGCGGCTTCAAGGCATCGGCCTTGTATTGCACCTGGGGCGCATCGGCACCTTCCGGCAATTCGGCCTCGGGGCCGGCGTTGGCCAGGTACTCCTCCATGTCGGTCTTGAGATTGTCTGACTTGGGTCCAAAGATGGCCTGTAGGTTATTTCCGACCGTCACCACACCGGCCGCGCCCAGCGCCTTGAGCTTGTCCGGGTTGGCCTTGCCCATCTCCTTGACCGCCACCCGCAGCCGGGTGATGCAGGCGTCCAGGCCCAGGATATTGCTCTTGCCGCCGAAGGCCAGGACCAATTCCTTCGCAAAGTCGTCCGCAACCATCGCGTTGCCGTCCACCGCGTCGATGGTTTCGGTCTCACGCCCGGGCGTCTTGAGATCGAACCACTGAATCAGTGTGCGGAACACGACATAATAGACCACCGCGAAGATCGGCCCCAGCACCAGGATGATCCAGGGCTTGATGTCATTGACATAATAGAGCGCATAGTCGATGAAACCGTGGCTGAAGCTGTAGCCCAGGCGCGCGCCGAGCAGATAGGTACTGAGATAGGCCACGCCCACCAATACGGCATGCACCACATAGAGCAGCGGGGCAACGAACAGGAAGGCGAACTCCAGCGGCTCGGTGATGCCGGTGAGGAACGCAGTCAGGGCCGCCGAGCCCATGATACCGGCCACCCGCGCCTTATTTTCCGGTTTGGCGCAGTGATAGATGGCAAGTGCCGCGGCCGGCAGGCCGAACATCTTAAAGACAAAGCCGCCGCCCAGGATGGCCGCCTCATAGTCACCAGCGAAGAAACGATTGAGCACGCCATGCACGACCTTGCCGGTCGCCGGGTCGATATAGGTGCCGACCTCGAAGAAAAATGGCACGTTCCAGATATGGTGCAGACCAAAGGGCAGGAGCATGCGCTCCACCACGCCGTAGATCGTCACCGCCGCCGCCGGGTTGCCATAGGCCGCCCAGTCACCGAAGTCACGGATAGCCGCCCCGATGGGCGGCCAGATAACCGCGAGGATGGCGGCCAACCCGATGGCGGCAAAGGAGACCACGATCGGGACGAAACGCTTGCCGCCGAAGAACCCGAGATAAGCAGGGAGCGAGATCCGGTAATAGCGATTGTAGAGATAAGCGGCGATGAGTCCGATCAGGATACCGCCGAAGACACCGGTATCGATGGATTCGATACCGAAGATCTTCTTGATCTCGGCGCGGCTCTGGGCCGCCGGGAAGGGGACCAGCTCGCCCTTACCGGCGTCGTAGAGTGCAATGGCACCCCCCGAATTCTGCGCGGCCCGGATGATAAACGGCACTGTGACCTTGTCGCAGGTCAGGGTCGCACCCTTGACCTCCGCGGACCTGAACTTCTCCAGTGTTCGCCCGTCTTTGTCGAGACAGAGAAAGCGTTCTCTCGCCGCATCGTATTCCAGATGAACGGCCTGGCCACCGTCGCCGGTGAGCTTGAGCGGCTGCACCGGCGCCACCCAGCCGATGAACAGCAGCCCGATGACCCCGAGCGCGGCCAGCATGACGAAATAGCCGACGGTGGCGGCCATCGCCGCCACCCCGTCATTCTTGGTAAAGCCCAGGACCACGCCGATGGCAAAGATCAGGGGCAGGATCATGAAGATCGCATCACCGGAGGCGGACATGATGCGCCCGATCTCGGCAATCCAGGGGGTCTGCGCCTCGCGGGCAATGGAGGCCCCGACGCCCAATAGTATACCGGCCACCGGCAAGACCGAGACCGGCAGCATCAGTGCCTTGCCGATCTTTTGCAGCCCGCCGAAGGTACTGCCCCAAACGGTTTGAAGACTCATCTGTTTCTCCAGGGCGAAAGCCGATTCAATGCCGATTCAATAGTCGAGGGGCACCAGGGCGCGCACCCCGGCGGCGCTGTCCGCGGTCAGTGCCTGTTCCGCCAGGGCCTGGCATTGCGCCAGCGAATACGCACGCACCTGCGCCTTGACCGCCGGAATGGACGGCACGCTGACCGACAGCTCCGCCACCCCCAGGCCCACCAGGATGGGCACCGCCTGGGGATCGCTCGCGAGCCCCCCGCAGACCCCCACCCATTTACCCTCGGCGCGAGCACCTTCAACGGTGTGGGCAATGAGTTGCAGCACCGCCGGGTTCATCGCATCCGCCTTGGCCGCGAGCTTGGGGTGGCCGCGATCCATGGCCAGAGTATATTGGGTCAGGTCATTGGTGCCGACGGAGAAGAAATCGACCTCGCGGGCGAATTGGCGGGCCAGGACGGCGGCGGCGGGCACCTCCACCATGATCCCCAGCTCCACCGCGTCACCCAGGCCCAAGTGTGCGCGCTCCTCCTCCACCAATCCCTTGACCGAGCGGATCTCATCGAGCGTCGCGATCATCGGAAACATCATCCGCAAGCGCTGTCCCTCACCGGCGCGCAGGATGGCGCGCACCTGGGTGCGCAGGATCTCCGGGCGGTCGAGCCCGATGCGCACCCCGCGGATGCCGAGCATCGGGTTCTCCTCCCGCGGCATGGGCAGATAGGCGAGCGGCTTGTCGCCGCCCACGTCCAGGGTGCGGATGATCATGGGCCGGCCATCCAGCGCCTTGGCGATGGCCGAGTAGATGGCGTATTGCTCGTCCTCGGTCGGGGCGGCGGTCCGGTCCATGTACAGGAACTCGGAGCGCAGCAGGCCCACGCCCTCCCCGCCCAAGGGGAGCGAGCGCGCCGCATCCTCCAGGCCGCCGATGTTGGCCACGACCTCGATGCGCTGCCCATCGCTGGTCACCGCCGGGTCCATGGCGGCGGCCAGGTCGTTGGCGCGCCGCACCGCCAGTCGCTCCTTGAGCGTCTTGATGCGCTCGATCTCCGCCGGGTCCGGGTCCAGGCGCAGGCTGCCCTTGGACCCGTCCAGGATCACCGGCGTACCGTCGGTGAGATCCATGGCGCGCGGCTCGATGCCGGCCACCGCGGGCAGGTCCAGCGAGCGGGCGATGATGGCGACATGGGAGGTCGCACCGCCGCCCACGGTGGCAAAGCCCAGCACCCGGGTGCGGTCAAGCCGGGCCGTGTCGGACGGGGTCAGGTCCTCGGCGATCAGGATGGTATCCGGCGGGGCCTGCGGCTCCTCCAGCGGGGTGCCGGTGAGGATGGCCAGCACCCGCCGACCGACGTCGCGTAGGTCATTGGCGCGCTCGGCGAGCAGCTGATTGCGCAGCCGTGCCAGGCTCTGCGCATGGGTGGTAAAGGCGGCACGCCAGGCGTAGGCGGCGCTCTTGCCCTTGGCAATGGCACTGTCGGCGATGTCCAGCAGGCCCGGGTCGCCCAATAGTTCCTGATGGGCGGCAAAGATGGCCGCCTTGGCCGGATCGGCCTGACCGCGCAGCTCCGCCTGCAAGGCCTCGAGCTGGTTGCGGGCGATGTCCAGCGCGTCCTCCAGCCGGCGGCGCTCCTGGTTGGGGGTCTCGCCGGTCTCCTGGACCTCAATCTCCTCCCGGCGCAGGCGCCACACCCGTCCCACCGCGAGCCCCGGCGAGGCCGGCACCCCGAGCAACAGCTTGGGGTCATCCGAGCGCGGGTGCGGGGCCGGGGCGGCATCCGCGCTGATCTCAGTGGTGGCCGGGGCCGGGGCCGGCGCACTGCCCTCGTCGCCCAGACCGGCGGCCAGTTCCGGCACCAGGGCGGCCAGCGCCTGCGCGGCGTCCGGCCCTTCGGCCACCAGCACCACCTTGTCACCCTGCTCGATGGCCAGGCCCATGATGGAGACCAGGCTCTTGGCGTTGGCCTGATCGTCGCCGCGCTGGAGCGTGATGCGCGACTGGTAGCGCTTGGCCAGGTTGGCCAGCACCGCCGCCGGACGGGCGTGGAGCCCGGTCGGGTTGGGGATCAGCACCGCCTCGGAGATCAGCCGCTTGCCGGACGCCTGCCCCTCGTCGGCAGTCGCGTCGCTCAAGTCCAGGGTCAGCAGGGTGTCGACCCCGGCGTGCACCAGGCCGGTGGCCGGATGGTAGGCGGCAACGCGCTCGCCGTTGGTGACGACGATCTGGGTCAGCAGGCTCTTGGCATGGGTCGCCAGAAAATCCGCGTCGAAGGCGATCAGTGGATCGCCCAGGGCCACCGTCTGGCCGGCAGCCACCTTGGGTGTGAACCCCTCGCCCTTCAGGTTCACCGTATCCAGGCCGATGTGCATCATCAGCTCGATCCCCTCGGGCGTCACCAGGGTCACCGCGTGGCCGGCCCGATGCACGTTCGTCACGGTCCCCGCGCAGGGGGCCACCAGCATCTGGCTCAGGGGGTCGAGCGACAGGCCGTCGCCCACCATCTTCTGGGCAAAGACCGGGTCAGGGACCTGTTCCAGGGGTAGGATGACGCCGTCCAGGGGCGCCTTCAGCTCGATGGTTCGCACCGCGATCTCCTCTTCTGGTGATGACTGGTCACGTAGTGCCCCGCCATGGGGGTTGGACGCGTGAGTTTACAGGTACGGGGCAACGCGGCCCGGTGGCAGGCGATTGGCCCCTCGTGCTCCTCTCGACTGGCCACCGCTGCATGCCCTGACGAATGGTGGGAGGCGATGCCTAATCCTGGCAGGGTGCGAAGGCAACGGCAACCACCAATACACTGGCAGTCGTGCGCCCCGCCGGATAGCACGACCGTGCCGCCCGCCTGCGTCTTACACCTGGGACATCGAGCCATGGGGGATCGGGCGCTGGTGTCACGGGGGGCGGAAGAGGGCTACTGGGCCAGGCGGCCTTGGGTCTCGGCCGCAGGCTGGGGGCGGCGCCCGGAAGTCGAGCTTCCGCGGCAACGATAGGTCAGGCACTTGCCGCGCCTGTCGCGGGGCGCTCACGCGCTATGAATTCTTAGTGAAGTCGCATGACCTCGGTATGGCTGGCAGGTGAAACCGGTGCCAACTGCGAGGTCTCCCGGTCCCTGACGAAGATGCCATCGCCGCTCTGGCGTGGGCTACCGTCGGCCCGGTAGCGAAAGATGCGCCGTTCTTTTGCCAGTTGTGGGGCCTTATCGACATGCTGCGCGGTGATTTCAAAGCGACGTACCACTCTGCCGTCACTCAAGTTCACATAGTCAATCCGACGCCCCATTCCGGTCTTGGGGTCAAGCGCAATGGAGCCTTCACGATTGCGCAGATAGGTTTCTGACTGGATACGCTCGCTGGGAAAGCGCTCCCGAATGAGACGCTGCGCGATCACTTCCCGACGCACGCCGTCGCACTTATTGATGACACCCTGACAGGGTTTGGGCGCGGCCGTAAGCGGCGCTTTCGCTGGCGCTTTCGAGAGTGCCCGTGCGGCGGAAGGGGGCGCATTGGCCACTCTTGCCACCGGTGCCCGCACGGCAGCCCGAGCGACACCCGCCGCCGCCGTTCGGCCCAAATAGCCACGCACCGCACCCAACAGAAAACCGTTGGCCTCGACCTGGGACGGGCTGACAGTGCAAGCCAGCGCCAGGATCAGAGCGGCATAAGCGAACGGCATGTAATTTCCCCCAAGTGCATTCATAGGCCTGTCAGACCCTAGCGAATCAACGCGCGCAGACCGGTAAAGACGACGCGCAACAGCCAAAACGGAAACTTCAACACCGCCTTGATCATATCTGCCGTCAAGCTACCCACCACGTGATCTGCCGCGTTCCCACCGACCAACAGTGACAGTATCCCGCGGAACGCCCAGACCAGCATCGACACCACGGAAAACACCAACACGAGCACCACGAATGCCGGCGGAAGCGCCTGAAACAGCGGGTCAAGGACAGGCGCGGCGACCACCGAAACGATCAGGATGAACCCGAGACGAACGATTGAATTCAACATAGGAGAACCTCCAGATAATTTTCAGAACTTGCCCTGAGCGACTATTGATCAATCATCGTCACAGTGCCATGTGCTGTTCGGTCTCACAGACGCCCTGCCGAATGGCCAGGGCATCTGTTTCGACCGAGCCGGCGGTCAGCCGGTCCCCCCCTTGTTGATCGGGGAGAGGTTGGTTTCGAACCCCTCTGGGACCGGCGCCCGACCGAATTCGGAGCGCGGGATGAGCGCGCCATCATGGGTCAGGATGGAACCGACCTCCGGCGAGACCAGGTCCACGACCTTGGCGTCCGGGCGGACGTGACGCACTTCGCCGTCGATGATGATGGGTTTCGGCTTAGCCATGGTGCACCTCTGGTGTTTGGGTTGATTGAGCATCGAGCAGGAGGCCCGCCAGCGACGTTGCCGCATGCATGGCGCGGGGCCGGGGCAGCGGCTCGGTCTGGGCGACCCCGGCGTAATAACTGCAAATCGGGCATTCCGGGTCCGGCGTTTCCGGGAAATTCTCCCGGTCGGCCCGTTGGAAGGTCCCCGCGCGCCAACTCTCGGAGATCATGGTCGCCGTGGGACGCCAGCCGCAGAAGTAATTCAGCAGTTCAGTCTCCAGCAGCGCCGCGGCCCGCTGGTTGACGGCATAGACGCTGGGCGTGCGCGCGGCGGGCGCATCCAGCACATAACCGGCGGCGCGGCGCGAGCGGGCGGTGGCCTCGTCCAGGAAGGCCTCCAGGGTTCGCTCACGGTCCCAGAGAATGTATTGGGTACACTCGCCGCAGGCACTCACACCCGGCAGGATCGCAAACATCCGCACGCGGAAGTCCGTTTCAGCGCCCACCCCGGTCACTGCGCACCCGGCATCGAACCAGGGCAGGCTATATTGCAAAGCCACACGGTTCAGGTGATAACGCGCCTCGTCGTTGTCGAGCCCGCCGACGATCAGGTCGCATCCGGAGAGCGCCCTCTCGGCCTCCGGGGCGAACACTGAGCGATCCACCACCCTGAGCCGCAGCCGCGGAAACATCGCCCGCAGCCGCTCCCCGAGGTGGGTCGCCTTGGGCTGACCCACCGAGGCCGGCGAGCCCCCCTGCCAGCGGTTGAGATTGGTCGCCTCCAGGCGGTCGTCGTCCACCAACACCAACCCGCCGACCCCGAGTCGGGCCAGTGCCTCCGCGAGGATCGAGCCCAGCCCGCCGCACCCGACCAGGGCCACGTCCAGCGCCGCCAGCAGACGCTGCTGGGCGGCCGGTACGAAATCACGCTGGCGGTCGAACACCTCATCCAGGGTCTGCGGCGCCGACCCGAGCCCCACCGCCAAGCGTTCAAACCGGTCGCCCACCACGTCGAAACTGTTGACCGGCGCAAAGTCGCGGGAACGCCGCCCATCGATCAGGCGCGCATCCAGCCCCTGCTGGCCCAGCACGACCGACAGGTTGAAGATCGGCCGTGCCATGCCAAGGTGCGGATGCCGCCGCAGCATCGGTTCGAAGCGCTCGCGCAGATAGCGGTCGAAGATGCGGTCATCACGGTCATCGACGCCGGAAAAGGTCGCCTGCTCGCTGAACCAGTGATCATGGACGTTTACCAGGCAATTGAATGACGAGGCCGCAAAGCGGACCAACAGACCATTGAGAACCGCCGGGTCGAGTTGCACATTGCCGCCGGACTGCCGCAGGAAGCAGTCCGGCGCGAACAACATCAGTGGCGCGGTATGCGGCACCAGCACGCACAGACCACCGTCGGGGTCATCAGGCAGCGGATAGGCCTGCGCCCAGAGATAGCTCAGTGCCTCTGCCCGTTTGCCGGGCGCCAGGTGATAGGCGCGCAGCCGCTCCATGACCGATGCCGCGATCCGGACCTTGACCTTCATGATGACCTCACTCACTGATTCGATTCGGCGAACCAACTCGCCAGGAACTTGCGGATATTGTCGCCCCGTGCCGGCTGATCCGCCCGGTAGCGCCAGGCATTACCGCCGTAGTGGTAGCAGATCCAGGTGTAGTCCCGGATCGGCGGTGCCTCGTGGAAGGCTTGATCCGCAAAGGCGTTGAAGCGCCGTTGTAACTGTCCGATCAGCGCCTGATTGTTGCGGTGCAGCACATAGAGCCCGATCGGCGGGGTGGCCGGGAAGTTATCAGTGACCACCAGCAAATCAATGTAGTCAGGCCTATACCCGTCAGGCAGCGGAAAATTGCGCACCGTGAGGAACTCCGCGGTTTGGCCGAGCTGCACCGTCCGCGACTCGCCATTCAACGGACGGTCGAAATGGTCGAGAAAGGCTTGGATATTGGCCACCTCCCAGCGCAGTTGTGCGAGCTTCCGCGGCGAGCCGAGCAGACTGTTCAGGTTCATTGATTCGCTCCTTCATTGTCCGGATGATTGGGTCGGTCACCGCCGACCACGCGCAGGTTGGGCCGCGCCCGGGCGCGACGGATATCATGGACCTTGGCCTCGTATTCCACAGACACCTGGGCGGCCTCCGAGCGGGTGCGGGCGATCAGGCGGCAGGTGTATACAGATGCCGGAGCAAACACCATCTTGACCAAGATGAACATCATCTCGAAGGTCACCAACACCACGGTCATCATCCAGTTGAAGCTGGACACCGCGGGTCCCCGAGCGGCATCGGCCTTCAATTCGGTCAGGGCGATGTAACGCATCAGCGGGTCGTTACGCAACGGGACCCAACGGGGGTCTTGCTCCTTCGCCAGGTCAAGCGCGACGACCTCTTGACGGGACTGCCTGGTGCGCGTCTCCAGTTGCGCGGTGAGGTCCGCGTAGCGGCGGTCCAGGTCCGCGACCCGTGCGTTTGCCTGCGCCAGGTCGTCCTCGGCACGTTGCAAGAGCCGCTCCGCCTCGGACTGCAGCCGGATGGCGTCCCAGTAATCCCGACCTTTACCCTTCTTGCGTCCGCCGTAACCATCGGCCTGCCGCCCCGCCTCGATGCGCGCCTGGGCCGCGTGGTCTGCCGCCTGGTCACGCAGTTGCATGGCCGCCTGCGCCTGCGCTGCCGCCTGGGTTCGCGACCCCGCGACGGTTTCAATCTCCGCCTCCAGCGGGGCCAGCAGCCGCGATTCCAGCCGCTCCTTTTGTGCGGTATAGTCCTGCTCGATCGGTGCATTGCGCTGCACGCGCTGGGCCTGCAGGTGGTTGTCGATGGTCGACCCGAAGAGCCACAACGTCACCCCGGTGGCGGTCGCGACCGAGAGCAGCAGCGCCATCACCAACCGCAGCCCGACCTTGGCCGCTATCCAGGGAGACAGCCGCTCATCGGTGCGCAATACCCCCGCCACCTCCCAATCGCTCGCTCCGACCGCCTGGTCGAAGACAAAGATCAGCGCGGCGCACAGCATCCCCAAGGCGATCGGCAATGCCCCGGAAAGGAAACTGGACCAGAAGGCCGTCCAGGCCACCCCCGCCACGCTGGTAACCAACAGCAGAGCCAACGCATTGGCAATGATGGTCATCCGGTCGAAGGCATTAGACTGAGCCGCCAGCTCGGAATCGGCGCGGGTGATCCAGCAGCAGAGATTCAGCAGCCAACCCGTCCTCACCCGTGCGTCGTGCATCTGCATGATCAACCTCTCGATTTAGTCAGTGGTCAGAACCGCTCGAAACGAAAACACCGCTGCTGGTCATACCGGTCCGGTTGCCCGGATAGCGATTCAATGGCCTATTGCCACGGGGTATGGATTAGATTCAGCAAGTCGTCAGCCCCGGTCAGCTCGCAACAGAAACGGGGGGCGACCGTAAAGCTCATCTGGTCCTGTCGCCCATCAGCTCCGGTAGCAATCAACCGGAACCGCTCCGGCGCGAAACCGACCTGCACCAGCACCGCGCCTTGCGCAGATACCTGAAACTCCTCCTCCCGGTCGACCGCCAGCAGCCGCACCTGCAGCGACTCGGTCACCCGCCAGCCAACCTGGATCTCGTCCCCCGGCAATCCGCTGACGGACCGGCAATCCATCTGAATCCGCACCGGTGGCTGTGCCACCGCCACCAGCGCCTCGGCGCGCACCTGTGCGGCCTCAGACCAGTCCGCGTGGCGGCTGCGGGCCAGCAGTTCCAGTCGCAAGGCCCCGGCCATCCGTGGGCGGTACTCGATGGCGCCCGCCGCGCCACCCGCAAACTCGGCCTCGACGCCGTCCGCGTCCCGCACCCGCAGTACGCAGGCCTGTGCCCCGGGCGCTCGCCACCGCAGCACCACAGGTTCATCCCGCACCGCCGCACCGGCCGCGCCCAGCTCCACGACCTGTGGAATCACGATCTGCGGCTCGATGCGCTGTTCCGCGCCCCCCGCGGCCGTCACCAGCCGAATCCCGATCGGCTCACCAGCCATCCGAAACCGGTGCTGCCCGCGGGGCTGGACAATCAGCTCGCCGACATCCGGCAGGGTGAGCACGCCACGCTCGACCGCACAGCCCGAAAAGTCCCAGTTCACGGTGACCATCTCACCGGGCTCGGGCCGCGGCGGCACAACCGCCAGTTCGACCACGCCACCGATGCGCCCTTGTTCGGCGAAACGCTGCAAGTCATCGACGGCGGCTTGTGACAGCATGGCGCGACGGCTCCGGTGACTTCATGATTGATGCGGGGCTGGTTCCCGAAGGGGCTCCTGAAGGGGCTGACCGTCTTCAGGTTGTCTTTCACCTTGTCACTTGCGAAAAATCGCAGACCTTCACCAGTAATCGGGTAGCCTGGCCGGCAGGATCGACGGGGCGCGGACTGGCTCAGGCGGACAATTCCGCGGATGCGAACGCGGGGTCGGAATGCAGGCAAGAACGCAGACTGTCCAACATCGCGGCCAGCAATCGGCGCATCGGTCGCCGGGCGATCCGGAATCCTTCCCGGTACCAGGCCGGGTAGAACAACCCGCGGCCTTCCTTGGTCAGCCGCACCGCGCCGTCGTCGCAATGGGAGAACATCGCCGGCTTGAGCAGCCCGCGGTCGGTCAGCAGCCCATGCACCCAGTCGTCCAGTTCGGCGCGCGCCGGCTCGATGAGGTCCAGCGACAATGACTCGCGGTCCCGGTGCAACGCGTGCAGGAAGCCGATCTGCACATCCAGCCCGGCATGCAGCGCGAGTTGCGTCGCCTGGCCCTGCGCCAGCGTGTAGGCCAAGGACATCAGCGCGTTCGGCTCATCGCGGGGCGGCTGCCGCGAGCGGCCATTGAAGCGGAACGGCCCACCGCGCAAATACAGCGCCTCCAGCGCGGCAAAGTGCTTCACCGTCGCCGCCCCCTCCACGCCCATCAGCGCCGCCACATCCGACACCGCGGCGGCGGCCTGCATCGCCCGGTAGAGATCGGATTCGCCCGCGGGGGCATGGCGGCGGGCGAACTCGGCCATCGCCTCGAGCTTGGCCCAGACCGCCCGGCGCGCCAGCTCCAGCCGCCGCTGCGGATCGGCAAAGGCCAGATGCTGTGCATGGCGCAGGGCGACATGACGATGGGGCATGCAGCTGAAGCCCACGGCCGGCGTACGGCCGCGCACCGGCAGCGCCGTCAGTGCCACGCCATGCGCGGCGATCGCCTGCAACAGCCCGGTGCTCAGCTTCACGTCGCCGTGCAGCACCACGGAGCCGAGCGCACGCAAGCCGACCCGCTCCCGCCGGCCGTCGGCATGCACCAACACCACCGTATCGTGGGACCCCATCTCCAGCGTGGCGCCGGCATGATCGACCACGAGTGCCAGATTCCCGCTCATGAAGTTGCCGATGTTCGGCCGGAGCGCGGCCGGTTCCCGACAGGGTTCACCGGCGCGCGCATCGATCGTCAGCCGGCCCTGCAACCACCGCAGCCGCAGCCCATCGAGCGGCCACCAGACGGCGAGCAGGTCCGAGGAGAAATCGCAGCAGGCCGAGATCTCGGCCAGCACGCCGCGACACTCCGCATCGCCCAGCATGGCCTCGAACACCGAATACTGTTTCGCATGATGGAGCGAATCCAACACCCGCCTGATGCCGCGTGCCCGCCGCGGGCAACCGATGTCATAGGCCAGTACCACCAGCCGCGCGGGCCTCAGGCCGGCACTGGCAAACAGCATGATCAGCATCCTCCAGCAGGGGCAACGGGGCCGGTCAACAGCCCGGTGGTACTCAGCCACTGACCGAGAAACCGGAAGGGCCGGGACGCATCGACGATGGCGGTCTTGAGCGGGTGCAGGCGCAGCCGCATCCGCTCCACCACCTGCGCACAGCGCTGCTCCAGCGCTTGCGCCCGGCAGCGGCCGGCGCAGAGCAGCACGACGTCATCGGCAAACCGGACCATGGCGGCATGCTCCTCCTGCATCGCGTCGTCCAGCCGCCACAGATAGACATTGCACAACCAGGGGGCCAGCACCGAACCCTGGGGAATGCCCACCTGGTCACGTTGCTCGGCCGTGTCCCAGCCCAGCCATTGAGCGACCAGTTCCGCGGCCTCCGGGGCACCCACCCGGCGCGCCACCTCGGCGAGCAGGGGGCCGCGCGGAATCGAGTCGAAGCACCGTTCGATATCGGCATCGACCACCCAGGACAGCCCACCGTCCAGGAAGGTCCGAACGCGCGCCACCGCGCCCGCCACGCCACGCCCCGGCCGGTAGCCATAGGAACAGGGCGACATCTCGGGGTCCGTGCGCGCCTGCAGGACATCCAGCAGCGCACGCTGGGCGACACGGTCACGAATCGCGAACACCCGCAGTTCCCGGCGTTCGCCGTTGGCCTTAGCGATGGAAATCGTTTGGGGCGTGGATGGGTGGTACGATCCGCTGCGCAGCTCGTGCGCGAGCTCGAGCATCGGCACCACCGGCGACCCGGCAACCGCGTACATCGGCACCCCGGCCGCCCAGAGTCCGCGATAGCGACGGTAACGGCCAAAGGCGCTGCCGAGATTGATGCTTTGGCAGACCGCCGTGCGCAGTGATAGCATGTCAACTCCCCTCGCCGACGAGGCGTCAGAACCATGTCACCTTGTCACTTGGCAAAAATCCGGCACCTTCACCAGAAATCAGGTAAGGCGGGGCTGTCGCCACCGCTGGTCGCGCCGGCCGGTCTTGGGCCTGTCGGCGCCAAGCACCTGACGGAAAAGGAGATTGCGGGTGCCGCGCGAGGGGCTATTGAAAGCAGCCGTGCAGAGACACGCTGGAAACATGCCCACTTGGGCGATGATGGAATTGTTGGCTATTGAAAGCAGCCGTGCAGAGACACGCTGGAAACTATTTGAGCAAAATCTCAAGCTCAGCTAATGCTATTGAAAGCAGCCGTGCAGAGACACGCTGGAAACCGACCAGGAAGTGCTATCTCATGCAGGGAGGCTATTGAAAGCAGCCGTGCAGAGACACGCTGGAAACCTCCTGCTGGGCGAGAGATGCGTTCTCCGCTATTGAAAGCAGCCGTGCAGAGACACGCTGGAAACTGATTCCCCCCGTCACTAACTCCTTCACCGCTATTGAAAGCAGCCGTGCAGAGACACGCTGGAAACGACGTCGGTCAACTGAGGTAGAACGTTAGCTATTGAAAGCAGCCGTGCAGAGACACGCTGGAAACTCGTGGAATTACTGACTCCCACAAATGTCGCTATTGAAAGCAGCCGTGCAGAGACACGCTGGAAACTGATCTGATCACCCTTGTCCAGTTTCCCGGCTATTGAAAGCAGCCGTGCAGAGACACGCTGGAAACCGGCAGGAAGAGCGCCTTGATCTCGATGGTTGCTATTGAAAGCAGCCGTGCAGAGACACGCTGGAAACGGGGTGTTAAACTTAAAAGTCGAAATCAAGCTATTGAAAGCAGCCGTGCAGAGACACGCTGGAAACTCCCCTTTCGAGGGTGTTATCTAGCTAAAAGCTATTGAAAGCAGCCGTGCAGAGACACGCTGGAAACTCTGCGCCAAGTGAAGTTGCCGACGATTTTTGCTATTGAAAGCAGCCGTGCAGAGACACGCTGGAAACTTTTTATGCAGTCTTGTTTTGACAGCATCCTGCTATTGAAAGCAGCCGTGCAGAGACACGCTGGAAACCTATCGCCCTCCGGCGCAGAACTGATAAAGCTATTGAAAGCAGCCGTGCAGAGACACGCTGGAAACACTCAGATCTCCTAGGTTGAAAAATCAGAGGCTATTGAAAGCAGCCGTGCAGAGACACGCTGGAAACTTTCCTCCACCAGCTCAGGATTCACCCCATGCTATTGAAAGCAGCCGTGCAGAGACACGCTGGAAACCTTTCGCCTGGAATGCCCGTCCGATTGCCGCTATTGAAAG
>CAILVI010000523.1 GCA_903837595.1 uncultured Thiodictyon sp.
ATAGGTAACAGGCCATTTTTCCTTCGCCGCCGGTTCATAGAAGCGAGCGGAATGGCTGGCGACCAAGGCCGGTCTTCCTGACCGGCCCTCTCTGGACTCAATCTCCGACCAACACGGTCACGATCGCGCTCCAATCACCGTGGGGCTCGTCCTTATCCCACCAGCACAGGCGATAGTCGCGGCTTTCCGGGGTTTGGGGCACGGCGAGCGGGCGGTCATCGTAGACGCTGCCCCGCGTGAAATGGCCGTAGAGTTCCCACGCACCACCATTGATGCGGCTTTCGACGACGATGCCGTTGTGGCGGCGTTTGGTGCAATGGATATATACGCGCACGCCCTTGGCATCTCGCTCCAGCACGGCGGTGAACTCGGGCGGCGAATCGTCGACCGCCGCGGCGGTCGCCACGATGCCCAGTTCCCGGCCGATGCCATCGGTATAGGCGGGGTGCAGTTTCATCCGTTGCACCTGATTGTACAAGCGGTTCAGCACGCCGGGGACGAGGGGGGCGGGCGGAGCAGGGAAGGGCCTCGGGGTGGGCACCGGAACCGGATCGGTGCCCGTGCCGGTGGCGATGAGATCCTTGAAAGCGGTGTTGTCGAGGGTATCCTGGCGAACGATGGGGTACCATGTGTCCACCGCCCAGACAAGATTACCGAGGTCGCCCTTGGTAAAGGCGATCTCCTCGGGGCCGATGCCGAGTAGCGCGCCAAATTTAGTCAGATTCTCCAGATAGTGGAGAATCCAAGCGACACGCGCGGATGCTGTCTTGGGCAAATAGCTTTGCGAATACATAATAATTCCCCTAGATGTATTGCAGAGAGCGTCGGCATGGGACAAGCCCGTGCCATGAGCGGTTTTTACCACCGGAAAACCGCGTTGTCAAGAGCGGCATGCGCCCATCTTCGCGCCGCCTTTATCCGGATCGATTCGGGTAGCACCGCCTTGCCTGACTATGACCCCGTGAGATTCGGGTAGATACCCTGGGGCCGCTTCGTCGTAGCTGGAAACTTTGGCGGCTACTGGAAGAGTTGTCAGCCCTGCCACAAACTTTGGCGTACCTCCTGGGAAGGTTGTCAGGCTTGCTGGAAACTTTGGCGGACCTGCTGGGAAAGTTGTCAGGCTTGCTGAAGACTTTGGCAGACCTCCTAAGAATGTTGTCAGCGTTGCCGGAAACTTTGTTGGACCTCACCAGCCGGGCTTTCGTAGACCTGCCCGCCGACGCGTGATAGAATGCAATAAAAGCAGTGTGTTACGGCATCCGCGCCGGACGTTTCAGGCGCTGCAAGAACTCTTTTGTTGCACCTGCCAAGAAGATTATCGGCATTGCCGGGCCGCCGCGGCAGCCTTGCATGGGGCTGGGTGCGCGGCATGCGGGGATTGCAGCGCGCGACATGAAGAAAGAGGGCCGTGCCCTGACTCCCCGTGCACCATCTGCAAACCTGGGCATGCCCGCTCGACTGCGCGTAGAGGCGGATAAGCCGACCTCAATGGATAGGGCGGGCAGCGATAGAGCATCTGGCCCGACGTTGTCGCCGTACAGTTGATGTCCGGTGGTGGCGTCGGCACGCGTTCACAGATCCGATAGTCCGTCACATGCAGCGTCCGCGAACCCTGGGTGAACTGGTTGTGCAGGCTGCAATCGGCGAAGGTCTTGGTGATGTTCCCGAGGTTGTTGGCGAGCGCATCGGTCGGCTGCCATGTCGCCTGGCTGCTGATGTCCAGGTGGGGACGGTCGACCCCGTCGCGCAGTGCCCGGTAGGCGTCCCCTGCCGACGACTGGTTTTGGAGCAGGTCACGCTGGGCATTCTGACCGGCCGTGACGGTGGCGCCGTGATTGCCGAAGTAGGCGCCGAAGGCCGCGCTGTTGCCGGCGTTGCTGCCGGGAAACAGCGTCTGGATCGCGATGGGACCCCCGGCGTTCGCCGGGAACTGCACCGCACCGCCCGACGCGTTCGGGACCGTGGCGGTGGTTCGCGTCTGCGTGCCGATGGCCTCACCCGCCTGGGCGGCATCGCGAAAGGCATCGCCCCACACCAGCGCCCAGGGGGTCCAGCTGACCGAGAGGCTCACGACCGCCACGAGCAGGCGGCGACCCCAGACCCAACCGCCTGACCTATTCATAGATGGCACAGCAGTCACTCCAACGCCACAACAGATACAGCTGGTGCTCACCGGGCCCGGGGATCGTGCGTGACTCACCCCAGGTGAAGGTACTCTGGCCGATCACGTGGGCCTTTTGCGTCTCGGGGAGCGGGTAGAACATCGTGAGCTTGTAGGCGCTCTTCTTGACGAAGAAGTCGATCGGCGCCTTGCACACGGCATCATTGCCCATGGTCCGCCGCGCCATCCCCCGCCGGTGCAGCGCCGCCAGCGAGCGCGCCGCCGCGAGGCTGG
>CAILVI010000524.1 GCA_903837595.1 uncultured Thiodictyon sp.
CCTGTCAACCGCTTCGGCACATCCGCTGCACCGCCGCCACTCCCTCAGCCTCTCTACCATCACTCCGAATGACGCCGCAACTCCTTAGCGAGCCGACTATTCTACCGCATTTCGATACCTTGTCAACCCCTCCCTGAAACACTGCAACACGGCGGATTCACTCAACGCCCCGTCACTCCCTCCCCGCCAATCCATCCAGCGAGCCGACCATTTTAACGACTTTCGACGCCCTGTCAACCCGTCCCTGAACTTCGATCCGGCCCGACTGCGTCGTCTCACCCCGGTGCCTCCTGACCGCTGAATCCGTCAGCGAACCGCATATCTTATAGCTTCACGGAAATGTGTCAAGCCGAGAATCTCAGCGGGCAGCACAATCCAAACTATCTATCTGCATCCATATGCCATCAGACCAGCGCCTCCGGTGGCGGCGACGCCCGTCAGGAACCCAGATTGCCGCCCGCCTTGTTTCTGGGCCGCCGCTCGCGCCTAGCATGGGGCAGAACTATGCGACGGTGGTCACAAACCTTGCACACGCTGGATGCCGTTAGGTAAGAAATTGCTTCCTGCGGGTTTACCCCATAAGGGTTTTCCCCTACACTCCCGACCATCCGATAACGACCGGCCGGCAGTTCCGCCCTGATCAGCACTGAAAGTGAACCAAGATCATAGGGTTCAGACCTGGACTTAAGGAAGATCAGACCACGGCACCGCCGCTCGGCACGCAACGAACGGTTGGCCCTTATGAAAAAAACCCTGATCTCCAGCGCCCTGATCGCCGCCATGCACCTGCTTGGCACCGACGCCGTGGCCGCCGGCTTCCACGGGAACGCGCAATCGGGCAAGGCATCCTACTATCACGACCGCTTCAACGGCCGCCGCACCGCCAGCGGCGCCCCCTACAACAAGCACGACCTCAGCGCCGCTCACCGGACTCTGCCACTAGGAACCCGCGTGCGGGTAACCGACGCCCACACCGGCCGCAGTGTCGTCGTGCGCATCAACGACCGCGGACCCTACGCCAGGGGCCGCGTCATCGACCTCTCGCGCGCCGCCGCGAGCGAAATCGGACTCGTCGCCAAGGGCGTCAGCAAGGTCCAACTCGAGATACTCGGGGCGTCCGAGAAGACCGGAATTTGATCGTCTACCACCCCGCAGGTGGCTTCGTCGCGGCCGGGGGGCTGCCCCCGGCCGCGATGGCCAGAGCAAGATCCCTCAGGGCTTGATCGCGAAGGTGACAGTCACGCCGGCGGCTGCTCCGGTGGGGAAGCCCCAGTGCTTGATCTGCTCCTTGACGCAACGCTCGGTCTCGCCGTAACCCAGTTCACTGGTGGTGAGTTTCAGGTCAGTCACCCGACCTTGAGCGTCGATCGTGAAGGTGAAGGTCATCCGACCGGAGCGGTTGGCGCCCTTGGCCAAACACTTCGCGATCCCATCAAGTCCCGTCTCAATCACCGGGCGGAGGTCCGCCGCAGTGCGTACGCCGGTGACAGTAAGGGTCTCTATCGCCGCCACCGGGCCAGCCGCAACAAGCTCTGAGGCCACTTTCTCCGCGTCCACTGCGGGGGCTGGCTTGGCGTCTGACTTGGCTTGGCGTGCGGGTGCCGCCATGCGCTCTCCCATACTCATGGGCGCGGCCGCCCGGGGGCCAGGAGCAGCACCGCCGACCGCGAGATTGGGCACACCCTGCGGCAGTGGCAGTGGCTGCTTGACGGTGACCGGCGGACGATCCTGGTTGCGGACCGCGGAGTCGATGGCCACAAAGGAGGTGTAGGCCGTGAGCAGGTTATAGGTGAGTCCCAGTTTAGTCACTTCCTTCACACGCTCGTCGTTGGGATCGACCCGGTTGAAGTCATCAAGCACGGCGATGCGTTGGCGTGCCCAGAGATAGCGCAAGGCGACGTTGGTATCGGCGGGCTTGGTCGAGCCGACCGGGATGACCTCGCGGTAGCCCCCTTCGCCGGTCTTACCGGTAATGACGATCTCGCCCGCGGGTGTGCCCTGCCACTTGCCGAACACGATCACCGGCCGCTCGGCGAGCACGTCGGGAATGCTCGGCGGCTCGACCTCACTCACGGTGAAACCCTGGTACGCGACCCGCACGTCGGTGAGCACCGGATTCTCGATGTAATTGCGTAGGCGCTCGGCCGCGGCCTCGGCACGCTGCGGGTTATCGACGATGAATGGCTCGCCCATCCCGGCGCGGGCCAGGCCCTCGATCAGGAAGCGATTGACCGAGGAGCCGATGCCGAAGGCGAAGACATTGGCCTCGCCCAACTGGTTGCGGATCAGCTCGAACGCCTCCTTTTCGATATTGACATAACCGTCGGTGACGATAATGAAGGAGCGTGAGATACCCGCGGAGCGGCCAAGGCCGAGTGCACGCTTGAGCGCGGGAAGCAACTCGGTGCCACCACCGCCGCGCTGCTGATCGATGGTCTGGAAGGCGTTGGCAATGTTGGCCGCAGTGGCAGGCAGGCTCTGCTCGGCGAGGATGCTGTTATCGCCCGAGAAGGTCAGCACGTTGAAGCGGTCCTCCGGCCGGAGTCGGCCGATTAGTTTCTTAATCAATACCTTGGAGGTTTCGATCGGGAACCCGTGCATGGAGCCGGACACGTCCATGATAAAGATATACTCGCGGGGCGGAACCAACTCAGGCCGCACGTGCTTGGGCGGCTGGGCCATGAGCAGAAAAAAGTTCTCGCGCTCGCCCTGCCACAGCAGCAGGCCGGTGTCGATACGGTCGCCGGCCAGACGATAGTTGAGGATGAAGTCGCGGTTACCCCCGGTTCTTTCCTCGGGCTTGAGCGTGACACGGGCGCGGTCCTTGCCCTCATAGTTAACGTCCACCTCATGGCTGCGGGATGCCAGGTCCGCAATCGGCAGGCCCGCTGCGAGATCGACCTTCAGGTCGAATGTATAGGGCGCGGCAGCGCCCTCGCGCAGGTAAGGGTTGGCCACCCAGTGCTCGTTGGCGGGCGCGCCGGCGGCGGCCTGATTGGAGTAGCGTGGACCGACCACCGTGGGATAGGCAAATGAGTAGACGCCGGACTCGGGGACGAGCAGCTCGGTATAGCGCAGTTCGACCTTGAGGTGGTCGCCGGGCATGATGTTGGCGACATTCATCTGAAAGACATTGGGGCGCTGTTGTTCCAGGAGCGAGGCACTCTGGCCGCGGTCGCGCGCCTGCTCATACTGCTGACGGGCCTTCTGCCGTTCCTCGATGTTCGCCACGATCACGCGCTCGCCGATGGTCATCTTCATGCCATAGACCGCGGCCCGGGTCGAGGCCGGAAAGACATAGATGGCCTCAATGGGGCGCTTGCCGTCGTTCTTGTAGACCTGCGTCACGAGCACGTCGGCAATCACGCCGGCGATCTTGACCTCCGCCGCCGTGGACTGGAGCGCAAACTGCTCCACGTCCGACGCGTCGCCCTGCACCAGAAAATAGGGCGACAGGGTCTTGTCCGGCTCTGGCTCCTGGGCTGCAACCCAGCCCGAGAACATCAACGTCAACCCGATCAACAGAAAAAACAACTTGCTGTTCATGGCGTTCGAGACCTCCTCGGGCTTTGGGTTCATGGCCGGGTACAGCCACTAAGAATAGCTGACGGATCAGCCCATCAGCGCCCGCATCTTCTGCGTGGTGGGCGCCAGCACCACCCCCCGCTCGGTGACGATGGCGTCCACCAGGGCGGCGGGGGTCACATCGAACACCGGGTTACGGGCGGCGCATCCCTTTGGTGCCAGGCGCCGGCCCCCGCAGGAGAGCAGTTCCTCCGGGTCGCGCTCCTCGATGGGGATCTCGGCACCGCTGGCGATCGCCATGTCGACGGTGGAGGTCGGCGCCGCGACCATGACCTTGACCCCGTGGTACTTGGCCAGCACCGCCAGCCCATAGGTACCGATCTTGTTGGCCACATCGCCGTTGGCGGCAATACGGTCGGAGCCGACGATCACCCAGCCGATCCCGCCGCCTGCCATCAGGCTGGCCGCCGCCCCGTCCGCCTGTAGGGTCACCGGAATCCCGGAGTCCATCAACTCCCAGGCGGTGAGCCGCGCACCCTGCATCCAGGGCCTGGTCTCGTCCGCGTAGACCCGGCGGATCTTGCCGGCCGAGTAGGCGCTGCGAATCACCCCCAGGGCGGTCCCGTAGCCGCCGGTGGCGATGGCCCCGGCGTTACAGTGGGTGATGACGTCGGTTGGCCCGTCGATCAGTTCGGCCCCCAGGTCGCCCATCCGATGGTTGGCGGCCCGATCTTCCGCATGGATCAACAGGGCCTCATCCAGCAGAGTCTGGACCGGGTCGGCGCCATCCAGGCGGTCGATCATTGCGCGCAGGCGCCGTACCGCCCAGGCGAGATTCACCGCCGTGGGACGGGCCGCGGCCAGCCGCTCCAGGTCGGGCACGATCGCCGCCTGCCAGTCCGAACCGGCCGCGCCGTAGGCCGAGCGTGCGGCCAGCACCACACCATAGGCGGCCGCCACCCCGATGGCCGGGGCGCCACGCACCACCATTGAGTGGATGGCCTCGGCCACCGCCGGGGCGGTGTCGTAGACCAGGAACTCGACCCGGTCGGGCAACAGCCGCTGCTCGGCCAGATAGAGTCGACCGTCGTGCCAGAGGGCGGCGTCGTCGGGGGTGGGGGTGGTCGGGATATTGGTTTCCATAGAGGCTCCGGTTACGATGATTCTCCCCATTGTCGCCGATTCGCGCCCCGCTGCCATAGGACCTGCCTCATGCAAGCCGAGCTTCTGATCTACCCCCAGTGGCTGCTGCCCGTCGACGCGCAGGACCGGCAGCTCAAGGAGCATGCAGTCGCGGTGGCCGACGGGCGCATCCTCGCCGTCCTGCCCGCCGCGCAGGCCCGCCAGTCGATCACCGCCACGCGGGTCCTGGAACTCCCCGGCCACGTGTTGATCCCGGGCCTGGTCAATGCCCACACCCATGCGGCCATGACCCTGCTGCGCGGCTTCGCCGATGATCTGCCGCTCATGACCTGGCTGCACGAGTACATGTGGCCGATGGAGAAGCGTTGGGTCGACCCGGGCTTCGTGGGCGACGGCAGCCGGCTGGCGGTGTTGGAGATGCTGCGTGGTGGGGTCACCTGCTTCAACGACATGTATTTGTTCCCGGAGGTCACCGCCCAGGTGGCGGCGGACGCCGGGATGCGGGCGGTGATCGGAATGATGGTCGTGGACTTTCCCACCGGCTACGGCGACGGCGCTGACGCCTATATCGCCAAGGGCCTGGCCATGCACGCCCACTACCGAGACCACCCTTTGATCCGCGTCGGCTTCGCCCCCCACTCACCCTACGCGGTCTCCAACGCCCCCCTGGAGCGGCTGCGCACCCTGGCCGATGAGCTGGAGGTGCCGGTCCATATCCATTTGCACGAGGCCCGCGACGAGGTGGTCCAGTCCTTGCGGGACCACGGTGAGCGCCCCCTCGCCCGCCTGGAGTCGCTGGGCCTCATCGGGCCCGGCCTGGTCGCGGTCCACATGACCCAACTGGAAGACACCGAGATCGAGCGCCTGGCCGCCGCCGGGGCGCACGTGGTGCACTGCCCGGAGTCCAATCTCAAGCTCGCCAGCGGATTCTGTCCGGTGGTCCGACTGCTGGAGGCCGGCGTCAACGTCGCGCTGGGCACCGACGGGGCGGCCAGCAATAACGACCTGGACATGCTCGGGGAGATGCGCACCGCCGCCCTGCTCGCCAAGGGTGTGTCCGGATCGGCAGCGGCGCTCCCGGCGGCCCAGGCGCTGCGCATGGCCACGCTCAATGGCGCGCGTGCACTGGGCCTGGAGCGGGAAATCGGGTCCATCGAGCCCGGCAAGTCTGCCGACTTGGTGGCACTCGACCTGCGCGATGCCCACACCCAGCCCCTCTACCACCCGGTCTCGCAGCTGGTCTACGCGGCCGGACGCCACCAGGTCCGGCAGGTCTGGATCCAAGGCCGCCAGGTGATCCGCGACGGCGCGCCGACCAGCCTCGACCCGGCGGCGGTGATCGGCGCGGCCGAGGGCTGGGCGCAACGGCTGCGCCCCTCCTGAAGCGAGCCGTGTCAGACAGGTCCTACACGTTGGTGAGCCTTTTCCCCGTCCACCACGGGCACTTTGTCCCTGCCCGCCATCAGGCCGCCCGGCTATCCTGTTAACCATCGAAGGGACGCAAACAGGACCGGTCACAGGACACCGGGCGCGATCAGGGTGCGACAAGGACGCCGTGACAGGGATTGTGAGACCGCGCGACAGGGAGCAGGATGCCGGGCAGTTCGATGGATACGAGGCCCCATGGGTGGCCGCAGGAACCTTCGGGAGTGTGTTTCGGATTGACCAGATTGACTGTACGGACGCGGTCTTGATAAGGAATTTCGGCCAGGGACGGCACGCTTCCAGACCCGCCGCCAGTCGGACCCCCGGCCGACTGGCGGCGGGTCTTTGCGTGCGGGCAATCATTATCTGCCCGGACCGACTCAAGTGCGCCCCCTATTCCGAATCAGCAGGAAACCACCCGATGAGACCCTTTGGCATCCGCCCCCCCGCCATCGCCGGCGCGGTCCTGTTCGCCGCCCTCGCCGTCCACCCCGTTGCGGCCGGCGACCAGCGCCCGATACCCGAGACGATCACCCTGCCCGCCGGGAGTTTCCGCATGGGCTGCCTCGCGGGCGATCCGGTGTGCCACGACAACGAAAGGCCGGTCCACACCGTGAGTCTCCCTGCCTTTGCGATCGGCAAGATCGAGGTCACCTTCGACCAGTGGGACGCCTGTGTCGCCGCCGGCGGTTGCTCGCAGGTGCCGAACGATGCGGGCTGGGGCAACCGTCGCCGACCGGTGATCAACGTCTCCTGGGACGACGTCCAGCAGTATCTGTCTTGGCTCGACCAACAGACCGGCCAGCACTATCGCCTACCCAGCGAAGCAGAATGGGAATATGCCGCTCGTGCCGGGACCACGACCGCCTTCAGCACCGGCGACTGCATCACGACCGGCCAAGCCAACTATAGCGACAGCACCGACTACCCCGGCTGCGGTGCCAAGAGCGGGGCTGCGCTCGGCAAGAGCCAACCGGTGGGGGGCTATCCGGCCAATCCCTGGGGGCTCTTCGACCTGCACGGCAATGTCTGGGAGTGGGTGCAGGATTGTTGGCATGACAGCTACACCGGCGCCCCCGCGAATGGTTCGGCATGGGAGGCTGACTGCTCAGACCGCCAGCAGCGCGTCATGCGCGGCGGCTCCTGGGACAACGATCCGCATTTTCTGCGCGCTGCTTTCCGCCTGCGCAGCACCACCGATCTGCGCAACGGCGCGCTGGGTTTCCGCGTGGCCAGAACGTTTGGCCCTTGAGCAACGGGGCTCGGGGGCCGGCCTTGGCCCGGCCAGCGCCTAGCCCGCCGCCCGCAAGGGCGTGACGTTATCCGGGGACGCCGCCACGTCTGCGGTCGTAGCACGCTCCGCCTCCTTGCCCTTGAGGATACGCTCGACCTGGCGGGCGTTGCGGGCCAGGTAAATGGTCAACTCCTCCAGATCATGCTCTGCCAGCCCCGGCAAGACCGCGTCCTGGCGCAGCAGGTCAGCGAGGCGCTCCGCCGTCTCCAGGGCCTTGTCATAGGCGTCTGCCGCCTTTTTATCGGTGGTACGCAATCTCTCGATCCCCTTCTGGTCTCTGACGACATACTCGATTTCAATCATAGTACTGCACTCCCAATGGACAGGATCAAGGCCGCCGCTACGGCATCGGCGGGGCCGGTGTATCTACGGATTGCGTCTTGGCACGCTGCGTATCCCCCCGATCGAACAGCAGGGTGGAATTGAGTGGGTCGGGATTGCGCAGCTCAGCAACCCGCTCGGGCGGGTAACCCAGCCCGGCAAAGTCCATGATGCCGTCCGGCGCATGACACTCCCTGCAGTCGCGCCCCTTGGCCTGGATGCCGTGATTGATCGTCAGCGTCGCCATCTGGCGCATCCAGTGCGGCTCAACGTTCACCAGCGTGCCGTTCACGAGCGGATAATTGGTCTTCCAGCCCCCGGCCACACCGAAATAGGACATGAACTCGTCCATCATGTACAACTTGAACGGCGTCTGATACATGCGCTGGATAATAGGATTGCGCACCGCCTGCGCGACGGCCGCCCGGGAGTCGCCGGTTTCATAATAGACCGGATAGTCGAACGGCAGGATCATGGCGCCGAAGGGCCCCTGGTTACCCATGTCCTCGTACATCATGGCATTGAAGAGCTTGAACGGATAGATCCGACTCTCCCCCATCGCCATCACCGCCCGCAGGTTCTTGTCGATCATCGCGCGGCGTCGCTCCAGCGCCGCGGACGACAATTGCGAAAGCGGATCGGTCGCTGCCCGAACATAGGCGTCAATATCGAGCTGTGGATAGCGCGCCTTCAGTTCGATGGCCGCGGTGCGGATGGCGGCGATCACCTCCGGGTCCCGGATATGCACCAACTGCTGCATGAGTGGATCATAATCCATCGTCCCACTCGGATTGTTGCCGAGCGCATTGGCCAGGAAGGTCCCGTTGCCATTGAACCAAAGGAAGGTAAAGCCCTTGCCGGGCGCCCCGGAGCGATAGATGTCGGTTGGCTCAAAGATCCCCTCTGCCGCGTTCCAGGTGGGATGCACCCAATCGCGCAGCACCACGCTCGTTTCCTGCAACGCCTTGATGTGACACGTCTCGCAGGCCAACCGGGCGACGTGCCCATTGAGTAGTGCCCGCTCTTGCGAATGGTTGTGCGGGGCGCGGGTGTGGCAACGCTCACACGACACCGCGCGGCTGGGCAGATCGTCGGCGACCAGGTCCACGCCCAGTCGCCCGCGCGGAATCCGGTGCCCTTCCGGGACATGACAGTCGGTACACTGGACAGCCGCCGCGGCATGCACGTCGTCCTGCGGACTGAATGGATTACCACGCTTGGCACCCCGATGCAGGATGCGCCTATTCTCGCTGCCGAGCGCCTGGGCGGCCTGGTTGTGCGGATAGGCATCGCCGCCCAGGTTGTGCTGATGACAGCGCAGACAGTGGTCATTACGCGTCGGCCCCACGGAGAGTGCCGCGCGCATGCTCCGGTCCTGGTTCCAGCGCCGGCCATGCACATCGGCGATGACATGACGCTGATTCATGTCGTAGTCGGTCGCGTGACAGATCAGACAGTCGATCCCATCCTTGACCTCGCCGGGCACGTCGCCGACCGGCATCATCTTTTCGGTGGGCGGTTGATAGTTGCCGCCGATATGGCACTGACCGCAACCCTCACTGCGCAGTTGCACCGCACCCAGCGTGGCCGCGGGACGGCTGGCGACCAACGCGGCCCAGCCGGTCCAGCTGAAGCTGCCGGGGATGCCGCAGGCCCGATCGATCTTGCCGACCGGAATCCGGTGAGAGCCGGGGGCATTGACCTGGCGTCCATCATAGCCATAGGTGGAGAAACCGCCGGAATCGCTCTGGAACGTGAAATGGATCGAGTTGACCAGGTTATCCAGCGTGTCGACCGAGCGCAGATGCCCGTCATCGCCACGCGCCTTCATGGTGGGGTGACAACCCAGACAGGTGCGCGGCCCCTGATAACAGCGGATGCCGGCGTCGCGGAAATAGTCGACATGCCTGGGTGCGGCTTCCCGGATGAGTGATGGCGTATTCATCAGCAGCGCGATCTTGACCTGACGGGCAAGCGGTGCCTGATCGGCGCCGACGCTGGCCGCGGCCCTGGCATAACGCACCTGTCGACCCAAGTCCCGCGCCAGGACCTCGAACTCCCGTTCGCTCAGGGTCTGGCTGTTGGCGTAGGTCAGCATGGCATTGGTCTGGCCGACATAGGCATCGAAGAGCAGCGGATAGAGAAACTGGTAGGCCAGTACCAGCACGATCAGCAGGATGGCAGTGAAGCGCAGGACGCGCCTGGCTCCGAGGCGGCGGAAAGTATGGATGGCGAAACTCATGATGCAACCCCGGGCGGCCTAGCGAACGCCACCGGCTGGTGACTAATGCGCCTCATGGCGCCGGCCTCCCGCTTTCACGATCCCAACCGGTGAGCATCGCCCGCAGATTGGTGAAGAGCGTCTCCCCGGTCGTGATCATATAGAGATGGGTCATCAAAAAGAGCACCAGGCAATAGGCCACTGTCAGATGGATCATGGCGACGCTCCAGAGTGCACCGATCCCGAACAAGGTCTCAGGCAAGTAGGCCGCGAACAGGAAGGCCCAGCCGCTCACGATCAGCAGCGGCATCAGCAGATACATCACCCCGAGATAGCTCAACTGCTGCAGGACGTTGAATTTCATCGCAGAACTCACCGCAAAGGGATGCTGCGCACCGTGGAAGATGCCATAACTGTAGTAACGGACCTGAGCGCTCAGGCGCCCCACCAGGCCGCGCCAATGGATACGATAGTGACGGCCATTGTCACTGATCAGGTTGCCGACGATGAAGCCGATCCAACCGAGCGTCAACAGGATGCCGGCGGCATTGTGGATCAGCACCGCGCGCCTAAAGCTCAATAGCCACGGGTTGCCGGCATAGTGCATACTGGCGCCGGAAACGAGCAACATCAGAAATAACAGGGCGCTGAGCCAATGCCAGAGTCGCAACCAGCGCGGATACAGATAGATGGCACTCATGCGTGTTTCTCCCCTGCCCGGCGATAGGCCAGATACCGACCGACGCCATGGGCGATCAAGCCCAGCCCAGTCAAGCCGATAAACGCCAGGCTCAGACGGTCGATCAGCGGACTGCGACTCATGCCGACCACATAGGCCTCGTTAAAGACCGCCTTGGCGAACAACCCATCGCGCGCCAGCTCTTCCTGGGAACGATAGGCATAGAGCCGACTGAGCAGACGCTGATTACCGGAATGACAGTTGACGCAGTCACGATTGCTCTGCCTGGCCGGCAAGATCTGGTGCGAGACCCGCTGGTCGGCATCGGCCAGCGTCGCCATCGGCGTGTGACACTCCACACAGCGCACCGCTGCCCAATGCGCCTGCCGATTCGGCAGCCAGTGGTGTCGGTCGCGCAACGGATCGCTGACTTCGACATGGCAGGACAGGCAGACCCGGTTATCGTCCGCAACGATCTCAGCGAGCGCCTTGCCGGGCGTGGAGACGCGCAACGCGTGCGGATCGTGACAGGAATGACAACCGAAGTCCCGCAGCTTGGGGTCATCCCCGTTGCCGTGGATACTCTTGGCATATTGATCCGCGATGGCCTGGAACGGATAGTGGGTCCGCGCCTGCCCTTCCCGGTGACAGCCGACACAGTCGAGTGGCTCGGGTTTGGTGCGCTGCGGGTGAGGATAGTACGCGTAGTCTTGCACATGGCACTTGACGCACGCGAGCTTGCCATGGACCGACCCCGCCAGGCGCCTTGGGTCGATTGACAGATCGATCAGATTGCCCGTGGTGCCGTCCCGGTAGGCCAGGGTCGACATCGCGTGACAGCGCAGACACGCACGATTCTCCGGCGGCGCGTCAGCCGCCGCCGGCAGGGACCCGGCCAGGATCAGCAGGGCAGCGGCCATGACGAGCGACCTTACGGCGGTTAGGCGCCGACCAGGTTGAGGGCCAGGGCTAAAGTCGTTCATGGATTCTCCGGGTAGCGGACAGGCTCGCCGAGCAGGCCGACTGGGCCGTGGTCGCCTGGGAGCCGGAGAAAGACTAGCACATTGCCAGTTGTACGCCGCCAACAGCACGGCGTGCGCCAGGGTCCCGCCGCCCCTGTTGCGGGTGGCCGCCGGCGATATCCGAGACCCCGACTGCGACGTTTATCAATGCCCTCGCCACGGCGACCCCGTACACTCCCCTGCAACCCATCCCCGCATCGCCCCGGCCCGGCCGCGGCGGTTCGTCTCCACCGGAACCCGTTCTATGTCACCGCAACCGCTCAAGATCGTCGTCATCGGTGGGTCCGCCGCCGGCCCCAAGGCGGCGGCCAAGGCCCGTCGCCTGGATGAGCACGCCGCCATCACCATCATCCAGCAGGAGCCCGATCTGTCGATGGCCTCCTGCGGCTACCACTATTACGTCGGCGGGGTCTTCGATGACCGCAATCTGTTGATCTGCACCCCGGCCGGCATCGTGCGGGACCCCACCTTTTTCGAAAAGGCCAAGGGCATTGAGGCCCTGGTGGAAACCCAAGCCCTGGCCATCGACCGCACGGCCAAGACCGTCACCTGCAAGCACCTGCCCAGCGGGACCACCCGCATCCTACCCTATGACAAGCTGGTGATCGCCACCGGCGCCAGCACCCTCTATCCGCCCGTGCCGGGTGTGACCCTGGATGGCGTACTGAGCCTGCATTCGTTGGCCGACGCCGATGCCCTGCGCGCCGTGCGGGACGCCAAACAGGTCCGCACCGCGGTGGTCGTGGGCGGCGGGCTGATCGGCTTCGAGGTCTGCGAGGCCCTGCATCTGGCCGGCATCCAGACCACAGTCATCGAGAAGACGGCCGCGATCCTACCCTTCCTGGACCCGGAACTCGCCAAGCTCGTGGAGAATTACGTCCGCACCCATGGCGCAGACATCATCACGGGTAACGGCGTCGCCGCCTTCCTCGGCACCGATGGAACACTCACCGGGGTGAAACTCGACAACGGCACCGAGCTGCCCTGCGAGCTCGCGGTGGTGGCGGTCGGGGTCAAACCGAACGTGGCGCTCGCCGCATCGGCGGGGCTCGCGATCGGCGCACTGGGCGGAATCGAGGTCAACGACTGGATGCAGACGTCCGACCCGGACATCTATGCCGGTGGCGATTGCGTGGAGTGCACCTCGCTCATCACTGGCCAGAAAGTGCTCGCACCCTATGGCGATCTGGCCAACCTACAGGGGCGGGTCATCGGGCAGAACCTGATCCACGCCGGAGCCGCCCGTTTTCCCGGGGTCACCCACACCGGCATCTGCAAGATATTCGATTACACGGTCGGCTTTACGGGACTGAGCGCGGAACAGGCGCGCGCTGCTGGACTGACGGACATCGAAACCGTGACCGTGGCGGGGCTCGACATCCCGGGTTTCATGAACGGCAAGCTCTTGATCAGCAAGATGGTCGCGCAGCGCCAGACCGGCCGGGTCCTGGGCCTTCAATGTATCGGCCCCGGCGATGTCAGCAAGCGGGTTGCCACGGTGGCGATGGCGATTCGGGGTCGGCTCACCATCGATGACCTCGCCAATGCCGACCTGCCCTATGCGCCACCCTATTCACTGGCGCTCGATCACGTCATCGTCTGCGCCCACGTCATGGAAAACAAGCTACTCGGGCGTATGCCGGGGATCTGCGCCGCCGAGGTCAAACAGCGCCTCGCCACCGGTGCGGACTGCTTTATTCTCGACACCCGCACCCCCCGCGAATTTGAAACCATGCGGCTCGGTATCGGCGAGACCCTGATCCCGCAGGGCGCACTGCGCGCGCGGCTCAATGAGCTGCCGCAGAACAAGGACCGGGAGATCATCGTCTACTGTGCCATCTCGCTGCGGGGATACGAATGCGCGGCCATCCTGCAAGGGCATGGCTGGCGCAATGTCAAGGTCATGGAAGGCGGTGTCGCCGCCTGGCCCTATCCGCGGGAGCGCTAGGCTGTTGGCCTTGACCATCGTTCCGGCCGCTGATGCGTTTAGCTTGGCCTTCCGCCCCCCGGGGAGCGCCGCACCCCAGCGCGGCGAAACCTCGCAAGTCATCGCCGCCTTGCGGTTTACTGCGAGGCCGCGCCCGCGACTTGGGTGCGGCGCCCCCAGAATCGCGGCGCTTTGCACCCCATGGATCAGTGGCCGGAATGATGATCGAGGCCGCTGATTTGACGACGTTTCCCCACCCTTCGATCAATCACCTTTTAGAGAACTGACGCATGAGTATCACCACGAACGCCGGAACCATCGATCGCGCCCTGCGCGCCATTGTCGGTATTGCGCTGATCGCCCTGACCCTCACCGGCCACTTGGGTCTCTGGGGCTGGATCGGCATCGTCCCCCTGCTCACCGCCCTGATCGGCTGGTGCCCGGCCTATACCCTGCTGGGCATCAAGACCTGTAAGAACTGACCTCCCCAGACAGCCAAACCCTTCCGACACTTGAGGCCACGACGGCAGCCGCCTGGCGGTCGTCGCGGCCTGCTGTTCCCAGGTGCCTATGACATACAATTGAGACAAATCGATGGCAACCATCCGTAAACCGATTCAAGGCCAACCGTTCAACGACGTGTTGAACGAACTGCATGCCCATTTGCGGCCTGATCGAGGCCAAATTCGGCCCGCCGGGCGAGGCAGTGCGCGCGCCGACCCCGAATCTGGTCCGAGCGCATCCCCACCGCCGACGGCCTGGAGGCAGTGCTACACTAAGCGGCGCGGCCAGGGCGCCGTACTTTAGGATGTGTCGCCGCGCGGAGCAAGCCGATGTTCTTCGCCGCTTACCGACGCGACAACACATCACGCGGACATGGCCGTCCCCTCACCCCGCCCTCTCCGAGACGGAGAGGGGGAAGTGGAGCGCGCTCCCGGCGCGACTTTCACGGTAACCTAGGTATTCGCTGACGCGCCCCGGGCCAGCCGGGGCATCGACGGGTCTGGATGATCGCATGAAAAAACCACGCAAAGTCGGCGCCGCGGTGCCCAAGTCCAAATCGAGCGAACAGTCGGCACCGGCGCTGTTGGCCTTGGCCCAAGGCCACGCCGCCGCAGGGCGTTGGCGCGAGGCCACGGCGGCCTACAAGGACCTGCTCAAGATCGAGGACCGCCCCCAGTGGCGGAGCGAACTGGCCGCAGCCTATGCCGGTCGGGCCCGGGAGTTGGCGGCCAAGGGGATGCCCAAAGAGGCCCTCACGCTGTGGGAGAACCGCGCCCAGGTGGCCCCGGAGCTGCCGCCAGACCCCGACTATTTTGCCCTGCTCCTGCGCCTGGGACAGGTCCAGGCGGTGCTCGACCGGCTGGACCAGGCGGGCGACCGCCTGGACGCCGCGACCCTGACCGCCCTGCGCACCCACTTGGCCGCCCTGCATCTGGCGGCTGAACCGGCGCTGATTGCGGGGCTTCCCGCCGATGATCCGATCCGCGTCCAGGGACCGGTGGCCGCCGCGGCCCTGGACGCCTACTGCCGGGGCGATGACGACGCCCTGCGCGACGCCTTGGCCGCCATCCCCTTCCGCTCGCCCTATCGCGACCTGGCCCAGGTCCTCAAGGCCCTGCAGCGGGCTCCGACGGCCCCCGCTGAGGCGTCCGCACTGCTGGAGCGGATCGGCGACGACTCCGGCTTCGCGCCCCTGCGACGCGCCTGTGCCCTGGCCCTGGGTCCCGCGCCGACGCTCGCGTCGCGGTTGGCAGCCGCCGGGGATCATACCCGTCGCTTCGCCCTGACCCTGGCCGGCTGGGGTGATGAGCGCCAGGCCCTGTGGGAGGAGACGCGCAAGGTCACGAACCAAGGCCCGCAGCCGCTGCTGCGCCTGCTGCACCGCCGCCGGGTGCTCTTGGGCGAGGACTGGGCGCGACGCCAGGCCCTGCGCCTGCTGATCCCCGGCTTCCCCAAGAGCGCGGCCCTGCTCACCGAAGGGGGCGCCCGTCGCCTGTCCCCGGAGGAGCGACTGCTGGTCGCCGCCTGGCACGCCGAGGAGATCAACAACCCTTGGGAGGACATCGAGGCCTGGTCCGCCTATGCCCACCATCTGATCCAGACCGGCCCGGGACCGGCCGGGAGTGTGGAGGCACTGCGCGTCGCCCTGGTGCTGCGCCGCGTGGACAACCACCGGGACATCCTGGCCAAGGTGACCCCCTCCACGGAGCTGGATGCCTCGGACCGGGCCTTGGCCGACGCGGTCACCTTGAGCCTCGACTATGATCCGGACGCCCCTGAAATCTACGAGCGTCTGGTCCGCTATTACCTGCGCGGCGGTGACCTCAAGACCGCCCGCCCGCTGCTGGATCAGGGTCTCAAACGCTTACCCAACGATGTGGGGTTACTGACCGCTGCACTGGACCTGGCCCTGGCCGGGGACGCCTTCAAGAAGGCCGCCCGCTATGCCCGCGAGATCCTGGCCCTGGACCCCATCAATACCGGCGCCCGGGAGCGCCTGGTGAAGGCCCATCTGGCCCACGCCCGCAAGCAGATCCGCACTGCCCGCGCCGACCTGGCCCGCAAAGAATTGGAGCAGGCGGCCGAGTGGGACCAAGGCGGGCGCTGGCGTGACCGGCGCGAGCTGCTCGTCGGCCTGCTCGACCTCACGCAGGATGAGGCCCGCGGCCGGACCGCCCTGGACGCGCAGGTCGCCGCCCTGGGCGGTGGCCTGTCCGCCGCTCTCGCCCTCGCCCTGGAGGCGGTCGCCATCGGCCGCACCGCGGCCTGGGCGCTCAAGGCCGTGGGGCTGGGCAAGGTCAAGGTGTCCGACCAGACGGACCTGGCGGCCGTCCTGGCACGGCTGCGCACCCATCTGGACGGGGGCGAGGGGCTCGCGGCTGACTTGCGCCGCCTGCTTGAGAAACCGCTCGGCGCCGCCGCCAAGTGGCCCCTCACCCGGGCCGAGTCGGAGTCGGCCTGCGATACCCTGCGCCGGGCCGGCTTGACCGAGGCACGGCGGGCCTTCGCTGAGGCCGCACTCAAGCGCTGGCCGGGCACTCCCGTGTTTGTGCTGCATCAGTTCGAGTCCCGTCGGACGGGTCGCGGGAGCTCCCCGAAGCGCGCCGACCTGGTCCGACTGGAAGACGCCATGGACCAGGCGCGCGGGGCCGGCGACGAGCGTACCGCCCATCGCATCGAACAGGTCCTCATGCAGTATCCGCCGCCAGGACTCTTCGGCGGCCGCTCCGGCGGGTTCTTCACCAACCCGTTCGAGGATGATTTCGACGATGACGATGACGAGGGGCTGGACCCGGGCGCATTCGGGATTGCACCGGACGACGCACTGCGCGCCCTGATCGAGATCGTGGGGATCGACCAACTGCTCAAGATGGCCGGGCTCAGCGCCAAGGAGCGCGCCGAGTTCAAGCAGCGCGAGCGCGAGATAGGCCGGGCGCGGATGATCGAGGAGGTGGCCGAACTGATGCGCGAGTCCCTGCCCGACTTCGGTTCGGGGATGCTGCCCGGACCGGCCCCCCGCCCCCGGATCGATCCGCCCCAGGGGCCGCCCAGGCCAGGCCCCAAGGGTAAGCGCGGCGGGCGTCAGGTGCCGGGTCCCGAGGCCCCGGACGACGACGCCCCCGAGCAGTTTGAACTCTTTTGAACGAGCGAATTGGATGAGCGACCCCTACCTGACCCTTGGCTTGCCCCCGGACGCGGACGACGCCGCCGTCCACGCCGCCTATTTGGCGGCCGTCAAGACCTGCCCGCCGGAGCGCGATCCCCAGCGTTTCCAGGCCCTGCGCGCCGCCTACGAATCACTGCGCACCCAGCGCGCCCGCCTCGCCCAGGCGCTGTTCGACCAGCAACCGCCGACCCTGACCGACATCCTCGACCGGGCCGACCCGGTGGGCGCCCCCCGGCGTCCCGGCCGGGCACTCTTCGATGCGCTGCTGCGTGGGGGGGACTGATGGACGCCGCGACCCGCGAGCAACTGCTCGGGCGCTTCAGCGCCTATCTGCACGGCCTGGATGACAGCGCGACGGATGACGCCGCAGCCGCGACCACCGAGGCCGCGGCACCGGACCTGTTCACCCTGCTCGCGCAGCTCGCCGCCCTCAAGAATGAGGTGAAGATCGAATCCCGCCAGGTGAAAGGGGCGCTGGATCAGTTCCGCGACGCCTTCGACCTGGTACGCCAGGCCCAGGACCGGCTGGAGGAGGGACAGGCCCAGCGCGCCGAGGCGCAGCGGCGTGCCAGCGAGGACCAGCAGCGCGACCTGCTGCGGGAACTGCTGGAGCTGCGTGACCGGCTCCAGGCGGCGGCCGATCAGGCGCACCGCTATCGCCCCGGCTGGCTCATCCGGTGGGGCGGCACGGGCGGGTTCGTCACCGCGATGGCTGCGGGGCTAGACATGAATCTGCGGCGCTTAGACGACCTGCTGGCCCGGCGCGGTGTCCAGGCGCTACGGGTGATCGGCCAGCGCTTCGATCCCCATACCATGCAAGCCGCCGAGGTCGGCCGCGATCCCAAGCAGGCCACCGGCCTGGTGCTGGCCGAGGTGCGCCGCGGCTTCGTCCAAGGCGAGCGCCTGCTGCGCCCGGCCGAGGTCGTGGTCAACCGGCTGACGGGGGACACGCCTTAGGTGATTTCCGAAAAACCTGATACCAACCACCGTCGGATCGGATGTAGGTGCGACTTAAGTCGCACCTACGCTCGGCGGTATGCCAATTGTAGGAAATCACCTTAGCCCGCAGCACGCAGCGAGCGAATGCCCATCGACCGCCCTTTTTCCATTTCTATTACCCACGACCTACCACAGGACACCATGAGCGACATCATCATTGGCATCGACCTCGGCACCACCAACTCGGAGGTGGCGGTGGTTCAGGACGGGATTTCCCGCATCATCGAGGTGGACGGGGCCAAGCTCCTGCCCTCCGTCGTGGGTCTGGCGGACGACGGCGCCCTGCTGGTCGGCCAAGCGGCCCGCAACCAGTATGCACTCTATCCGGAGCGCACCATCCGCTCCATCAAGCGGCGCATGGGGGAAGACACCAAGGTCGCGATGGGGCCCCAGTCCTACACCCCGCAAGAGATCTCGGCCCTGATCCTGAAGCGCCTGAAGCAGGCGGCGGAGCGCGACCTGGGGCAGCCGGTGACCCGCGCGGTGATCACGGTCCCGGCCTATTTTTCCGACGCCCAGCGCCAGGCAACACGTGACGCCGGCGAACTGGCGGGGCTGGAGGTGGTGCGCATTATCAATGAGCCGACCGCCGCCGCGCTGGCCTACGAGGTGGACCACCCCCAGGGTAAGACCATCCTGGTCTACGACCTGGGCGGCGGGACCTTCGACGTGTCGGTGGTGCGGATCACCAAAGACCTGACCGAGGTCCTGGCGAGCCACGGCAACAATCAGCTGGGCGGCGACGACTTTGATGACCGGATCATCGACCACCTGCTGGAGCATCTGCGCGCCCAGGGCCATGACCCGCGCGAGAACCGCCCCGCCATGGCGCGGCTCACCCGCGCCGCCGAGGCCGCCAAGATCACCCTGTCAGATGCCCCCTTCGCCCTGATCCAGGAGGAGTACCTGTTGGAGAGCGCGGGGGCGCCGGTCCATCTTGCGCTGGAGCTGTCGCGCGAGGACTACGAGGCGATGATCGAGCCCTATCTGCGCGAGACCCTGGACGCGATGCATATCGCCGTCAAAGGGGCCGGGCTCACCGTCGCCGACCTGGACGAGGTGTTGCTGGTCGGTGGGGCGACCCGCACGCCGCTGGTGCAGCGGCGCCTGGAGGAGGCCCTGCGGATGCAGCCGCGCAGCGAGGTGGACCCGGACCTGTGCGTCGCCACCGGGGCGGCCATCCAGGCGGCGGTCATTGCCGGGGTGCAGGTGGCCAGCGTGCTGGTGGACGTCACCCCCTATACCTTTGGCACCAGCGCCATCGGCGACCTGAACGGCGAGCCGTATCCCTATACCTACTGCCCGCTGATCCGCAAGAACACCGCCATCCCGGTGACCAAGAGCGATGCCTTCGAGACTGTGTACGACGGTCAGCGCGCCGTCCAGGTCGAGGTCTACCAGGGCGAGGACCCGGACGCCCTCAACAACACCCGGATCGGCTCCTTCCTCATCGACGGGCTCTCGGACGTGCCCGCCGGCAACGTCATCATCACCAGTTTCTCACTGGACGTGAACGGCATCCTGCACGTGACCTCCCGGGAGAAGCGCACCGGACTGGAAGCGAAGATCACCATCGACAATGCCACCACCCGCTTTGCCGAGGACGAACTGGCCGCCGCCCGCGAGCGACTGTCCGCCTTCATCGACGCCGATGAGGAGGAAGGCGAGGCGAGCATCGACGCCTCTGATACGGACGCCGATGCCGCGGGCGAGCGACGCGAGGCGGTCGCCGCCCGCGCCCTGGTGGAGAAGGCCGAGCGCCTGCTGGCGGGGGCCAATACGGACGACCGCGATGACCTGGTGGACGGCATCGAGACGGTGCGCGATGCCCTGGCCGCGGACGACATCAAGGCCCTGGAACTGGCGGTCGCCCAACTCGCCGATCTGATCTATTACCTGGAATCTTAACGGGGACGCCGGATGGACCGTTGCCCGAATTGCCGTGCCCGCCGGGAGGCCGAGGAGACCTGCCGCCGCTGCGGGATGGACTTGAGCTCACTACTCGCGGTGGAACAGGCGGCCGAGGGACTCATCACCCACGCCCTGCGCCAACTCGCCGCGGGTGACGTCCCCGCGGCGCTCCAGACCCTGACCAGGGCCCGTGCGCTCAACGCGGAACCCTTCATTGAGCAACTGCTGGGGTTTCTACGGCACCTGGCTGATGACCCATCGCGGCCCAATCAAGCTCACCGGAGCGTCCGTGATGACTGAGTCCCCTGACCTGTCCGGACAGGTGCACGCCGTCCTGCACGAGATCGCCGAAGGTTGCGCTGCGCGCAACCTCCGCCGATGAAATGAATGTCCCCGGTTGGCGCCTGCACCCGCTCACTGGCGCACTCACCGGCCATTGCTCCTGCCGGGTCAGCGGAAATTGGCGTTTGTCCTTTTATGGCCTATGGCAGGCCGAGCCGAAGGGGCTGCCTCAAGTGGAGCGGGCACATCCCGCCAGGTGAAGACGAACCGAGGTCTTCCGGGGTCAGATCCACATTGCCGAGGATCCGCACGTCCGCCACCGACTCCCGCCATTCCTGGGCGATCTCGAACAGCGAGCTGGTGAATGCAGGACAATTTTCATCAGTCTGGGTCGCCGTCGGAGGCAAAGGCCACCATCACACTGAGACCGCCCCAGTCGCTGTCCGACAGCGTGACCTTCGCCCGGTGAGCCGCGGCTATGTCACGAACAATGGCCAGTCCCAGCCCACTACCATCACCCGTGGCCGACCGTCCACGCACGAATCTCTCAAAGACCCTCTCGCGCTCATCCTCGGGAATGCCCGGCCCGGAGTCGGACACCCGTATCCGTGGAGATTGGTCGAGAACTTCGATCCGCACCCGACCGCCAGACGAGGTGTAGCGGATCGCATTGTCGAGCAGATTGCTCAATGTCTCCGCGATTAACTCCGGCTGAACGTTGGCGAGCACGGGCTCGGTCGGTGCCAAAAGTTCGAATTCAATCGCCTTCGCCAATGCCTGGTCGGCATGAGCCGTACCCACATCCAGAGCCAGACTACCCAGGTCAGCACTGACAAACCCGAAATCGCCACGAGATTCCAGATTGAGGCTACCGAGCGACAGCAACTGCTGCACCAAGCGTGCAGTACGTTGCGTGGCATGGTTCAGTTCGCCGATGACCGCGCGTGCCGTCGGCAAGTCAGGCGCTTCTGCCGCACGTGCAAGACCGAGCTGGAGCCCCGTCAGCGGTGTTCGCAACTGGTGCGCCGCGGTCGCAGCGAACTGGCGCTCTGCGGCGAGCATCGTGCGAATGCGCCCGAGCAAGTCATTCAGTGCCGTCGCGAAAGGCAATAGCTCGTGCGGTACATCATGGTCGGCGATCGGTTGCAGCGAGGCATGGGAACGCTCGTTCCAGCGCGCGGCGATTCGCTCCAAAGGGCGTACCGTTCTGCGTACCGCGACCAAGATGGCGACCGCAGTAGCGAGCACAAACACAGCCAGCGGCCACAGCACCTCCACCAGTTCCCGCTCCGAGCGCTGGCGCTTCACCAGCGTCTCCGAGACCAAGACGCTGGCACCCTGGCCCTCACTGTCGTCAAGGTCGACGCGCGCAACCCGCACCCGCTTCCCATCGAGCCCAGTTTCGTAGGCACGACCCCGCGGGTATATCACTTCGTGTTGGCCGCTCTGAGGTATGCTGCGGCGCCCGGCCAGCAAGCGCTCGCCCTGGATCACGCTGAAGTCGATGCGATCGATGTCGTCATAGAGCAAGACCGCTTGAGCTGCTGATGCCAGGTCGAGCGACGCCCGTCCGTGTTCGAACCGAACGAGCGCGCCGACCGAGCGTGCGGCATCGAGCAGCCAGTGGTCGAAGACGCGCTCGGTCAGCCGATGGGCGGTGTAGGTACCCAAGGCACCGGTGGCCGCCACGATCGCAAGCAGCGGCAACATCAGCCGCACGAGCAGATCGCGGCTTAGCCAGTGCACCCCGCCTTGGGGGCGCATCAGTGTGATCCTGCATCGGCATCAAGCGCGAGCAGATAGCCGAAGCCACGCAGGGTGCGTATGACGGTTCCCGATCCGGCGAGCTTGCGACGCAGGCGCGAGACATAGAGTTCCGCGACGTTGTCGCCGATCTCGAGATTCCGGTCGGCAAGCGCGTCGAGCAGCGCCCGCTTCGACACCAGCCGTGGTGCCCGTCGGATCAATATCCCCAGCACTTCAAACTCGCGCGGCGACAATTCGAGCGCCCGCTCCTCAATATAGGCCCGGCCTTCGTCGCCAAGCCATGTCAGGCAGCCGTAGTGCAAGAGCCCGCCGCTGGATACCTGACTGCGTCGCCGCAATGCTTCCACACGCGCATCCAACTCGTCAGCCGCAAATGGCTTCACCAGGTAGTCGTCGGCGCCGCAGCGCAAACCCAGCACTCGGTCGGCGACACTATCACGCGCGGTTAGCACGAGCACCGGTGTCTGGCGGTCACGCTGGCGCAGCTTGGTTAGCCAGTGCCCGCCATCGCCGTCCGGCAGGCCAAGGTCCAAGACGATGAGATCAAAGGCTCCGCTGTCCGGGCTCAGTGCCAATACTTGATCCGCCGCACCGAGGCTGAAGCACGCCTGAACCACCCAGCCGCGCGGGCGCCAGCGAAGCAGCAATTCGCGAGAGATCGTGGAGTCGTCTTCAATCAGCAGCAGGCGCATCTGACTTATCTTACCTCAGCCATGCTCGCGAAGCCATGGCCATGTGCCGCCCAGCCTGGGGGTTTGACAGGTCCATGACAGCTACGGCGACGACAATCACACCCTTAGGGGCCTGCCTGCCGTGTCTGGCTACGTCATTATGCCCACCTGGCGTCCGGCCCAGTCGCCGTTAAACGTAGTATGTCGTGCGAGGAGCGTCTCGTGGGTGTGGCCGAAAAGGCGCCGGGCGGTCGTATCGCTCCGCGCCCTCGCTCAGCATAGCAAAACCGAGAGCTACTTCTGAATTAGCAAACGTCTATCGAGTATTGGCATGAGGATTCGACATATCCACAGCGGCACCGAGTATATCGCCCGACTGACCTGGGCCGTGGGGGCAGACTATCCGGAGGTTGTTGCAGCCGGCATCGCGGAACCGATAGACCCGTTTGGTTTCATTGTGCTGGAGGCAACCGCCGCGGAAAAAATGGTGCTGCCTCCCGACTGGCGCGAGGTGGTTCCAAGGGCCGGTGCTGCGCGACCCAGACATCAATGAACGCATGGGGCTTATCCTGGTGATGCTCCCGGCGCCCGCGCGCCGGTCGGCAGCGCACCACGAACGGCGACGCTAGCGCTTGCGACAGGTCCGTCGGCCGCCCCGCGCGGACGGGGCAGACGGCAGGACCAACCGACCTCCGGCGAGTCGCGAGGTGCCCTCAGATGGTGGCACTCAGCTGCTGTTTCGTCGCGTCGAGGAGCGCAAAGCGCCTCAGGTACATGGCCCGCTTTCGCGATTCAATCGCATCGATCGGCTTTCTCAGTGACAGCTCGGGAAGCCTCCAGTTTCCGTCCGGCTCGGGCATCGCGCCGAGTTCCTGCCAGAATTGCGTGTAGTCGAAGTAGACCTGATGTACACGATGGCTTCTCGAGTGGGCCTTGAATTGATGTCGGCCGTCGATTCCGACCAGGCCATCCAGCTGCCACAGGCTGGCACATTGGCGCAATACTTCAATGAGAAAGTAGCGGGGTCGCATGCCATGCAGGGCGCGGGTCGCGTCGCGCACGTCGGACTTACGGTTCCTGCCGGGCGGGCCCTGAATGGCGCCGACGAACAGCCGATTCCCATATATGGAAAAGGCGGCGGAGAAGATGGCGCCACCGCACCGCTCGTCCCTGAGCGTGAGCAGCCACAAGCCCTCCTGTGGATTGTCGAGATTCCAACCGAGATCCAACTGCATTGCCGATGATGGGTCGCTTACCAGGGTAACCCGGTCTGCGCGTGTCAGACCGGCGAGTTTCCCACGCTCTAGGCGCGAGTCGAAAAAATTGAGGTCGCTAATCACCATGGCAAAGCGACTCCCCATCGTGGATCGTACGTCGACATAGTGCTGAAAGGGAGCCATGAACAGGCGGTGGTGCCTGGCAAACAGCTCAGCGGCCCATGGCAACTGCTCGAACACGCAACACAATCGTTGCTTATGAAATCTGGCGTAACCAAGATGGAGCAGCGTCTTAATCCTGCGTCCGATGTTGTAGGAGCGGGTGGTCTTGAGCGCCATGACTTGCCGGTAGCTTGGCCATGGTATAACACAGGTCAGGTGCGTTGGGTCGCGATACATCTTTAGTCCTCCAGTCAAACGGCTAAGGGCTCGCTGATTGCTGGCGATCCTTGGGCCGCGTTCATTTCTTATTGTGCATTATTGTCAGGCGTCCGTTTACGATATGGCTCGCTGATAGATCGCTTCATTCGCTCGTCAGCGGCTGGTTTCCTTCTATTCGCGTTTCTGCAGCGAATACCGGAAACAGCAATGGCAGCAGCAACAGGGTGAACAATGTGGCCGATATGATTCCGCCCACGATCACCACCGCAAAAGGACGCTGGGTCTCAGAGCCGATACCATGAGACAGGGCCGCAGGCAGCAATCCGAGCCCAGCCATCAATGCCGTCATCACGATCGGCCGCAGGCGCGCCACCGCCCCGTCGATGACGCTGTCACGCAAACTATGGCCATGACGCATACCCTCGATAAATTGCTCGACCATGATCACACCGTTCTGGACCGAAATTCCTGCCACCGCAATAAACCCGACGGCGGAAGAGACCGACAGATGTAATCCGGCCAATGCCAGACCAGCCAAACCGCCTATTAGGGTAAAGGGGACCATCAGCACGATTAGCAAGGCTTTCGGAACGGACTTGAACGCCCAAAAGAGCAGTACGAAAATCATCAACACCGAAAGCGGCACAATCACCTTCAACCGGGCGATAGCGCGTTGCTGATTCTCAAATTGCCCGCCCCAGGTCATGGTGTAACCGGGTGGCATCTTGACCTGCTGCTTGACCTTTTCCATCGCCTCGGCGACAAAGCTCCCTTGGTCACGCCCAAGCAGGTTGGCCTTGACCGCGACCATCCGCCCGCCCGCCTCGCGGCCGACCCGGGCCGCACCTTGACGCAAGGTGATGACGGCAACTGAGCCAAGCGGAATCGTGCTATTTCCGCCCGGAATGAGGATCGGCAAATCGGCAATATCATCGATGGCATCACGGAACGGCTCGGCAATGCGCAGGGTTACGTCGAAGCGCCTGTCAGACTCAAAAAAGGTATTGACTGTACTACCGGCCAGCGCGGCCGCAATGGTGGCATTCACCTCATTGACATTAATACCATAGCGCGCCAGGCGGTTGCGATCGAGCGTGATGTTTAGTTCGGCTTGCCCACCCACCTTGATCGCGGCCACGTCGGCTGCACCGCGGATACCTGCCAGTATGGTTGCTACCTGTCCGGATTTGTCTTCCAGGATATCCAGATCAGGACCGTATATTTTTACCGAGATTTCACCCTTCACGCCTGACAGGGCCTCTTCCACATTATCCTGAATGACTTGAGAGAAGTTTGTCGGGACCCCGGGGATGACGCCTATCTTTCTGGTCATATCCGCAATCAACGCCTCCTTGTCGGCGAAGAACCAGGTGTCATGCGGATTGAGATCGGCCATAATTTCCAGATTATTGGGGCCTTTGGGGTCCGTGCCGTCATCCGGGCGACCCACTTGGGTGGCGACGTTATTGACCTCGGGGTAGCTCTTGAGAATAGCGCGGACCTGACGTTCTATCTCTTTGGTCTTTTCCAAGACCGTGGCGGGCGGCAGGCTGATGGTCAGCCAGATATTGCCTTCATCCAGTTTTGGCAAGAACTCGCTACCGAGGAATGGCGCCGCAATTAAAGTCACGACCAATGCACAAACAGACACCACGACAATCAGATAGCGACGGGGCTCAGCCCACAACAGCGAGGCACGGTAGCGTTCCTGAAAACGTTGCATCCAATCACTGTGTCGCTCGGCCAGGTCCTTATTGCGAACAGCATAGCTCAACAGCGCCGGCAACAGGGTGAGCGTCAACAAAATGGCTCCCACCAAAGCAAAGGTCAGGGTGTAGGCGACAGGCGAAAATATCTTTCCTTCCACCCGCTGAAAGGTAAAGATAGGCAAAAACGCGACGATGATAATTGCCTTGGAGAACAGGATGGGATATCCCATCTCGACACTGGTCTGCTTGACGAGATAGAGGCGATGACCCGGGGTATGATGCTTCGCGATATCATCGGCCTTAGCCAATGCGAGCTTCACCATCAAGGCTTCAACCAAGACCACCGCGCTATCGATAATGATGCCGAAGTCCACTGCACCCAGAGAAATCAGGTTGGCTGACACACCACGATAATCGATCAGAATGAAGGCGAACAACAGGGCCAGCGGAATGATAACCGCAACCGCCAGCGCAGCATACCAGTTACGCAGAAAAATGATGAGGATGGCCACAACCAATAGCGCGCCGACGATCAGGTTCTCGGCGACCGTATGCACCGTGTGTTTAACCAGATCGGTACGATCGTAGTATGGCACGAGCTTCACGCCGGCGGGTAGTGCATGAGAAATCTGCGCAATTCGTTCCTTGATCCCTGCGACCACCTCTGTGGCATTCTGCCCTTTGGTCATTTGCACGACCCCCTCCACCACATTGTCGCGCTCGTTAAACGCGACGATACCGGAACGCGGACGGGCACCGATCGCGACTTCGGAGACATCGCCGACCAGCACCGTCTTGCCGTCTTTTGCAGTGACCACAACCTGCCTGATATCATCTAAACTCTTGAACAGGCCCAGGCTGCGAAGCACCAGCCCCTCGTCGCCGCGCCGCATCACCCCACCGCCGATATTGCTGCTATTGGCAATAATGGCTTGAGACACCTGGTCGATCGTCACATTGAATTTGCGCAACAGGAAGGGATTGATGCGAATCTGGTATTCCTTGACCGTACCGCCGAAGCTCACCACATCGGCCACGCCCGGCACCTGGCGCAGTGCCGGACGCAACACCCAGTCCTGTAAGGCACGGACCTCGTTGGGCGACATGCTGTCCGGGGCATCGATCACATAGCGATACACCTCGCCCACGGCATTAGTGAGCGGTGCAATCGAGGGTTGTATTCCCACCGGTAACGTGACACCTTGCAGTTTTTCCAGCACCTGCTGGCGCGCAAAGTAATCGTCCGTGCGGTCAGAGAACGTCAGCGTAATGACCGACAGGCCGGTAATGGATACCGAACGCAGCTGGGTCATATGCGGTACGCCGCTCATCTCGCGCTCGATCGGCAATGTCACACTGCGCTCGACTTCCTCCGGCGCTTGGCCTGGGGCTTGGGTCACGATCTGAACCTGCACATCCTGTACGTCTGGAAATGCCTCAATAGGCAAATGGTCAAGCGCCTGCAAACCGGCAATCAGCAAGACGAAGGCGCCGGCCAGGACAAATACACGCTGCTGCAACGCGAAGGTAACGACTGCCTCAAGCATTACTGCAACGCCCCCTGCCGCATCAATTTAGGGATGTCCATAATCATTCGTTCCCGGCCAGCTCGGAATTGAGTAGCAATGCCCCCGTGGTGACGACGCGCTCTCCCGGCGCCAACCCATATTTGATATAGGTGAACTCGCTGCCCTGTGAGGAAGGCACCACGCGTCGACGCTGTAACACCCCGGGCGATGACTCGACGAACAGGAAGGAATATAGGCCTTGAGTGAACAGCGCGGCATTAGGGACCCGTGGCAAACTGCCATTTTCGGTCTGAATCGGCGCGGCCCGGGCGAACATCTCCGGCTTGAGCCGACGCGAAGGATCATCGACTTCACAGCGAACCTGAATACGCCGCGTGACCGGATCGAGCGCACCAGCGATGACGGAGACCCTGCCGCGGAATACCTCACCCGGGTAAGCATCGACCTCAATCGTCATCAAGCGGCCGATCTCGACTTTGTTGAGTTGTTGCTCGGGAAGATCGACTTGCACCCAGAGCCTGGTCGGATCGGTGATAACAAATAATGGGATAGTCGCATCGGTTCGCACTTCACTGCCGACATTGATTTGGCGCTCGGTCACCGTCCCGGAGATCGGTGCACGCAAAATAAATTGCCCGCTCTCGTTGGGCGAGCTGGCGCTGAGATTCTTCATGCGCGCCTTGGCGCGCGCCTCCTCGGCCTCGGCCTGATGCCAATCGGCCTCGGCCGCCTCGAGCTCTTTGCGTGCCAGACCCTTCGCCTCATAGAGCAAGGTGGAACGCTCAAAAACCTGATGCTTATGCAACACGTCGGCTTGCGCCTTCAAGCGGTCGGCCACCGCCTGGGCGTAATCCGGTGAATCCAGCGCCGCCAGCTCCCCGCCCGTTTTCACCTGTTGACCCGGCTCGACAGAAATCTTGGTCACCCGTCCGGCCAGCGGCGAGAATATACGGGCGGTGACATTATCATTGTAGATAATGCGCGCATTCAGCGGTTCAACCAAGGGTTCAGGTCGCGCTTCCACCGGCATGATTTGCAGGAAGGTCAATTGCGGGGCATCCGCGGGAAAGCGCAGGGTATCCGGCGCCGGATGTTGCGTCGGTGCTGACCCTGCGGCAATCGCGGTTGCCGATGCTTCGACAGACGAGAACTTTTTCCACCCCATATAACCTAGACCTGCCAGCGTCACCACCAAAAGAGCCAACAGAATCAGTTGTTTTCCGTTACCCATTTTTATCCTGCCTCCTTCGTTGAAATAGTCTCACCCACCGCGGCCAACGGGGTCTTGGTACTCGGGACAGCAGTATCTTTACGATGCCACCAACCTCCACCCAATGCTTGAAATAGCGCGGCTGTGTCGCCTAAACGGGCGGTTTGCGCCTGCACGCGGCTGAGGACCGTGAGTTGATAACTTTGTTGCGCCAGCAACAAGATTTGATAGCTCACCTGACCGGAGTCATATTGTTTGCGCGTGAGTTCCAGCACCGACTTGGTGGCCTGCTCGGAGGTGTCGGCCGCTTTTAGCGTATCCGCATCGGACTGAATGGCATGTAAGGTATCGGCCACATTCTGCAAGGCCGCGATGACGACGGTGCGATATTGGGCAGCCGCTTGGAGCATAGCCTGTTGGGCTGCGCGGGATTGCGCACGCAGAGTGCCGCCATCAAAGATGGTGTGCGTGATGGCGCCGATGATATTGAAAAATGGCCCGCCGGGTTTGAACATCCAGTCGGGGCTCGCTGCCATGCCGCCGATGGCCGCGGTGATATTGAACAGCGGCAAGCGATTGGCAATTGACACACCGTATTGCGCGGTGACGGCATGGAGCTCTTCTTCGGCAGCCCGTACGTCGGGTCGGTGCTCGATCATCGTCGACGGCAGGCTGAGCGGTAACTCTTGTGGCAAGTGGATATCCGCCAGCGCAAAAGTCTCCGGTACATCCTCACTCGGGGCCTGGCCTGCCAGCGCGCGTATCAGGTCACGCGTTTGTTCCAGCTGCTTTTCCAGCGGCGGCAAGGCTTGCTCAGCTTGTGCCAGCAAGGCCTCTTGCCCGGCAACATCGATCTGTGCAATAAAGCCCAGTGCCAGTTGCTTGCGGATGATATCAAGGCTTTCGCGATTCGTGGCGATGAATCCTTTGACCGCCGCAAGCTGTTCGCGCAGCCCGGCCTCTTGCAGTGCGGCGGCCACAACATTCGAAGCGAGTGTGATATAGGTCGCTTCGAGCTGAAACCCCATCTCATCGGCCTGCGCTTGTGCCGATTCGGTCTGACGACGATTCAGGCCAAATACATCTGGGACATAGCCGATGTTCAACTGGGCAACATGAAAATTGTAGGTGACCGGACCGTTATAATGCCCACCGGTAGTATTCGTACCATAAGGCGGCGGCGGATTTGACCCGGTAGCAATGACGCGGCCATTACCCTGTACACCGGGGGAATTGCCCCCCATATTGCCCGCCAGCATATTGCGCGACGGCGTATAACTGACGCTCACCGTGGGGAAGAAATAGCCCTGTTGCGCGACGACATTCTCTTGTGCCTGTCGCAGCGCTGCCTGCGCCGAATCGATCGAAGGGTTTGCGCGAAAAGAGCGCTCGATCAGTGTGTTTAATTTCGGCGACTGGAACAGTGTCCACCAATCGGAACGAATGTCTTGAGTGGTGCTGAAGCGCTGGGCCTCACCCGCTGCAACAGCGGCAGAGACCGTCCCGGTGGCCAGCGACCCCGGTGGTCCGTAGTGTTGCGCTCTTGGCGAGTCTGGGCGTCTAAAATCAGGTCCAACAGCGCAGCCGCCCAGGAGTAAGACGGTCGCTAGTGCGATCAGCAGCGACCGTTCAAAGCGTCTTGGCGAAACGCAATTTGAGGAGAGCGAAATACAAAGCGCCGGCAAGTGGGCTCGGGTGCAGGTACGCCAGCCAAGGCTGCGGCTGGAGTGATCCGCAGGAACTCCAGGTCGGACCGCAAGGGCTTCCCGTCTGGTTCGGTCATGGGGATTACTGAGGAATTC
>CAILVI010000525.1 GCA_903837595.1 uncultured Thiodictyon sp.
GGTCGACCTTCAGGCCGACTGGGAGCGCCGCACCCCAGTGCGGCGAGACCTCGCAAACACTCTCAACACCACGGTTTACGGCGAGGCCGGGCCGCACTGGGGTGCGGCGCTCCCAGCGACAGGGCGCTTCGCGCCTGATGCATCAGTGGCCGGAACGATGATCGAGCCCTGCGCGCCGCCAGCGGGCTATGCTGGTCCGGCCGTAGTAATCAGTGCGCGGACGTACTGGCCGCATGCGTCTTTGCAATCGTGGCCTTATTTTTCAGGATCACAGCGACGATCTGCCGTGCGAGCGCGTCGATGCCGGCGCGCGATTGCGCCTGATTGATCACAAATTTCGCGGCAACGACATAGGGGTCCCAACCCACCGGCGGTCCTTGACCCGGCAGCGCCTCGGTCGTGCCGAAGACCACCAACGGGGAATCGGGGTTGACCGCCAGATCGGCCACGCTGACGGTGACTTGCGTATTGGGGGCCGGCGGCGCACCGCTGACTGCCGCCGGCAGCGGCCCATGGTGGCCTCGCGCATCAGTGGCATAGAACTGCCCCCGCACCAGCCAGCCGGCCCTGGGCAGCGGGCGGCCCGGCGGCAGCGGCTGCGCAGAAACCCCGGAAGCGATGAAGGCGGTGACGATGGCCTGCGACAGTTCTGCCGCATTCCCAGAGGTCTTTACTGATCGCCGCCGCGACTCGAGGCCGGTCAGTGGCCCGCCCCTGGCAGAGCCTGGCGCCATGCCGGACTGGAAGTCTTCGACATAGACCATCTCAGGCGTCCTTGCCGGCCCCTGAGGCGGTTCTTTCGCGGCGACGCTGGCGGCGGCAAAAAACAGCAGCATCAGGGACAGTCGGTAGAGTGCGCTGATTTTCATCCAGTAGTCTCCTTCGGATAAATTATCTCGAGCTTGGCTCCCATTATCCTGGTTCCCTTTACCCCCTGCACGCTCCGCCCTACCGGGCTGGGATCGCCGTCGGCGTCCGCAGCCGCGCATAGATCTCGGCCAGGGCATCCGCGGCTGCCGCCACCGCAAGGAAGATGAGGATGAACGTTGGCGCGCCGTAATGACCAAACCCGAGCCACACCCCCAGCCATCCGATAATAATCCAGTGGATGACGTAGATTGCCGTGACATTCCTGCTCCAGCGGGTGACCGTCACCATAAGCATTGCGGGGAGCGCGACCGACCGGGTCAAGAAATACCAGAGACCGATCCAGAACAGGGTGAAGAGCAGAAATAGGGAGCCGACGATCAGGTCGTGATGGTAATAGCCCGGTCCGTCCAACTCGATCGGCATGCGAAAGACCTCGGTGGTCACGTAGTACAGGGCGATGGCAAGGACCAGGGAGACGGGCAGCAGCGCCCCGTAAAAGGCAGTCTTGTCGGTCGCACGGATGAGGAAGGTCGCGAAGACATACCCTGCCAACGGGTAAATGATCCAGGTGAGGAAGGGGAAGAAGGATTGTGGTCCGGAGCCCCAGATGAGGCCGGTCGTGGCCGCTGCCGCCAAGCCCTGGACTTGGACCCCGAGCAGTTGGCTGTTCGCCAGGCCGAAGGCGATGCCCAGCGCGATGAGCAGCAACGCGGGGGGTTGCGGTGTGATCGCCTTGATCGCCCCGAAGAACATTAGCGTGAGCCCGGCGAATTGCAGTATGTCGTTAATGAATATCGCGTCGAGGGGAGACGATGGGAGGGGAAATGGCCGTCCCAGCCAGTCCGCGACATAGGCCGGGAGGCCGATGTAGGCCAGACTCAGCACATAGCCGAGCGCCAGCAGCCGGAGACCCCGGTTGAGCAGCTCTCGCGGCGTGCCCTTGCGGGAGTAGACCAGTCCGGCACCCAGGAGGAACATGAATACCGGGGCGGCTGGAGGGCTGCCGAGAAAGTCGATGACCGTGCCAAGCGGCGATTCTTTGAACACCGGGTCGCCGAACTCCATCAAGGTATGGACGGCGATCATGAAAAGCACCGCCAGGCCGCGGGTGATGTCGAGTTCCAACTGCCGGCCGGAATTGACAGGGGTGTCGGAGAAGAAGGGTTTCATGGCGTGGTATTCTTAGATGTGTGTCGCTTTCACTTTAACTTGACAGTGACGAAAAAGGCTTGATCTCTTTGGCTAATGGCTGACACGATATGTGGGGAATTCTCTTCGGTATGCGTGTGATCTTGGGAGTGGATTTTGGTGCGACGTATAACGTTCAGGTGAAGCTGCGTGTGTCCGTAGGATGCCGGAGCTCTGCGACGACCGTGAAGGTGCGCCTTACGTTGTCCCCAATAGTTAGGCGATCCTGCCATCGGCTCTCACGGTAAATTTTTTGACCAAGTTACCCTGCTGACCCCTTTCCGCGGTTGGGCTTCAATTTAGACGCTCACTTCCTAGCAAGAGAGACTTCAATGGCTGTCATCTTTTCGCCATAAAAGAGTGGATTCGTAGGAATAATTCCGAGAGTGCCTGACTCGCCAATGGATATCGTGGATTCCCGATCTAGGGGCACAAGAATCTCGGCGTTCTCGGTAGCAGAGAATTTGTTACCTTCAGTGAGAGTGATCCCCTTGGCTTTCGGGTAAGAAATCCACAGTCTGACTAGATTTGATTCGAATGGCCGGTCTGCATCGAGCTTCACGCCGACATTCTGGGAAGCGAAGAGAGTTGTGTGCCCAGCAGTCACCAGAATGCGGGCCATTGACGCTTTGGTTGGTTCGACAGACGTTCTTGGCGCAAGCAAGAGTGTCAGAACAGAAATTGCTGCTCCGGCAAAGACCAGTACTCTCGCCCATGCAGGGTACGAGCCGGCGAATCTGAGAATGCTCTCGATGGTTTCCATGACGGGCCACTGAATGATGGGGGGTATTGGGGCTTAACGCAACCTGTGGTCGCCCTGTGGATCGTTTTAAAAAAATTTGTTGACAGCGCATGGGGGGTCACAGCACATGGGGGGTCAGGTCTTGCAATCACCCATTGCGTGATTGCAAGACCTGCCCCCGTTCCGCAATCACATAATCCGTTATTGCATCACTTGACCCAGTTCCCCGGGGAGAAACCGTTGTCTGTCCCCTATTGCCCACCTATTGCCCATTGTCTGTCCCCTATTGCCCACTGGGAGCGCCGCACCCCAGTGCGGCCCGGCCTCGCCGTAAACCGTGGTGTTGAGAGTGTTTGCGAGGTCTCGCCGCAC
>CAILVI010000526.1 GCA_903837595.1 uncultured Thiodictyon sp.
GCAGCCTATTCGGGGCGCCGCCCCTCCTCGCCCAGGAAGTCGCCGACACGATCTACTCCGGCGGTCCCATCCTCACGATCAACGACGCCCAGCCAACAGCCGAAGCGGTTGCGGTGAAGGACGGCCGGATATTGGCAGTCGGAAGCCAGGCGGCCATCAACCGCTATCGAGGCACGGCAACGGTTGATTTCAACCTTGCCGGACGTGCCATGCTTCCCGGCTTCGTCGACAGCCACGGTCATGTCGCCATCGGCGGGCTGCAGGCCTATTCGGCCAACCTGCTGGCACCCCCCGATGGTCCGGTCTCGAGCATCGCGGCGTTGCTGGCGGCACTCAGGGACTGGGCGACGGCGAACGCGAACATCGTCGAACGCAAGCACATCATCTTTGGCTTCGGCTATGACAACTCCCAGCTTGCCGAACTGCGCCACCCGACGCGGTAGGAGCTGGACGACGTGTCAAAGGACGTCCCGATCGTCGTCATGCACCAGTCGGCCCATATCGGGGTTGTCAACTCGAAGGCCCTGGAAATCCTCAAGATCGACGCCAAGACGCCGAACCCGCCGGGCGGCGTGATCCAGCACGACACGAATGGCGAGCCGAACGGCCTGCTGGAAGAGACGGCCTTCTTCTCGGCCAAGAACGGGGTGATCAAGAGCTTGGGGGTGGAAGGCCTGCGGGCGTTCATCCGCGCCGGCGCCGACCTCTGGGCCAGCTACGGCTACACGACCGCGCAGGATGGTCGCTCGGCCGAGTTCATTGTCAATCTCGCGCGGGATGTGAATGCCAAAGAGGGGCTGCCGATCGACATCGTCGCCTTTCCCGATGTCCTTGAACAGGCCGACTACATCGCGAAAAGCGCGTCGCGCCAGTATGTGAACCGCGTGCGCGTGGGCGGGTGCAAGCTGTCGATCGACGGCTCGCCGCAAGGCTTCACGGCCTTTCGGGATCGGCCCTATTATGCACCGGTCGGCGATTACCCCAAGGGCTACGCCGGCTATCCGCGGGTCAGCGCGGAACAGGTCCGGGAAGCCGTCGACTTCTGCTGCAGGAACAAGCTCCAGATCATCACCCATGCCAATGGCGAGGGCGCGTCGGACCTGCTGATCGCCGCCATCAACGAGGCGCGGTCCCGCTATGGCGACCCCGGCAACCGCCCAGTGCTGATCCACGGCCAGTTCCTGCGGGAAGATCAGGTCGACAGCTTCCAGCAGCTGGGGGTCTTTCCGTCCCTGTTTCCGATGCACACCTATTACTGGGGCGACTGGCACCGCGACCACACCGTCGGCCCGGTGAACGCGGAGGCTATTTCACCCACCGGCTGGCTGGTGCAGCGACACATGATGTTTGGCACACACCACGATGCGCCAGTCGCCTTTCCGGACAGCATGCGGGTCCTTGCAGCAACGGTTACGCGACGCACGCGATCGGGCAGTATCCTCGGTCAGGACCAGCGGGTCGACGTGAAGACCGCGCTCAAGGCGATGACGATCTGGCCGGCCTGGCAGCATTTCGAGGAAGACACGAAGGGGTTAATCGAAGTCGGAAAACTGGCCGATTTCGCCATCCTGTCAGCGGATCCGACCGCGGTGGACCCTGAAACGCTGGCCGACCTCAAGGTGGTTTTCACCATCAAGGACGGAGCCGTCGCCTATGACGCCAGCAAGCAGCGAGGCCCGGCCCGGACCAGCAGCCTGCCGTTCTTGGGCGACCCGGATGCCGCGCACCTGTTTCTCCATGCCATGTTTGAAGGAAAATGGGATGTCACAGAACTCTGACTGGATCGCATCGCGTCGGCAAGTGATGAAAGGGCTGGGATTGACCGGGCTCGCCCTCGCGGTGCCGGGCTGCGTGGTCGCGGCCGAGGCGGCGGTCGCACCCCCACCCGCGCCCACTTCCGGTTCCGGCTGGACCGGCGAGCGCCTGTTCAGGGTCGTGCAGGACTATTCCGCCATGGGAAATCACCGTGTCGGCACGGCGGTCGATGCACAGACCAATAACTGGTTCGCCAACCAGCTGCGCGCGATGGACGCCGAGATTACGATGCAGCCCTTCACATTCGACCGCTTCGACGGCGCCACCGAGGTGACGATCGATGGCGAGACGATCCCGTCCATGCCGCTCTACTACGAGGCCGTCGGCGAGACCCAGAGCGATAGGCCGCACCTGGCCACCCTGAAGGCGACCACCGGCGATCGTGCCTCACAGGCGCTGCAGGACGAGATCGCGAAGGCCAAGACGGCCGGTGCAGCCATCGCCGTGATCGCGACTGAAGGCGCCGGAGGCGAGCTCTCGACGCCTAACTGCTATCCCAAGCTCGGCTCCGGCATGCCCACCATCCTCGTGCCGGGCCGCTATAGCGAGGCACTTGCGAAGGGCAAGGTCTCGGCGCGTTACGCCGGCCGCATCGTGCCCGGCGAGAGCAACAATGTCGTCGCCCGCTTCGGCGACCAGGCCGCGACGCCGCTTGTCGTCGCGACGCCGCTTTCCGGCTGGTTCACCTGTGCGGCCGAGCGCGGGACGGGAATCGCCGTGGCGCTTGCGCTTGCCGAGCAGTTCGGCGGCGATTATCCGGTGACGGTGGTCGGCTCCCCGGGCCATGAAATCCTTCACCACATCGGGTTAGAGGCGTACCTCAAGGCCAATCGCGTCGCCGCCAGCCTCATCATGCACCTCGGCGCTAATGTGGCCGTCGGCCAGAAGGACCTGGAAACCGGGCAGGTCACGCTGGCCCATGGGCTGGGCAATCCCAAGGAGATCCCGGAAGCTGGCCGGATGGTCTTTGTGCGCATGGACGAAGCCCGCTTCAATACCATCAAGTCCGAATTGGCGACCGCGCAACTGCCTGCCGCGCTCAATCCGCCCTCATGGAACGGCGAAGGCGAACTGTGGGCGAATGCCGCCGGCAGTGATCTCATGTCCTTCACCGGCATACATCCCCTGTTCCACACCTCGGGCGACATTCCGACAAATACGACAAGCCCCGAAGCGCTCGCCACCGTCTACCAGGCGGTCGCCCGTGCGGTGGCGACGTATCTTGGCAGCACCGGCTGACCGGATGTGGCCGGAGCAGGTAAAGGCACCTGGATGAAGTTCCCGAAGCCGGACGCCCTCAAGGGCGCGCAATGGTACGAGCCTTGAAACGCCCCGCGGTGCCCTTTTGCATGTCATGCCTTTGTCAACGCAAGATTCAGATGTCCGCTGGCGCGCAAGTTGGACGGAGCCGCTACCGCGGCAGATGACCGCCCGCCACATACTTTCCTCGCCGCCACGCCGTTGTGGCGGTTGCGATTTTCGCCGAGGAGAGTACCGCCTTGAACGCCACCGAACAAGCCCGTTTTGACGCCCTTTAC
>CAILVI010000527.1 GCA_903837595.1 uncultured Thiodictyon sp.
AGGTACATGCCGTACGCCCCGTATCCGGATGCCGTCCGCGCCGCATCAGGATCGCGAGTACTTCGCTCACGCGGTCGCGCAGGTCACGGCGGTCGACGATCATGTCGAGCGCGCCCTTTTCCATCAGGAACTCACTGTGCTGGAAGCCTTCGGGGAGCTTTTCGCGCACCGTCTGCTCGATGACCCGCGGGCCGGCGAAGCCGATCAAGGCCCCAGGCTCGGCGATATTCAGATCGCCGAGCATCGCCAGACTGGCCGAGACGCCGCCCATGGTCGGGTCGGTCATCACCGAGATGAACGGCAGACCGCGCTCGCGCAACTGCCCCAGCGCGGCACTGGTCTTGGCCATCTGGAAGAGCGAGAAGAGGCTCTCCTGCATGCGCGCCCCGCCGCTGGCGGAGAAGCACACGAGCGGCGCGCCCTGCTCGATGGCGCTATCCACGCCGCGCACGAAACGCTCACCGACCACTGAGCCCATGGAACCGCCCATGAACTCGAACTCGAAGGCCGCGGCAACGATCGGCTCGCCCTTGAGCCGGCCGCGCAGGACCACCATGGCCTCCTTCTCCCCGGTCGCCTTCTGGGCCGCGGCCAGACGGTCCTTGTAACGCTTGAGATCCTTGAACTTGAGCGGGTCCGCGGACTCCATCTCGGCGCCCAACTCCTCGCGTTGCTCCGGATCGAGAAAACCGTCCAGGCGGCGGCGAGCGCGGATGCGGTTGTGGTGACCGCACTTGGGGCAGACCTCCAGGTTGCGCTCCAACTCCGCCCGGTAGAGGATGGCGTTGCAGCCCGGGCACTTGGCCCAGATGCCCTCGGGCACGGCGCGCTTGTGGCTGGCCTCCGTGCGGATGCGGCTGGGCATCAGCCGCTCAAACCAACTCATGGTCGTTTCTCTATTGATCGCCACGTTCGCCCCCGCCCTTAAGAACCGTTCGACTCGAGAAGAAGATCAGACACTCTATTCACCCGGCATCCGCGGCGTCGATGGCCACCCGCAGGGTCGCCAGGAAATCCCCGATCACACCAGGGATCAACTCGGGGGTCGTCCCGAGTTCCTCGATCCGACTGACCAGCGCGCTGCCGACGATCACCGCGTCCGCCACCGCCGCGACCCGCGCGGCGGTGTCCGCGTCCTTGATCCCGAATCCTACCCCAACCGGCAGTGGGATCAGTGATTTGATCGTGTCCACCCGCGCCGCAACCGCGTCCGTATCCAGTGACGCGGAGCCGGTCACCCCCTTGACCGAGACGTAATAGACGAAGCCGGAGGCCACCTCGCCGATGCGCCGGATGCGCGCGTCGGTGGAGGTCGGCGCGAGCAGATAGACCAGATCCAGTCCGTGGCCGCGCAAGGCCGCCACCAGGTCATGGCCCTCCTCCGGCGGCACATCGACCACCAGTGCACCATCGACCCCCGCCGCTTGGGCCGCGGCGGCAAACGGCTCGTAGCCCATGACCTCGATCGGGTTCAGGTAGCCCATCAGGACCACCGGGGTGTCCGGATCGTCGGCGCGGAAGGCGCGCACGATGCCCAACACGTCGTGCAGCGACACGCCCTGGGCCAGGGCGCGCTCGGAGGCACGCTGGATCACCGGGCCGTCGGCCATTGGATCGGAAAAGGGCACGCCCAGTTCGATGAGGTCCGCCCCGGCCGCGACCATGGCATGCATCAGCGGCACCGTGGTTGCGGGTTGCGGATCGCCGGCGGTGACGAAGGGGATCAGGGCGGTGCGACCACGGCCCTTGAGCGATGCGAAACGGGTGGCGATGCGGCTCACAGGACCAGACCCTCGTGCTTGGCGACCGTGTGCATGTCCTTGTCCCCACGGCCGGAGAGATTGACCAGGATGGTCTGATCGCCGCCCATGGTGGGCGCGAGCTTGGCCGCATAGGCCAGTGCGTGGCTCGACTCCAGGGCCGGGATGATGCCCTCGGTGCGGGTCAGGGTGTGGAAGGCCGCCAGGGCCTCGGCGTCGGTGATGGCGTCGTAGCGGGCGCGCCCGGTGTCCTTGAGCCAGGCGTGCTCGGGGCCGACCCCGGGATAGTCCAGACCGGCCGAGACCGAGTGGGTCTCGATGATCTGGCCGTTGGCGTCCTCCATCAGATAGGTACGGTTGCCGTGCAGCACGCCGGGCCGCCCGGCATTGAGCGGCGCGGCATGGCGGCCGGTTTCGAGCCCGTCACCGGCCGCCTCGATCCCGTATAGGGCGACCCCGGCGTCCTCAATGAACGGATAGAAGAGCCCGATGGCGTTGGAACCGCCGCCCACGCAGGCCACCAGTGCATCCGGCAGGCGCCCGGTGCGCGCCAGCATCTGGGCGCGCGCCTCGCGCCCGATCACCGCCTGGAAGTCCCGCACCATGGCCGGATAGGGGTGTGGACCCGCGACCGTGCCGATGATGTAGAAGGTGTCATCGACATTGGTGACCCAGTCGCGCATGGCCTCGTTGAGCGCGTCCTTGAGCGTGCGGGAGCCGGACTTGACCGACACCACCCGGGCACCCAGGAGCCGCATGCGATAGACATTGGCCTCCTGGCGGGCCACGTCCACCTCGCCCATATAGACCACGCATTCCAGGCCCAGACGTGCCGCCACCGTGGCACTCGCCACCCCGTGCTGCCCAGCCCCGGTCTCCGCGATGATCCGGGTCTTGCCCATGCGCCGGGCCAGGAGTGCCTGGCCGACGGTGTTGTTGATCTTGTGGGCGCCGGTGTGGTTGAGATCCTCGCGCTTCAAGTAGATCTGGGCGCCGCCCAGGTCCCGACTCCAGCGCACGGCGTGATAGATGGGCGAGGGCCGGCCTACGTAGTCCTGGAGGTCCGCATCCAGTTCGGCCAGAAACTCGGGGTCCGCCAGGTAGCGCTCATAGGCCGCCCGCAGTTCCTCCAGGGGATACATGAGAGTCTCGGGCACGAAGAGCCCGCCGTAAGGGCCGAAGTGGCCGTTGGCATCGGGCCAGTGATAGCCCGGTCCCGCGCCCGTTGCGGGACCCCGATCAGAAAGCATTGCGGGCGTTGTCGCCATCTCGTACACCTTGCATAAACGCATAAATCTTGGCCGGGTCTTTGATACCCCGGGCGGATTCCACGCCACCGCTCACGTCGACGGCGTAGGGCCGCACGCGCGTGATCGCGGCGGCGATGTTGGTCGGATCGAGCCCCCCGGCCAGCACGATCCGCGAGGCTAGGTCGGGGGGGATACGCCCCCAGTCGAAGGCCGATCCGGTCCCCCCCGGGAGCGCGGGGTCGTAGGCGTCGAGCAGCAGCCCGGCGGCGCCGTGATAGGCATCCGCCAGGGCCGCAAGCTCGACCCCAGGGCGCATCCGGATCGCTTTCATCCAGCGCCGGCCGACACTCGCACATAAATCGGGCGGCTCCTCACCATGGAATTGCACGAGATCCAGCGGCACCTGTTCCAGGACCCGGCGGACCGTCGCGGCCGTCTCGTCCACGAACAGCCCGACGGCCGTCACGAAGGGCGGCAGCAGCCGGCAGAGCTCGCCCGCCAGCGTCGGCGTGACTGCCCGCGGGCTGGGCGGATAGAACACCAGCCCGATCGCGTCGACCCCCGCCGCCACCGCGGCCGCCACGTCCGCGGGACGCGTCAGGCCGCAGATCTTAACCCGAGTTCTAGTCATCAATCCTCGCAAGACCGGATCGCCAGGAACCATTTGTTGTCCTCGCCAAGGCGCCAAGAACACAATGAAGACCTTATCAGCCCGTAGAAAATGGACAGAATTAACAGAATTTTTCAGGATTAACAGGAAAATAACTAAGTGGCTATCGGACAGTGGAAATCTTGGAAATCCCGCGAAATCCTGTTAATCCTGTCCAATTGCTCCCCGGCGGCCGCAACCTTCTGTTTTTCCTAATAGATCATGTAAACGCTGGGGCAAACCGAACTCCGCCGGGTAGTCCGCCCGCACGAAATACAGCCCTTGGGGCGCCGCCGTGACCCCGCCGCGGGTGCGGTCGCGCACCGCCAGCAGTTCCTGCGTCCAGTCCACCGGCGCATCACCGCGCCCGATGGCGAGCAAGACCCCCACGATATTGCGCACCATGTGGTGCAGGAATCCGTTGGCCGCGACTCGCAGTTCGATCACCCCGGCCGCCTTCGTCAGGTCCAGATAGTGAATCCGCCGCACCGGGCTCTTGGCCTGGCAGCCCAGGGCACGAAAGCTGGTGAAGTCGTGCTCGCCGACCAGCGCCGCCGCCGCCGCCTGCATGCGCCCGAAGTCCAGCGGGCGATGGATCCACAGTGCGCGATCACGCTCCAGGGGCGAGCGGGTGGGTCGCGTCAGGATGCGATAGCGGTAATGACGCGCGCAGGCGCAGAAGCGGGCATGAAAGGCGGGCGGGACCGGCTGCGCCCAACTCACCGCACAGTCAGCCGGCAGGTTGACATTGCTCCCCAACACCCAGGCGCGCGCCGTGCGGCTGGCCGTCGTGTCGAAATGGACCACCTGTTCCAGCGCATGGACCCCCGCATCGGTGCGTCCCGCGCACTGCAAGCGCACCGGGTGGTCAGCTACCCGCGAGAGCGCTGCCTCCAGGGTCTCCTGGACGGTACGCACCCGCGGTTGGGTCTGCCAACCGCAAAATGCGCTGCCGTCATACTCCAGGCCCAGGGCGATTCGCTCAGTGGACATGGCGAGCGCTGCGCGCGCGGGCAACGACGAGTGCGCGCTCGGCCACACTCAACCGACACGCCGCAGCAATTCCCGGGCCTCCGCGCACTGCGCCTCGCTACCCTCGCCGACCACCTCTTCCAAAATGCCCTTGGCGGACTCGTGGTCACCCATTTCGATGTAGGCGCGGGCCAGGTCGAGCGCGGTGGCGGCCTCGTCCCATACGCTGGAGTCCAGTTGCCACTGGGAGGAGAGCGCGTCCGAGTCCGGGGACCCGCGCGTGGTCGGCAGATCAGTCGCGGGGGGCGGGTGATTTGCAGGTGACGACACTGCCGCTGCGCCCCCGCCCTTGGTCAGCGTAAGATCACCACGCTGCGGGATCGTCCCGACCGAGTCCAGGTCGAAGTACTGGTCCAACGCATCGGGGACCGCCGAATGACCGACGGGGTTATGCAGTGAATCATCAAGGTTCAGTTCCAGGGCCGAGTCCCCAGGCGCGGCCACCGAACCACCGACCGGGTCAAAGGCCTCCGCGAGCGGTTGGCCGTCGAACGATGTATCCAGACTCAGATCAAGACTGAGTAACGGCTCGGCCGACAAGGACGGCGGCGGATACGCCAGCGCAGCGGCGCTGCCCGGTTCACTGCCCGCGGTACCGCGGCCGGACGGCGCGCCGACGAGCGGTCGCGCTGGTGCCGGCGCGCCGAGACCGGGGACGCGCGGGGGCGCCTCGGTCAGTGCGAGTGTAGCCAAGGACTCATGGAAGTCGCTGACATCCACTGTATAGACCTCGGCCGACTCGGTGCCGACGGTCTCGGTAGCATCGTTCATGAGTTCGTGGTCCCACGCGGGACCACTGGCCACGCCCTGTGCAGGAGGCGCGGATGCCGGCAGGCCGTCCGCGTTGACTGGGATAGCGGCGGCCATCTCAGACAGACGCCGCCATTGCGCCGGACTCGAACGATCCCCACCGGCCGCCTGCACCTCCTGCATCAGCCCACGCAAGGCCACGGTATCCTTTTCAGCGTAGTAGGCCTCCGCGAGTTTGAACATGAGGTCCAGGCGACCTGGGGTGTGTCGCATCTCCGCCCGCAACAGGTCCTCCGCCTCCCGATAGCGACCGTAGGCGATATAGATATCCGCCTCCGAGAGAATATCGGCTTCGTCGATGTCCGTGGTCATATCCGTCTCCGGCGCCGGCGCCGGCTCCGGTTCCTCCAGGCCAAAGGTCGCTAAGTCGAGGCTCGGACCCGCGCGAGCGACGTCGCCCCCCGCGCCCGCATCCTTCGCACCGGCAGCAGCCGACTCGGGAGGCAGCGACTCGACGGCATCGAACTCGCCATCGGAGCCACTGCCGAGCCGTCGCCGCGTGCGCATCCAGGCCAACGCACCAATGCCCAGCGCGGTCACGGCAGCGACAGCAGCCAGTGGCCACAGCAAGGCGTACCAGGTTGAGCCGCCACCGGCTGCCGACACGCCCGGGGTCGGTGCTAACCCCCCAGCCTTGGTGCTGGTGGCCACCGGGGGGCGGCCTGGCGCCCCGGTTCCGGCCGGCGCCGGCGACGACGGCCGGCTCTGCGACCAGGGAAACGTCCCCGCGGGTATGATGCCCGGGCGCGCCGCAGCTGTCGCCCCGGCGGCGCTGGGAGCGGTGCCCACGGCAGTCGGCGCGGCGACCGACGCCCGGGCAGCACTCGCGGACCCAACCGCGGTGACCGCGCTGGGCGTACCGGCGTCCGCCGATTGACCCCGGGCACCACCCGGAGACGCCGCGACACTAGCACCCGTGGCACTCGCCACTGGCGGCACTGCCGGGGGTGCATCCGCCGCCGCGGCCTTGACGCCCGGCGCAAGCCCCGCCCCACTCTGGACCCGAGCCAGTTCCTCGTTGCGTAGCCGCAGCAACTGCTGAATCTCGCTGAGCTGGGATTCCAGATCGTGGATTCGACCGCGCAGTTCGACCGTCTCCTGACGGGCGCTCTCGCTCGTCTCACGCACCAACAGCAGTTCCTTCTCCATGTCCTGCGCACCGCCGCCCCCACTGTCCGCTGCGGCGGCCTTCGACTTGGCGCCATCCCCGGCGGCCCCGGCAATGCGCAACCGTGCATCGCCTTTACCGGGAGCTCCGGCGGGGGCATCGGGGCCGGCGATCGGACTGCGCCGGACCTTCCCGCCCTTGATCGCTGACTCGAACTCCAGCTTGGCGGCCTCCGGGCTGAGGGCAAGTAACTCGCCCGGATGCGGCAGGGTCAGCATTTTGCCGATGATCAGCCGATTGATGTCACCGTTGGCAAAGGCGTCCTGGTTGGTGCGATACAGCGCCATGGCAGTCTGTGACACCGTAGCCCCGGGCGGCGTGTTGCCAAGCGCAAGGCGCCAGAGTCCGGCCCCAGAGCGCGTCGGACCAATGCGCTTGCCCGACTCCCCGCCGGGCGCGGCGACGGGCTGCGACCGCGGGGGCGCCTTGGCGGGCCGGGCGGGAGGCGCTTGCGTAGCTGTGGCAGCGGCGCGGGCCGGAGGCGCCTCGGCGGCGCGGGGGGCTGGTCGGCCCGGCGGCGGCTGATCCACCACCGGTTCTGCAATCCGCGGGGCCGCGCGAGCAGTGGTCACCGGGGGGTCGAGAAGCACCGTGTACTGCTTCACCAGGCGTCCCTTCGGCCACACGACCTCCACCAGAAAGTCCATGTAGGGTTCGCGCATGGGTTCCCGGCTGGAGACGCGAATCACCGGGTTACCGCGCGGGGAGATCTGGGGCGTGAAGCGCAGCTTGGTCAGGTAGTGATAGCGCTCGGTGCCGGCCCGGCTGAACTCCGTCTGGGGGGCGATCTGCACCTTGACGGCATCGAGCTCGTCCGGCTTGACATCGACGAGATCAATCTCACCGACAAACGGCTGGTCAAGGGCCGACTGCTGGCGGATGCCACCGATTCCCAAGGCATGCGCCGGCCCGCTGGCCAGGGCCAGCACCAGCGCTGGCGCCAGGCAAAGCTTGTGAGACATCCCCCTCCCTCGTTTCCGCATCAATTGCTCGGAACTATATCTGATCCGCGCCCGCCCACCAAGGGTGGGGCCGGGCGTGGACGCGCAACGCCGAACTCAGCGTTCAAGCAGGATGCGCAGCATCCGCCGCAGCGGTTCGGCCGCGCCCCACAACAACTGGTCCCCGACGGTGAAGGCGGCCAGATACCGCTCGCCCAAATTCATCTTGCGCAGACGCCCCACCGGGACCTGGAGGCGCCCGGTGACCGCCGCCGGTGACAACTCGGCGCTGGTGCGCGCGCGCTCATTCGGGACCACCCGCACCCAGTCATTGGCCGCGGCGATCAGGTGCTGCGCATCAGTCACGGACAGGTCCTGGTTCAGTTTGATCGTCAAACCCTGACTGTGGCAGCGCATCGCCCCGATCCGAACGCACAGTCCGTCGACGGGGATGGGGTCGGCGCTGCGGCCCATAATCTTGTTGGTTTCGGCCTGACCCTTCCATTCCTCCCGGCTCTGGCCGTTGGGCAGTTCGGTGTCGATCCACGGGATCAGACTCCCGGCCAAGGGTACTCCGAAGTGCGCGGTGGGAAAATCGCCGGCACGCAGGGTGGCGGTGACGACCCGATCGATCTCCAGGATGGCAGACGCCGGATCGGCAAGCTGCGAGGCGACGGTGCCGTGTAGCGCCCCCATCTGCTGGAGCAGTTCCCGCATCTGCTTGGCTCCGGCCCCGGAGGCGGCCTGGTAGGTCATGGCACTGACCCACTCGACCACCCCCGCATTGAAGAGCCCGCCGATGGCCATCAGCATCAGGCTCACGGTGCAGTTGCCCCCGATGAAGTCCCGCTGCCCAGCGGCCAGCGCGGCGTCGATCACCGCCCGGTTGACCGGGTCGAGGATGATGGTTGCATCGGGCTCCATGCGGCGAGTCGAGGCGGCATCGACCCAATAGCCGTTCCAACCGGCGGCGCGCAGCCGCGGGTAGACCGCCTTGGTGTAGTCGCCGCCCTGGCAGGTGACGATGACGTCACACTCGCCCAGGGCCGCCAGATCTGCGGCGTCGCCCAAAGGCAGACTGCCGCGCCCCACATCCGGTCCGGGCTGACCGGTCTGGGATGTCGTGAAAAAGACGGACTCCGGGATGTGCGCAAAGTCATCCTCCGCGCGCATGCGCTCCATGAGGACCGAACCCACCATCCCCCGCCAACCGACAAACCCGACACGATTCATTTCAGCAAATCCGCACAGATACTTAAGTAGAGCGGCCAGCTCTCACCAACCACTGATCACTGACCACTACTAACCACTGTTAGAGCGCCGCCACCACCGCCTCACCCATCGCGACCGTCCCCACCCGCTGCATCCCCTCGGACATGATGTCCGGGGTGCGCAGCCCCTGATCGAGCACGCGCGATACCGCCACCTCGATCCGGTCCGCCACCACGGGGGCACCCAGCGAGTAGCGCAGCATCATGGCCACCGACAACAGCGTGGCAAGCGGATTGGCCACGCCCTTACCCGCGATATCAGGGGCCGAGCCGTGAATCGGCTCGTACATGCCCTGACCGGCAGCGTTCAGCGAGGCCGAAGGCAACATGCCGATGGAGCCCGTGAGCTGGGAGGCACAATCCGAGAGGATGTCACCAAACAGGTTACCCGTCACCATCACGTCGAACTGCTTGGGCGCGCGCACCAGTTGCATGGCCGCGTTATCCACGTACATGTGGCTCAACGCCACGTCCGGATAATCGGCGCCGACGCTGGTCGCAACTTCACGCCACATCTCCGTACACTCCAGTACATTCGCCTTGTCCACCGAACACACCTTACGATGGCGCTTCATGGCCAGATCGAAGGCGACGCGACAGATGCGCTCCACCTCGGACTCGGTGTAGACCATGGTGTTGATACCCCGGCGCTCGCCCGACGGCAGGGTCTCGATCCCGCGCGGCTGGCCGAAATAGATGTCACCAGTCAATTCACGCACGATCAGGATATCGAGCCCGGAGACCACCTCCGGCTTGAGGGTCGAGGCCCCGGCCAACTGCGGATAGAGGATGGCCGGGCGCAGATTGGCGAAGAGCCCCAGGCCGGCGCGCAGACCCAATAATCCCCGCTCCGGGCGCTTGGAGATGTGCAGTGGTTCCCACTTGGGCCCACCGACGGCACCGAGCAGGACCGCATCGGCACCGCGGGCGGCCTCCAGGGTCTGCGCCGGCAGCGGGTCGCCCGTCTCGTCGTAGGCAACCCCGCCCACCAGTCCGTGTTCGAGTTCGATCGCCACCGCACCGCTCGCATTCAGTGCGTCGAGCAGCTTGACCGCCTCACCGATGATCTCCGGGCCGATACCGTCACCCGGGAGTACTAGAACTTTCTTGCTCAATCAATCATCTCCAAAATCATCAGCCGTAGCCGTAGGGTGGATAAGCGCAGCGCATCCACCAAGATGCCCCGGGGGTTTGGTGGATGCGGCGCGTGCAGGCTCAGTGCCAGTTCAAGATACTGTGCCGCGCGCCTTATCCACCCTACAAGTCGGCACCCGGACGCATCATCAGAACTGCCAGGGCGCCGCGACCCGCCGCTGCGCCTCAAAGGCGCGGATGGTGTCAGTATGCTGGAGGGTCAGACCGATGTCGTCCAGGCCCTCGAGCAGGCAGTGTTTGCGGAAGGAGTCCACGGTGAAGTGGACGGTCTGCCCGTCGAACTCCAGCGTCTGGGCCGGCAGGTCCACGCGCAGATGCAGGGCCTGGGGCCGGTGCGCATGGGTGAACAGCCGATCGACGGTCGCCGACTCAAGAATGATCGGCAGGATACCGTTCTTGAAGCAGTTGTTGAAAAAGATATCGGCGTAGCTCGGGGCGATGATCACCCGGATGCCGAAATCCGCCAGTGCCCAGGGGGCGTGCTCACGCGAGGACCCACAGCCGAAGTTCTCCCGCGCGAGCAGGACCTGGGCACCGGCATAGCGCGGGTCGTTGAGCACGAAGGTCGGATTCAGCGGCCGGCCGGTGCAGTCCATCTCCGGCTCGCCATGATCCAGATAGCGCCATTCGTCAAAGAGATAGGGGCCGAAACCGCTACGCTTGATGCTCTTGAGAAACTGCTTGGGGATGATGGCGTCGGTATCGACATTGGCCCGATCCAGCGGCACCACGACCCCGGTGAAGTTCTTGAACGGCTCCATCTACAGCGTCCTCACGTCGACAAAATGACCGGTCACCGCGGCGGCAGCGGCCATCGCCGGGCTCACCAGGTGGGTGCGCCCGCCCTGGCCTTGCCGGCCCTCGAAATTGCGGTTGGAGGTGGAGGCACAGCGCTCCTGGGGCTCCAAGCGATCCGCATTCATCGCCAGGCACATGGAACAACCAGGCTCGCGCCACTCAAAGCCGGCGGCGGTAAAGATGCGGTCCAGGCCCTCGGCCTCCGCCTGCGTCTTGACCAGACCGGAGCCCGGGACCACCAGCGCCAACCTGATGCTCGGGGCGACGTGGCGACCCTCGACCACGACGGCCGCGGCGCGCAGGTCCTCGATCCGCGAATTGGTGCAGGAGCCGATGAAGACCTTGTCCGGACGGATCTCGGTAATCGGCGTGCCGGGGGTGAGCCCCATGTAGGCGAGTGCGCGGCGGATGCCGTCGGCCTTGGTCGCGTCCAACTCGGCATCCGGGTCCGGCACCCGCCCGTCGATCGGCAGCACCATCTCTGGCGAGGTCCCCCACGTCACCTGGGGCTTGATGTCCGCGGCGTTGAGGCGCACCACCTGGTCGAAGTCGGCACCCGGATCGCTCGTGAGGGAGCGCCAGTTGGCCGCCGCGTGCTCGAACCGGTCGCCCTTGGGGGCGAAGTACCGACCGCGCATGTAATCAATGGTCTTCTCGTCCACCGCCACCAGTCCGGCACGGGCGCCGGCCTCGATGGCCATGTTGCAGACGGTCATCCGCCCCTCCATGGAGAGTGCCTGGATCGCCGCGCCGCCGAACTCGACCACATAGCCGGTGCCGCCGGCGGTGCCGATCTCACCGATAATCGCGAGCACGATGTCCTTGGCGGTCACCCCGGGGCCGACCGCGCCGTCGACGCTGATCAGCATGGCCTTGGACTTGCGCTGGAGCAGGCACTGAGTAGCGAGCACATGCTCGACCTCCGAGGTGCCGATGCCGAACGCCAACGCCCCGAAGGCCCCGTGGGTCGCGGTGTGTGAGTCGCCGCACACCAGCGTGCTGCCGGGCAGGGTAAAGCCCTGCTCGGGGCCGATCACATGGCAGATACCCTGGCGCGGATCGCCCATCGAGAACTCGGTGATGCCGAAGGTCCGGCAGTTCTCACCCAGGGTCTCCACCTGCAGGCGCGCGACCGGATCGGTGATCCCCGCGGCCAGGTTCGTGGTCGGGACATTGTGGTCAGGTACTGCCAGGTTCGCCGCCAACCGCCAGGGGGCGCGCCCCGTGAGGCGCAGGCCCTCGAAGGCTTGGGGGGAGGTTACCTCGTGGATCAGTTGCCGGTCGATGTAGAGGAGCGCCGTACCGTCCTCGTCCACCCGCACCACGTGATCGTCCCAGAGTTTGTCGTAGAGGGTTCGGGCACCCATGACGCCACCTCGTTCGCTAAATCGGGCACGCAAAAAAGCGCAACGCGCAAGGATAGACGGGGCGGGCCGCAAACTCAATTCCGGCGGTGCCCCGACGGCGGCGCGGTGGTCACTCGCAACCGCCTCGGCGCACCTGCCAACCGCCCGCCGCGGCCGATCTGCCAGTTCCACCGCGTCGATACTGGCCTCCGCGATGGCCTGGGGACGGGCGAGCTCGCCCCGCAGATAACGGTCGAGTGTCAGCTCGCGCCAGAGCTGATGGAGGCCGACGCGAAAGGCGGCCACCATCAGTTCGTTCTCGGGGCGATGCGTGGCCTGGGCGAGCTTGTTGAGGCAGTGCGCTGCGGTCTCCATTCGGGTCTCCTGGCAGTGCGTCGTCGTGTTGGTGCGGGCCTTGATCATCGCTGCGGCCCGCGGCGGCCCCTCCGCAACCGTCGAGGCTTACCGTGAAAGTCGCGCCGGGAGCGCGCTCCACGTCTCCCTCCCCTATTGGGGGAAGGCCGGGGAGGGGAACAGCCAAGGCGCCCGCCACTTTCATCTTGCGGGGTGGTGGTGCGGGCGCCATGGCCGTTAGCCGGTGGCGACGCTCGACAGATGCCGGCCTTCGTTATCCACACCCCGGCGGACACCTGCCAGCTATCGGCCGTCGCCGCTCCCAATCATTGGGCCTCGCCACCGAGATCGGCTGCACAAGAAAACCTTGCTTCCAAAGCAGAACCGGCGATAGAATTTTTCCTTAATGCTGCTTGTGTTAGCTTTTCGTTAACGGAAAAGGAGCGCATCGTGTCGACGTCAACGGTGAGCCCGCGTGTGGATGCGGGCAAGCTGGCCCTGATCCAGCATATCAACACCACGTTGCCGGTCTATGCCGCTCCGGAAGGACTCAGGAAACCGGTCAGCTTCATTGTTGACCTGCTTGAGTCCCGCCGCGAGGAACTGGGCTCGAACGCTTCAAACACGCAAGAAAGAAACCTAAACCTAATCACCCAGCCGGGAGACGATCATGTCCAGGAAAGCGCTTCGCACCCCCAATAAGTGGCAGCGCCGAAAGACGCTCCCGACCCTCCTGACCGGAGGCACCTTATTCGCCATCCCGGCCCTGGTGATGGCGGCCCAGACCGTTGGCCCGAACCCCAAGTTCACCACGAACACCGATATCGCGGTCACACCAACACCCAACACGCTCGCCCTCGGTCTCATTGACGGCGATACGTTTGCGGACCTGGTGCTCCCCATCAGCACCGGGAATTCAGTGTCCATTAAGCTGGGCAATGGCAACGGGACGTTCCGGGCCGAGGCCAGTTTCACGACCGGCCAGAATCCCAACCAGGCGGCGATCGGCAGCCTCAATAATACGCCGGCCAGCGGCGGAACGGCCGACAACTTCAACGACATCGTCACGGCCAACGAGGCGCCCGGCGCCGATAGCGTGTCCGTCTTGCTGGCCAATGGAAACGGCGGCGACTTCCCCACGCATGTCGAATACCAGACCGGCGCCGGCACGACCCCAACCTCGGTCGCGCTCGGCGATCTGAATGAGGATGGCGTGCTCGACATCGTCACGGCCAACTCGACCGCCAATACCGTCAGCGTCTTTCTCAGCGTGCTCAATGGCAATGGGACTTTCCCGGCAAATGGCACCCAATGTGGAGACGGCCCCGGCCCCCGCCATCACCAACCCGCGCTGGGTGGTACTGGCCGACGTGAACAACGACAACCACCTCGATATCATCACCACCAACTATAGCAACGCGTCGATGGGTGTCCTCCTGGGCAATGGCATCGGCGGTTTCGCGGCGGCCGCGCGTTATTCGTCGTCCGGCCCATCGGAATCGGTCGCGGTGGCTGATTTCAATGGAGACGGCTACAAGGATATCGCCACTGCCTGCCTCCCCTTCATCTCGGTGTTGATGAATAACGGTGCGTCCCCCGGTCCTGCCGGCACCTTCGGCGCGCCCGCGCAAATACCTTTCCCCTACTTTTTAACCAATGCCTTGCTGGCCGCGGATGTCAACGACGATGGCATTCAGGACATCGTGCTGACCGACAAGGCACTGCGTCTAGTCTCCATATTCATGGGTAATTTGAGCGGCACTTTTAGCCAGAACCGGATGGTGAATTTTGTGCAGGGGTCAGGCGCGGCTTACTCGGCCCTGTACGACATCAACAACGACTACAAACTGGACCTGATCACCGTCAATCCCACCGCCGCACCGTCTCCGACGGTCTCGGTGCGGCCCAACATCTCTGACCTGGCCTTGAACTTCGTCGGCAACACCATGTATATCTCGCCCCCCCCCACGCTCGACCGATAGCAACTTCGGCAGCCCGACCTGGGGCAGCACGATCAGGTATGTGATTCACTACAACCGGCCGGCCCCGGACACCACACCGTCATGGGGCATGTGGGCCCAGCGGTGGCCGGTCACCCGCACCGCACCGTTTGACCACCTGGTGGTTGATATGGCGCTCGCCCAAACGAAGGCGGGTTGCGAATCGCTCGCGAGCGCGACGCCCCCGGGCTATGGCGGTACCGTCGTCGCCGCCACCACACCACCACTCCCCGGCGGTACCACCGTCTGTTCGCGTCCCGCCCCGTTCAATGAACAGACCAGCGGCACCAGCTACACGTATCGCATCTACGCCCTTGGTGACCTGAGCGCCGGCTGGAGTGCGGCGAGTGCAGTGACAACCTTCGCGCGGCCGTAACCTAAACCCCATCAGCCCACAGCGCGCGGCCGGCAGGGTTCCCGCCGCCTGATCGAACCGGGTCACCACCTAGGACCGGGTGACGCCCACGCTCGGGGCTAAAGGGACCAGGCTCGAATGGCCCCAAAAGGGGCCAGGCTCAATTGAGTTTGCCGAAAAATGGCGACAGGATCAGAGCCATTCAAGTCTCACCCTCGGAGCAACCCGCGGCGCGTTAGGGTCGCGGCGGCGCCGCTATTGCGACCCCATGGAATCGAGCGATGTCGCATACACTGGCTGCGCATGGAACGGTTCGGGCGCCTGCGGGTCGACCGTAATCCAGACCCCGCCGACGATCGGCGCCCCCGGCACCTCCACCCGCGTGAAACGCTCGAACGCAGTCCCCCGCACCGGGTCCAGCAGCGGGTGATCCTGCCGATATCGGTGAGTATCGCCGTGGATCAACAGGACCGGCCCGCGGAATTGCCCCATCAGCGCAATCAGTCGATCCTTGAGACCACGGAAACCTTGCTGCCCCGGCTCGCGCTCAAACAGCGGGTCCGCCTGCATCATCAGGACCAGCGCGCGCGCCTCCCGACCCGGCGCGGACGCCAACATCCGGGTCAGGAACGCCTGATTGGCCTCCTCCCGCGCCGTGAACTCGGCCATGGCCGCCGGGTCATGGAGATCGCGCCCGTTGTCGCTGCCGACGATGTGCAGGGCGAGGAACAACACCCGGTCCACGACAAAGCCGTAGATCTCCGGGAAGCGCGGCCCGGCTCGGGTCAGGCCCAACGCGTCGAGGCGCAGCACCGTCGGGTCATCGTAGAAGACCTCCCGCACCCGCGCCAGCCTCAGGCGCGGGTCCAGCCCCCCGGCCGTCAGACGGTGGCAGTCGGTCCACTCATTGTCCCCTGGGGTGAAGACCAGCGGCACCGGCACCGCGCGAAAGAGTGCGGCAATGGCCCGCAACTGCTCGTCGCCGCAGCGGCTGCCGCCAGACTTGATGTCACCGACGTGGGCGATGAACGGCGGGTGTTGGACGGCGGCGGCGGCCAGCAGCGCCTGCAAAGGCACGACCTCGGACTCACTGTAGGGCAGGTCACCGAGCGCGAAAAAACGCAGGGGTGGCGACGACGCAGCCGTGGTCACGCCGGCCGGGGGCACGGTGGGCGCCTGCGCATGCACGGCCGGGGCGATCAGTAAGGTTGCGATGATCAGGAGGCGGGCAGCCGCGCTGCTGAATCTCAAGTGCTGGCACATGGGGCGGTCTCTTTAGTCTCGGCCGGTATTCTCCAGGATGATGCCGAGCTGCCGCACCCAACGCAAACCTGCCACGCGTGGCGGTGGCCGCAGATCGGCCGCACGCCCCGCCCGATCCCGGCTAGAATCAGTGCATGAACACTTTGAACCCTACCCCTTACGCAGACCTCAGCCCAGACCGGGTGCTCGACGCGGTCGAGTCCATCGGACTCCCCACCGACGGACACCTGCTGGCGCTCAACAGTTATGAGAACCGGGTCTATCAGGTCGGACTCGACGAGGCAGCGCCGGTCATCGCCAAGTTCTACCGGCCGGGTCGCTGGAGCGACGCCGCCATCCTGGAGGAACACGCCTTCAGCCAGGACCTGGCGGACGCGGAGATCCCGGCGGTCCCGCCCTTCGCCACGCAGGGGCGGACCCTGCACGAACACCGCGGCCACCGCTTCTCGCTCAGTCCGCGGCGCGGCGGGCGCACACCCGAACTGGAGGATCCGACGGTGCTGGAGTGGCTAGGCCGCCTGCTCGGGCGTATCCATGCCATCGGCGCAGTGACCCCCTTCGCGCACCGCCCGACGCTCGACATCCCGTCCTTTGGCACTCAGCCGCGGGACTTCCTGCTCGCCGGTGGCTGGATTCCCAAAGACCTGCTCCCGGCCTATACCTCGGTGGTCGATCAGGCGCTTGAGGGGGTCGCAGCCTCCTTTGCGCGGGCCGGCGACTATACGGCGATCCGACTGCACGGCGACTGCCACCGCGGCAACCTGCTATGGACCGATGCCGGCCCGCACTTTGTCGACTTCGACGACGCCCGGATGGGACCCGCGGTGCAGGACCTGTGGATGCTGCTGTCCGGTGAGCGCCCCGATCAGACCCGCCAACTGGCGGACGTGCTGGCCGGTTACGAAGACTTTTGCGACTTCGACCACCGGGAACTGCACCTGATCGAGGCCCTGCGCACGCTACGCCAAATCCACTACGCCGCCTGGCTCGCCCACCGCTGGGAGGACCCCGCCTTCCCCGCCGCCTTCCCCTGGTTCAACACCCAGCACTATTGGCAGGACCACATCCTGGCACTGCGCGAGCAGATCGCGGCGATGGAGGAAGGGCCGTTGTGGTCGGCCTGAGGATTTTGATCTTGCGTCGGATTACGCTTCGCTAACCCGACCTACGAAACCCAATACCGCACTCCGAGACAATTACCCATGCCAGAAGGGCAGCACCGCCGGTCCCAGACGTCGCGTCCACTCTTCGGCGCCCGGGCGACGCACCATCGCGCGGCTGGGAACGCGATGGAAGACGGCTGGACCGGGCGGCTCCACAGGCACAAATATCTACTGTTACTACTGATCCTGATCTGCGCCCTGATCGTCCAATCGGTTGACCGGCACCTGGTCGCGGCGACCGTGATTGCTGAACTGCTGGTGGGCATCTCGCTCTTCGTGATGATCCTGGTCGTTTTCGAGGGGCGCCGGGGCCGGTTTGCGGCCATCGGGTCGGGGGTACTCGTGATCGCCTTGGGTTGGGTCCGATACCTCTTTCCGGACGCCGCCCATGCCTGGATGGATATCCTCGAGAAGTCCCTTCTGATGGTGTTTCACGGCTGGGCCGCCGCCTTGATCCTGCGCGATGTCTTCCATCAGGAGCGCATTCGCACCGACGACGTGCTCGGGGCCGTGAGCGGCTATCTCCTGGCCGGCGGGGCCTGGGAAAACCTCTACGCCTTGTGCGCGATCCTCATCCCCGGTTCATTCAACATCAGCCCCGACCTGGCCGCCCAGTTCGGCGACGCTAATGCGGGTGGTGGGCTGTTTCTCTATTTCAGCCTCGCGACCCTGACCTCGGTCGGCTATGGCGACATTACCCCACTGCGCGGCCCGGTGACAGCCTTCGCCATGCTCGAAACGGTCTTCGGCCAGTTCTATATCGCTGTCGTCGTGGCCCAGATCGTCGGGATGCACATGGCACAAGGTCCTCGGGGACGGGGCGGGGAGTGAGTTCGCGCGCTACGCTCAGTGCCTCATGGTTGCCCGCCAGCCGCCGCGGCTGGGCAGCACCAGCGCCATCTCGACATAGGTCGCCGCGACGGCCTTGGCTGAGGTGATGTTGCTCAGGGTGCAGGTCGTGCCGCCCTGGCCCGCGCAGTCCCCGCGCCAACCGGCAAACACATAACGCGGGCTGATCGTGGCGGTGCAGGTACTGGAACCCCCGGGCGTGACCGGGTTGGGCGTGCAATTCACCGTGCCGGCACTGGCCGGATTGGCGCTGGCGACGATGCTGAAGCCGAAGTTGGCCGTCACGCCCTTGGCCGCTGTGACGTTGGTCAGTAGGCAACTGGCGCCGGTGCAATCGCCGCTCCACGCCAGGAAGGTGTAGCCAGGGTTGGCCGTGGCCGTGCAGAGGCTCGTACTGCCCTGGTCCACCGGGTTGGGAGTACAGCTTGCCGCGCCGCCTGTCGTCGGCTCGGCGGTGGTGGTGATGGCATAGGCGTTGAGGGTGAAGGTGCCCGCACAAGTGAAGGCACTGGCCGGCATGGCGAAACTGGCGGCACAGGGGGTGGGGCTCCAGCCGGTGAAGGTGCTGCCGGGATCCGACGTCGCAGTGAGGGCAACAGGGGCGCCCGCCGCATAGATGCCGCCGCCGCTGACGATGCCGGCTCCATTGCCCGCCTTGCTCAGGGTCAGGGCATAGCCGAGCGTGAAGGTGGCAGTGCAGGTCAGGTCGCTGGCCGGCATGGCGAAACTGTCGGCACAGGGGCTGGGACTCCAGCCGGTGAAGGTGCTGCCGGCAGCCGCCGTCGCACTGAGGGCGACAGGGGAACCCGTCGTAAAGGTGCCGTCGCCGCTGACCGTACCTGAACCAGTGCCGGCCTTGGCGGTGGTCAGGGTGTAGGTGTTGGCCGTGAAGGTCGCGGTGCAGGTCAGGTCGTTGGCCGGCATGGCGAAACTGTCGGCACAGGGACTGGGGGTCCAGCCGCCGAAGGTACTGCCGGAATCCGCCGTTGCGGAGAGGGTGACGGGGGCACCGGTCGCATAGGTGCCGCTGCCGGTGACAATACCCGACCCGGTGCCGGACTTGGCCACGGTCAGCGCGTAGGTCGGCACCGCACAAGGCGTGGTGACGATACTGACGTTGTTGTCCGCATCACCGTCCGGGGTGCTGGCGTTGACCGCGACCTGATTGGTGATGACGTTGCAGGGTGTTGGGGTGTTCACCACCAGGTTGATCGTGGCGGTCGCACCGGCGTCCAGGGACTCCCGATAGCAGTTCACCGCCCCGCCCGCCTCGATGCAGCCCCAACCGTCACCGCTTGCGGCGATAAACTGGCTGTCCGCAGCCAAGTGGTCCTCCACCTGGACCTCCCGCGCCGTCTGCCCAACGTTAGTCACCGCGATGGTGTAGGTGAGATCCGTACCCGGTTCCACCGGGCTCGGGGCCGGCGTCTGATGGATGCCCAAGTCGGTCTCCATCTGCACGGCTACCACGACTGTGCCGGTTACGGGGCCGTTGGTTACCGCGACCGTCGTGGTTCCATTACCGACGGCCGTCACCCGCCCGTCCGCATCGAAGTCCGCAACCGCTAGGTCCTGGCTCGCGTAGGTCGTCCCGGTCCGCGGTGCGGTCAGGTCCCGTTGGGTCCCGTCCGCATAGTTGCCCATGACCGCTAGGGATTGCGGCAGCCCCGCGTCGGTGATGAAGACATTGGCCGGCGAGATGCTCAGGGTTTGCAACGCGCTGGCCGGGACTACGTTCAGCGTCAGCTCGGCGCCGTAGAAGGTGCCTGCGGCATCCTTGCCGAGTAGTGCGATGCCGAAGGGACCGACCGCAGTCCCCGGGATGGTGAGTGCAAACTCCCAAGGCGGCGCGGCTCGCTGTTGCACGTCACCCAGGCTGATCAGCATCAGCGTCGTCAAGTTGACCCCGGCGTCCGGTTGGGCCGTCGCCGTCACCACCTGCCCCGGTGTTACGGTACTGCCGTCGGCGGGCGCCGTGAACTGGAGGCCGCCCGGCGCTGCTGCGGGTGCGACCGCCGCGTTGCGCTGGAGGTTGGAGGATGCGGACTGTTGCGCACAGGCGGAGATGGGGAACCCGGCACCGAACAGGGTTCCGTCCGCGGACGAAGCATTCAGCAGTTCCACCGCCCGATCCGCCACCGCATCCGTCTCCAGCGCTGCCGGACGGTCTGCGAAGGCCATGTGGATATGATCGAACTGACTGGTCTGGGGCGCCCACTCGGCGAACCCATCCCGCTGGCTCTCGACCCCCACGACCAAGTCCCCGCCCAGCGGGAAATTGGTCGATACGCGGGTATCGAAACCGGCCGCCTTCACCAGGCCCCACACCTGACAGACACTCGACAGGGTGGGGTCGCGCATCGCCTTATTCGCCAGGCACGCGATGTCCGCCAGGTCATTGACCGTCGGCGTATAGTCGCCCACGATGACGTGTGCACGAATATCAGTCGGCTGCTCGAGCATAGCGCAGAGGGGGCCGCTATTTGTCTGCAAATCCTCGATCGCCCCGAGATACTGGGCCGATGGGATACCCAGTAGCTTCTCGATCCCCGGACCGACTGGCCGATTCAACGACGCCCAGAGCAAGTCGGCCCAAGCCGATCCATGATGGGGCGAGTCCACTGTCACCAGCTTGTGGAAGTAACCTTGTCGGTAGTTGCTGTCGTTCTTGTACCAACCGCTGCTCGCCGCAATCCGGCTCAGGACACCGCCCATGCTGTGACCAAGCACATCCGCCTGGATCGTCGCCAACCCTCGATCCTGATAGGCCTTGCGGGCGCGGATAACCGCCGCGGGCGGCATCGGCTCATTCACCGAGAAATGGGCAAGATTGCTATAACGGTAATCGCCCACCTCGGCATCGACCGCGATCCCCGGAATCCGCTGCTTGAGCTTGGCGATGAAGGTGTTCCAGGTCTCACTGTTCGACGCCAAGCCATGGATCAGAACCACCGGCGGGCGCACCACAGTCAGCAAGCGGTCCAGCGGTTGCGCTGGTGGCGGGGTGCCGTCACTGGGTGCGAATTGGACCCGCAGCCGCAACGGCCGCTGCGCGGCGCTCAGGTCCGCCGGAACGCTGGCGCGGGGGAAGGTCTCCGGGGCCAAGTAGCGGGCGAAGGCGTAGTATTCGCCGGGCCTGTAGGCGATCGGCTCGGCCACTACGGCGAGGGTATTATTGCCGGGCTGACTGCCGTATCGCGACAGCAATTGACCGTCCTCCGTCGGCTTTCCGGTTGCACCGCCGTCCGCCCCGGCGATGGAGAAGGTCACGGTTCCGGGATGATTGGTCCGGGCGCGCAGCACCAATTGCGCCAAACCGTCGGTAGCGACGCCGCTCATCGCGCGGCCCTTACCGCGGTCGCCGAGGGTGATCGGATCGCTGCTGATGATGGCGCCAGAGCGGAAATCGATGGCGTCGAGGACTTGGAGATCGACGACGGGGCCGTCGCTAGGGAGACCGGTGTCGGCGATCTTGGTCACAAAAGCATTGTAGGCACCCCGCGGGTTGGGATACAGGGCGTTGACCGTAGGGAAGTTGGCGGCGGAGCTGGTGCCCCCGGTGACATAGGCGCTGCCAGCGCCGTCCACGGCGATCGCGCTCACAGCGGCGCCGCGCAGGTAAGTGGAATAAAATGAAGCGCTTCCCTGGGAATTAAGCTTAAAGATTAATCCATCTCCGCCACCTCTCGTCACATAGGCGTTGCCAGCGCCGTCCACGGCGATAGCCCTCCCTTCAGCATAGGAGCTGCCGCCCAGGTAAGTGGAGTAAACTGGAGCACTTCCCTGAGCATTGAGCTTAAAGATGAATGCATTTTCCCAACCCCCCGGGTTCGGATAAAGTGCGCTCTGCGTGGGAAAGTCGCTGGACGATGTGTATCCCGTCACATAGGCGCTGCCAGCGCCGTCAACGGCTATAGCACTCCCTACATCATCGGAGCTTCCACCCAGGTAAGTGGAGTAGACTGGAGCACTTCCCTGAGCATTGAGCTTAAAGATGAATGCAT
>CAILVI010000528.1 GCA_903837595.1 uncultured Thiodictyon sp.
GGCTTTTTGATGCAAGCGGCAATCAGATTGCTGCAGGTTATGATTCTTCCGGCAGGAATAATGCGTATAAGCAAGTTGTCCATGATGTGGGCGTTGACGCCTCCGGCAACACCGTTTTGGATTCGACAAATTCGATCAGCGCCCGTTTTAAGTAGAGGAAGTATCCGGGCGTGATTTCCACGCGGCCAAGACGATTGAGGCCTTGCCGCTCGTCTTCGTCCTTCAGGCGGTAAAAGATGGCCCTCGATACGCCGATGTAGTTCGCCGCATCCTTTGCGCTGAGCTGGAGTGGCGGCTCCACGCGAATCCATGGGATTTTGCCGTCGTTGATCAGAGCGAGAAGCGCAGTCCGGAAGTCAGCATCAACCGTCGCGTCCCCCTCCACCAGCATCCGGATAATCATCTTGTTGGTCTCGGTCATGGCGAAAAGTTAGCGGCTGCGATCCTGGGACGGGGAATGAAAGTTTGAGCGGATATCGATCGAGTGGTGCTTGGTGGACATGAGAAAGGTGTCTACAACTCCTCTTTCGCCTGAATGGCCGTCGATTTTAAGGAAGGGAATCGCAGGTTTCTGTCAGCAATAAGATCCCTTATAGAGGTCATGAGTATCCCTTTAAGTAATTGGAGGTGTGCAACACTTGCCCCGCTCAGTGCCGAATCATTCTGAGATGCCTTGTCGGGCCCATGCCGGGGCGGCCTGAGGAGGTCGAGTCCGACCCAATCGGGCTCGCCGTTCTGCAGAATGTAGCTACGGATGCGGCCAATCACGCCCCACGCGGACAACGGACGAGCCCGGAATGAGGATGGGGTCGGCCGACGGCAGGATTTCGAGGTCGGGGTCGAGCACGCTCCGCGTCCGGCTATCGGACGATAGCACGGTCGCGAGCTGGGTGTAGTCGTTTTCGTCTTCCTGCGAATAGATCAACTCGGGCGGCACGGGGTCATAACCACCTACCAAGATGCGCAAGAGATTGAGGGTGGTAGCGACATCCCACTCACAGTGCTGGCCAATACGCCGGATTTCTCCCGCCGCAAACGCGGTGCAGATTTTAGACCCGCTTAAGTCCGCCTTGGGTAAAGGAAGCCCCAGTAGCTCCGCCAGGACGCCCAACGGGATGCTCTTTGCCCGATCCCACTGGCTGTAAAACTCGAGGAGATCAAGGTGAGGGTCGAACGAGAACCGGCGGATGATGGCAAACCGCTGGTTCATGCACGGCACGCGGTTGAGGCGCATGCGTGTCAAGATGAACGGTACGTCGAAACTAAGGCCGTTGAAGTGCACGAACGTATTGCGGAAGTACGCAGACTGGCGATTGAACTGGTCAAGAATGCCCAGCTCGTCGCCCGTAAACGACTTCGTGATAATGAGCTCATTGCCGTGCCGATCGCTGGCAAGGCAACCAGCCGAAAGGCAAACGATCCGCCCGAAGCTCGGATGGAGCGAGGCGTACTTCTCGTATGTGATGGCCGGATCTAGGGCCTTGGCCGCTTCAATCTTCTGGACCAAATAGGCTCGGACTTCGGACGGGTAGTCTTCGAGCGGGCGAACCGGTACCGTTTCGATATCGATCGCGAGATGTCTGATCTGGTTGGTGGATTTGAATGTGCTCATACGGCCGCAAAGTTAGCGGCCGTGCTTGGAGCATGTTGAATTCTGACCCCCGTCGTACTACCGCCGTCGGCCGAGTTCGGGTGGTACTTGTCTCATAAGCCACGGACTGATTACTCTCCCTAGACATCTGATCTGAGTAATGAACCCGACGTGATTCGCGTTAGAATTCGGAGAAGCATCCATTTGATCTGAGTAATCTCGCTAGCATTTCAATCGAAAATCACGGTTCTTTTGAACAGAGGTAATAAGCAAGCTTGGCTTGGTGGGTGTTTACACGCCCCGATCCCCACAGATAGGAGCATATGAGAGCCGCCCGAACCTGCCGTTGGCCCTGTTTTGCCCGGCTGGCCCGGGCGACGGGCTTGGTCAGCCGAACTGGCGGAGCATGCGCGCGACCGTGGCCTGGTTGTCGGCGGCGACCGCCCGGAACGCGGCGGAGATGCGCGCCTCGGCGGAGATGCGCGCCTCGGCGGCGACCCGCCCCCAGAAATCCAGCGCGGCACCAGCCGCCTCACCCCACACATCGGCCACGCCTGCCAGGGGCGGCCGGGGCGCGAAGGCCCGCTCGCTCAGGTCGCCCTGGGGCCCCGGCGCATAGTGCATTGGCAGCATGTCGTAGAACGGGGCCAGCCTCCACGGCAGCGCGTCGGTGAACCAGAATCCGGCGTTGGCGCGGTGCATGTCGGTGTTGGCGATCAGGTCGCCGAAGCACCAGATCCAGCGCAGTGTGCGCGCGTCCTCCGGGGCGATCCAGTTCTCCTGCTCCAGCCCCGCAGCCGCCGCAACCCAGTCGGAGGAGCTGTGCTCAAGGAAGGCGTCCTCGAGCGCGCCCAAGCTCAGCACTCCCCGGCGGCCGGCCGCCCCCTGGCGGTCGAAGCGCTCGACCTCGAGGAAACGCCGGCCGCCGGCGTCGAGCAGCCCGGTTCTCGCGCAGGCGATCCTGCGGTCCCGGAGGGTGGCAGCCGCCAGATGCTCGCAGGCGAGGAGGTCGGCCCACCGCGCCGACACCGGCGAGGGTTCCGCGGCGGAGAACTTGACGAGGACGGGTTGGGGGACGCCGCTTACGCGGCGCACGGTGGCGAGGAACTTCGGCTGCTCGCCTCCGGCGGAAGAGCCGGCGAGTTCGCCGCGCTGGGCGGCGGCGGCCTGCTGCGGGTAGGCGCGTTCGCGATCGGCCTCCGGCACCGGGTTCCCCACAGCCCGGAGGGCCCGCTCCAGCGCATGGTCGCCCAGGACGAGGTCGCCGGGAAGATCCTGCCCGTCGGTGAGAAAATAAGACAGCATGTCGTCGTCGCTCCAGAGCCGGAGGTCCGGCGGCACGCCCAGCCGGGGCGCGATCTCCCGCGCGATTGCCCGGCCGAGATAGCCCTGCGGCCGCAGGTCCTGCAGGAAGTGTGGGAGGCCAGGAAAAATCCCGTCGACGTATTCCCGCTCCATCCACTCTGGCGCGCGTGCGGACGGCACAAAGCGAAATCCGCGGTGCAGCGCGCGCAGCGTGCCCCAAGTCTGGGGCCGCCCGGCGTCGCTGATGCGGTAGACGGGCCATTCACTTCCGAAATTGCGGACCGGGCGGCGCAGCGCGTACCGAGTGCTGCGGGCCGCTCCAAACCGTTCAATCGAGGGTCCGAGCCGCGCCACGATTCGCGCCAGGGTGGCCGGGCTGATGTCCAACTCGCCGGTGATCGCACGGCTGGCCATCGCTCCCCGGGTTTGGAGGAGCAGGGTGAGACGACTTGGATCCGGCGGTGGGCGTGGCATTGTAGTGAAAAGATATTATGTCTGACGTATTATATGTTATATATTTACTATCAAGTGAATAAAATTGTAGCGATATTATTAGTGAAATGATACCTGATGAGATATTGTCTCTGGTTGCTTACCCTTAAGGTATCTACCGTGACAACAACAGCATCCGTTGCTGATACTGTAAGCCCTCCATAACCTGAAGGTCGTGGGTTCAAA
>CAILVI010000529.1 GCA_903837595.1 uncultured Thiodictyon sp.
GACAGCCGCAGCCGTCCGCTTCTTCCCCGCGGCCTGGGGCCTGATCGAGCCCGCGGCGGACCAGCCCTGGCGGGTGACCGGGAACCGGCTGGAGCTTGACCTGACTGCGGGCGAAGCGGCCGCCACCGCGGTCCCCGGTGGACTCCTGACGATGCGGCTAGCCGACGGGACCGTCCGCTCATTCGAGGTCAGCCCGGTGCGCGGGACACCGGGCCAGGCGCTCGCCCAGGCGGCCCCACCCACGGCGCCCGCCTTGGGTCTGCCGCTCGCCCTGGGGCTCGCCTTCCTCGGCGGATTGATCCTGAACCTGATGCCCTGCGTCTTTCCGGTCCTGGCGATCAAGGCGCTGAGTCTGGCAGGGCAGGGCGGTCTGAGCGCCCGGGAGCGCAGCCGCCATGGGCTCGCCTACACCGCGGGGATCCTGGTCTTCTTCGCCGGGCTGACCGCGATCCTGCTCGCCGTGCGGGCCGGGGGCACCGCCGTCGGCTGGGGCTTTCAACTCCAGTACCCGCCCTTCGTGGCGCTCATGGCCGACGTCTTTCTGGCGCTGGGGCTGTCGCTCGCCGGTGCCGTGACCCTGGGCGGCCGGCTGATGGGGCTGGCCGGGGGGCAGGTCGGCGGCGGGACCGCCGGGGCCTTCGGGACCGGCGCCTTGGCGGCCTTGGTCGCGGCGCCCTGCACCGCACCCTTCATGGGCGCCGCCCTGGGCTACGCACTGACGCTGGCCTGGCCCTTGGCACTGGCCATCCTGCTCGCACTCGGGCTGGGACTGGCCGCCCCCTTTTTGGCACTCTCGCTGGTCCCCGGCCTGGCCCGCCGACTGCCTCGGCCCGGCGCTTGGATGGAGCACCTGAAGCAACTCCTGGCCTTTCCCCTATTCGCCACCGTCGCCTGGTTGGTCTGGGTGTTGACTGTGCAGACCGGGCCGGCGGGCCTGGCCCTGGTGCTCGCCGGGATGCTCGCCTTGAGCTTCGGGCTCTGGGTACGCGAGCGCACCGCCCTGGCCCGGCGCGCTTTGCAGCGGGCCGGGGACGGGGCGGCCCTGGCCGGGGTGGCCGTTGCCCTGTGGCTCGGCCTTGCGACCGCGGGTGCAATGGGACCCGGTGCGCCGGCGGTTGCCAAGGCGACACAGGTGGGACTGCCGGCGGAGCCCTATTCGCCCCAACGCCTCGCCCAGGCCCGTGCTCAGGGTCGGCCGGTCTTCGTCAACATGACCGCGGCCTGGTGCATCACCTGTCTGGTCAACGAGCGGGTGGCTCTGAGCGCCGACCAAGTGGTCGCCGCGTTCCGGGCTGCCGACGTGCTTTATCTGAAGGGCGACTGGACCAATCGCGACCCGATGATCGGCGCCTATCTGGCCGGTTTTGGACGCTCCGGCGTCCCCATCTATGTCTACTATCCGCCGGGCGGGGAGCCGCAGGTGCTGCCCCAGGTCCTGACCCCCGCCAGCGTGCGTAAGGTCCTGGGGAACGCCGCTCGCAACCCCAGATAGCCTGGACCTCGACAGCCAACCGCAGGAGAATCCAATGTCCCGGATCGATCGTCGCTTGACCCGTCCCCAGGTACCCCTGACGCTCGCCCTACTCGGGGCGCTCGTGACCTGGGGGCTCGCCTGGGGCGCCGCGCCCCAGGTAGGCCAGCCGGCACCGCCCTTTGCGGTTGCCGACACGGCCGGCAAAACCTGGAGCCTCGCCGATCTCAAGGGCAAGAAGGTGATCCTGGAGTGGACCAACGACGGCTGTCCCTACGTGCGCAAGCACTACGGAAGCGGCAACATGCAGACGCTCCAGCGCGAGGTAACCGCGGCCGGCACCGTGTGGCTGACGGTGATCTCCTCGGCCCCGGGCACCCAGGGCTATGTGACCCCGGCCGAGGCGAACCGGCTGACCGCGGAGCGCAAGGCGGCGCCGACGGCCGTGCTCCTGGATCCGGCGGGGACCCTGGGCCGCGCCTACGGCGCCAAGACGACCCCGCACCTGTATGTCATCGACGCGACCGGGACCCTGGTCTACATGGGCGGCATCGACGACCGTCCGACCACCGACCCCGCGGACATCCCCGGCGCCCGCAACTACGTCCGCCAGGCGATCGCCGACCTCGACGCCGGCCGGCCGCTGACCGACCCGCTGACCCGGCCTTACGGCTGCTCGGTGAAGTATTGAGTGGCAACACGAATCAGAGCCTGATCCTTGGGCCAGCCATCTGGGGCGCCTCGACCTCGTTCCCGCAGACGACCCTGTTCTTTCATCCGCAGATCCAGCGGGTCGCCATCGCGAGCTCGCCAATCAATGAGGATGGCACGCATGGTATGGTCATCCGGGTGACCGCCGCCAACGGAATCAATCATTCAATCAGCGCCTTGAGCAAGGCATCCCTGGCGTCCGAGTAAAACACCACAGTGACGCGTGTAGCGATGTCGTCATCCAGCTCGATGAGCCGCTTGCGTGTCGTCACTGGCAGTAGAATCGTCTTGGCCCCCTTATCCGCGGCGGCCTCCACCACGCTGACCACGTTGTAGACCGGCTCGATGGACCCACCCAGGTTCAGTCCGCCGACCACGATCAGTCCGCCCTTGAGGCTCTTCTCCAGCAAGGCCGAGCACAGGGCAAGCAAGGCCCCCACCCCAGTCGCGGTGCCGGACTTGCCGGCGTCGAAGGCACGCAGTTGGACTGAGAACTCATGCGCCCGCGGGTCCCGGTCGCCGACCAAATTCTTCGCTCGCGTGTAGAGGTTCTGTTCGGCGCAGCGCACACTTTCCTTGAAGGACGCGGGCGGCGGCTGGTTGAGGATCTTCACCCCAGAGCCCGGCCCCTGGGTCACGTCCAAGCGGTAGAGCCCGGGATGCTCCTCCAGCCCGCCGGGCGAGAGGACCCAGACCTGTCCGGGCGGCAGTGGGTCATCCCCGATGCTGTCCTCGCTTTGCAACTCCGGGGTGGAGACGAACTGTTCCACACCGTCCAGGCCCATCTGGAAGCTGAAATGGGTGTTGCGAAACTCCGCGGAGCCGATCCGCTTCTGCTGCTCCTTGACCCGCCGCCGACACTCCAGCGCCAGCCGCGCGGCCCATTCGATGGCGTGATCAGGGATCTCAAGGGAGTCGGGGCGTCCCGCCCCGAGTGCATTTCCGCTGGGGCCGGGACGGCCCCGCTCCGGTTCCAACGGCTGGGGATACATCAGTTTGAGTAGTCCGCTCATGGTCTTGTGGACCGCGTTGGTGTCGCGGCCGCTCAGGGCTCCGCCGAAGTGGATGCGCTCCTGAAAGACCCGGGGCGGGACGCCCCGGCTCCTTTGGTGATTCCAACAAGAGGACAGGAAGTCGCTGACCAGGCCGAAATGGTCCGTGAGCTGGTCACGGTTGACCTTGGGGATATCCCAGCCCGGCATGTAGGCGTGGATGCGGTCCATGAAGGCGGTGTCGTCACGCATCTCCGGCGGCATGGGGCCGAACAGATGGCCGACGCGCTGCTGGTGGACCACATCCACCTCGAAGTTGCCGACCATGACGATGCTGCCGAAGCCGCGGATGCTCTCCTTACCGCGGCTGAACTCGCCGGACTCCATGTAGCCCTTCATGATGTTGACCCCGTCCTTCTGGTCAAAGCTGATCCCTGAGACCTCGTCGAAGCACACCACGTCGTACTGACACACCAGCCCCCGCTGACCGGTGCTGTTGTTGACGAACATGCGCGCCACTGACGCCTTGCCGCCGGACACCAGGTGCGCATAGGGCGAGACCTGCTGAAACAGGTGGCTCTTACCGGTCCCGCGCGGCCCCAGTTCCACCGCGTTGTAGTTGTTCTCGACGGAGGGGACCATGCGCAGCAACATCACGTCGCGGGTACGCGGTGACAGGTTCTCAGGCTCAAGGCCAACACTGCGCAGCAGGAAGGCCTGCCATTGCTCGAAGCTGAAGGCGGCGCGTCCGCGCGCCATGGTGTCCAGGGCATCGCGCTTGGAGAGCTGGATCTCGCGCAGCGACTCGATGCCGAAGGGCCGCCCGTTCTTCTCCTCGGCGATACTCGGGTCATAGCTCAGGTCCACCTCGGCGCAAAAGCCACCGGTGAGCATTCGCTCGTGGGTGTGGACCAGGGCATCGTCGATCCGCACATCCTTGAGCCGCAGACTCGGCAGTTCGGCCACGAAGCAATCGTTTTTCGCGTCCAGACGGGCGGTGACCAGGTCGATCAGCTTGACCCGACCCTGTTCCTTGGCGCGGGCCTTGAACAGCTCCTCCTCCCCGGCGCGCACCGTGCGGCTGGCGAGCTGGCGCTGCACGATGTCCAGGCCTTCCTGGATCTCCGCCTCGTCGGTACCGGAGCAATAGCGCCCAAGCAGGAACTCGCCCACATAGGTGGGCACCGGATACTCACCCTTGAACCGGCGTACCAGGTCCTTGCGGACGATGAATCCGTCGAACGCCTGGGCGGCCAGCTGGTCGAGTGTGTCGAGCTGCATGGATCAATCCCTCTCAAAGGAGCCGGGGCGTCCCGCCCCGGTGTCCTCCGGGGCAGGATGCCCCGGCTCCATTCCAACCACCAAGGACCGCTTGGCAACGACCTGCCCCTCACGAACCACGACCAGCACGGCCGCCGCGCCTTCGTGCTGGTCGTCCGTGACCAGCAGCACGGCGGCACCGTCCGCGTCCGGCGGTTGCATGCGCCGGTCCGGATCGAGCACGCTTGAAGTCGCGTCCGCCGGCCGCGTGCGCAGATCGAGCAGGGTCCCCGCGAATCCGCCCTGCAACTGCACCCGCAGCCGCAGACCCTTCCAGTCGGCGCTGCCGATCGCGACAGCGGCCTGAGCGGGTTGCCCGTCCGTGGTGACCGTCAATGTCAGGGTCAGTGCATCTTGCAGACTCAGGCCCCCATGGGCGTATTCCACGCCGAGCTTGAAGGCCGAGACGCCCGGGGCGCAGACCACGCAGTGGCCGCCGCCCCAGAACCAGGGCAGTTCCTGGAACCCGTGTTGTGCGCCGGGCTGGGGCACCGCACAGCGCGGCCAACGGGATTGGGTCAGGTGCGCCGGCAGGTCCGCCTTAGGTAACCCTCCGGGCAGCAGCAGCCACCCATGGTCCGTGACCAGGACGGCCCGTTGCCAGCCGGCGGCGAGCAACTCGCGCACGCGCAGAGCGACCGCCCGCAGTTCCTCCTCCAGCCGCCAGGCCAGGCGCGCCCCCTGGGCGTGGCCATCGTGGTCGAAGGTGCCGATCTCGGTCCAGGCGGCGCCGGCCGGGTCCCCGGTGGACGCCGCATCCAACCAGCTCCACCCATGGCTCGCCAGCAGGTTGCGGAAGGCCTGGGTCGTGAGGTTCTTGCCGGTATCCAAGAGCTGCGGCTCGAACCCCTCCGGCAGACTGGTCCCAATCAAGGCATCTGCCAGCGGGTGCCACGCCGGCTTGGCAGTCGCCGTCACCGTGGGCAGCGCTGACCAATGGGTTGCCGTCTCCACCGTGAATCCATCTGCCTGGAGCAGGCGGGCCAGCTCCAACCCGAGGTCACAGCATAGGCCATCCACGAACACCAGGACCGTCCCGGGGGGTGGCCAGGAGCGCGGGCGTCTCGCCCGCGAGTCCCGGCCGGGACGGCCGGGCTCCCGGGTAAGTCAGGGCCCAACCCTGCACCTGCTCCGCAAGCCCCGCCAGCCACGGGAGGTAGACGGCCCGCAGCGCCGCCGTGACGGCCTCCAAGTCAGGGGCATCGCGCACCGCGGCGTAAGTGCGCCAGGCGGCGGCATCGATCCCCCAGCCGCGATCCAGATAGGCCGCAGCCAGCGTGTCCCAATCGTGTCCGCCAGCACCCGCGGCGATACCCTCCGCCAGGACCTGCAAAGGCACCGCCGACCGCGCCAGCGACGCCTCGCCCAGATCTGCCCACAGCGAATCGGCCCGCATGGCGTGCTCCGCACAGAGCTGCTTGAGCCGCGTCAGTGCCTGCGCCCGCGGCAGCGCCAGGAGACCCAGTAGACCGGCGCGCAAACCATCCTCCTGCTGGCGGTTGGTGGCCGGCATCCGGTCGTTGGTGACATCGAGCAGGTCTTTCGGATGTGCCAGGTCCAGCGCCTTACGCACCCCGGCGAAGGCCTTGTGTGCCTGGCCATAGCGCGTACAGACCTGATCCCAGACCCCGCCCCCGGCGACCAGCTTGTCGACCGCGGTGATGATGCCGTCCTTGTCTGGGTCCAGGCCGAAGGTCGGCTTACAAAGCGCCTTGAAACCGGTCCAGCGCTCGGCAGACCAGTCGCCATGGCGACCGTCGCCGGTCGCCATCCACGCCAGCAGCAGGCCCACCGGATCGGCTGCCGCCAGCCCATGAAAATCCGCCGCCTCCAGGCGCCGGCCGCTAAGGCTCGCCATCGGCGCGCGCAGCACCTGGGTCAATTGGGCACCGACCGCGTCCTGTGTGGCCCGATCACGGGCCAGATCGAGGCCGAGACCACCCTCTTTGGACGACAGGTAAGCCGGTGGCGTCCAGTCCTTCCCGTTCTGCTGGCCCCAGAACTGCCCCTGGAACTGAAGCGCAAATAGATGCCGCGCGGCCTCCGGGAACCCGGCGGCACCGCGAAAGGCCGACCGCGCCACACCCGGCAGATAAAGGAGCGCAGGCGTCCCGCCCGCGCGTGCCGAAGAGCCCACCCACCGTGCAAGCTGGTAACGCAACCAAGTCGACGGCCCGGTACGCTCATCCATAATCTCCGGCGCCAGCACAAAAAGCTCCGGCATGGCGTGGCGCAGCAGCGGGATGGCCCGGGACCAAAGCCCTTCCCGGTATGTCCACAACACCACGGACGGTGCAGCCAGGTCGTGGCGGTTATAGATCGCCGCCGCGCGGAGTCGGTCGATCAGCTGCTCAAGGATGGTGGTGCTCATGTCAAGACTCCTAGCGCCGCAGGGCCTTGTAGTCATAGTCTGGCTCGATCTGTACCTCGCCGAATGGAAAAATCCCGCATTCGCCTGCCTCCGAACGAGGGGCCGTCAACTGCGCGACGAATCGCACACAGGCGTCGATGTCCGCGGGCTCAAGGGATGGGTATTGGCGTAGGATTTCATCCGGGGATTCACCGGCGCGCAGAAGACCGAGGATCGTGTCAACCGTGATTCGCAGGCCGCGGATGGTCGGCCGACCGTTGCAGAGGTCCGGATGGACGGTGATGCGTCCGTCCAGGTATTCGAGAGGTACCACGTCGGCATCAATGATCATTGACGGCGTCCTTGGTCTCGTCCGGGACGCTGAAATTCATGGTTGCCATCGTCACTGCCTGGATTTTGGGAATTTATAGGGCCGCTAGCCCGGCTTCGACTATTCGACCCCGGATGTTGCCATTTTAGGCCCATTTTGGCCCTTGGCGGTAGTGTAAGTGCCTGAGTGAGCTAGACCGGGTCCTGCGAAAGCGTCTGTAGTGCCGACCTTGGTCCTTGA
>CAILVI010000530.1 GCA_903837595.1 uncultured Thiodictyon sp.
CGTTGGGCGGCTTCCTCAACCGCAAGAATGACGGTCATCCCGGCCCCAAGACGGTCTGGATCGGGTTGCAGCGCGTACATGAGTTCACCATCGCACTCCAGGCCCGCGAAGATATGGTGAGGACATGTGTATAAGGATGAGTGCTCTGCGTGGGAATGCAGTCTTGGCCGCTCCAGCGGCGGGATTGGCCACGCGTCGCCAGAGCTTCAGGGCTCCGAGACGACGCGCCGGGCATGGACCGCGGAGTCGCGGGCGATATAGCGGGCAATCGCATCGATATCGTCGAGCGCCTCCAGCGCCCAGATCAGTTTGTAAGCCTTAGTGCCAGACGCTCCTTCGCCTCGTCCGCCGTGAACGAGCGACCTTCCTCAATGTCTTTGCGCCCCTTCCTGATCTTCTCCAGCACATAGAGGTGGTACTGAATATCCTCCAAGGCGCAGTTGTCGGGCAACTGGCGCAGCACTGTTTCGGCTTGTTGTTTCGCGGTTTGCGTTGTTTGGTCTGTCATCTCGTTCCAACGCGCTGCTTAGGAATTCAGTCTTGGCCGCTCCAGCGGCCCGGTTAGCCCCGCGACGCCAAAGCGTCAGAACTGGGGGCAGCCGCGCTAGGCGGCGACCGCTTTTGCAGTTCGCTCTTTCGTCGCGGTCTTGGTTTTGTTAGGGTTCGCTCCTCACCCCAGCTGAGCCGCATATAACCAGGATCATCGACAGACGAACACTCACCCGCGCGCAGCATTGCTTGCCGACGGCCGGCGGGGTACCAGCCACCCGAAGGTCTTTTCTGCCCAATCGATCGTCTTGTCGAGCTCACGCCGCGCTCGGCCTGCGCGTCCAGGAGAGCGTAGGTCGACATGAACCGGGTATCTCGGAATCACGGCCAACTCGCTCAAATAGGCGCAGGCGTCTGCAATTTCGGCTGGGAGCGGTTGCGACGACGGCAATAGCGAAGCAAGCTCCTCAAGGTCGTGCGTCCTGGGCGGACGCGCTCCCGCCGCCACGAGAAGCGCCTTCAGAAGCTTCTCCGCCGCCTGCTGACAGTGAAAGCAGATCGCATCATCGAGCGGCTCCGCCGATTCGGCGAGCACCTGCGCAACGCGATAATCCTCCGCGACCTTCTGTAGCCAATCGTTGACCTCCGGATCATCAGGCTGCCTCATAAAGAATCTCTCCGTGCTCGACGGCATCACGGACCACGCCAGTAAGCCAAGTCGAATACTTGCGGAACTCATCCGGTGTAACAACCACGATGTCCTTTGATACGCGCACGTCACGCACTGCCCGCCGCGCCTCAACCCCCCGATCCTCAAATGGCAAATCGGTGTCCGCGACCACTAAAATGTCGTAATCGCTATCGGGCTGCGCGGTCCCGCGCGCACGCGAGCCGAAAAGAATGATCCGGCGCGGTGCGAGGGCGGACACCAGCCGGTCTCGAAGCAATTCTACCGTCGGGTTAATCATCGCGGTTCTCTTACTCAGTCGACATGGGGTCGCGCCCCGCCAAAAAGGTATTCGGCGATGTTCGCCGACCAGTCGGCGGGCGCTTCGAGTTCAAGCGCGCGTGCCGTGCGAAGGAAAGACGGAGCCTCCCGTTCGGCTGGCGGCAGACTCTCGACGATCATGCGCACGCGCGTATTGGGGGCCAGGGCAATCGGCCCGGTCGGACGAAAGACCTTCCCGTCATACAATGCTTCAATCATGTCGGTCATTGATTGCCTCGCCTTCATCTCGTTCCCACGCTCTGCGTGGGAATGCAGTCTTGGCCGCTCCAGCGGCCCGATTGGCCACGCGACGCTGGAGCGTCGAAACTTGCTCCTACGCTGGAGCGTAGGAGCCAGACGAGACTGGAGCGTCGGAGCCAGACAATTGCGCTGCCGCCCGGCTCATTTGATCCTTCTTGTTCCAACAATATCGAATGGCGGTGCCATTTCAAACGACGGGTTCTCGCCGCAGTAATCGGACCAAAGCTCTTCCACAACAATTGGTTGAAGTAAATTGATTACGTCCTTTTGTCCCGGTTTGCCCTCGTCCAAGCCCCAGGGGAATTTGACGCCACCGCGATCAGGTTTGTCTGCGCGGCCACGGTCCGTCAAAATGTAACGATTATGGAAGCCTTGGCCTCCAGTTCTCTCTGCACATCGTGTTACTTTGAGAACCATACCAGCGGGGATTACTTGAGATAAGCGATCCCGAGACTTGCACTCGAAATCCGGGATATCCTGAGACCGCGTGTAAAACCAAACTTTATCTAAGCGACAGCTCTCAAATCGTCCGACGAGGCACACTTTGAGAAAAGCACCAACGGTCCTGGCGAGATTATCAAATTTATCCTTATCGGGCTCAAAGTAAGGATCTATGAAGATCACATGCCTGGATATCCTGAGGAGCGGGGCCACAGCTGCAGAAACCGCCTCGGCGGTACGCTCGACCGTGATCTCTGTCTGTGATTTCCACAATGAGTTGGTCTCCTTGTCCAGTTGCTCATATACCAGCACTTGATCATGTCCGCGCGGGTTTTCATAGCCAATAATCGCTGTGAAAGGGCGGTCTGCGTGCTCGCGCTCAGAATTTGTCAGCCAATCACCAGAGTCATCCCGCCCGCAAACACGAACCAGCATTTTCTTGTCAATTTCCATAAGCTTTTCCTCTATGCGCTTCCGCTGCATTTCGCTAAGATCGCCTTGGCTAACTCCCTCAAGTGCAGCATAAACCAGGTTCACCCAACGCTTCGGATACCGGGAAATCAGTCGTCCATTGGAGATTCCAAAATTTTCGGTGAGATATCGAAAGCGCTCCCAATTCGCTAATAAGCCCGGGTCTACAGCATACTCCTTAATCATCCGAACAACTCCTTTCCGCGTTCCCGAAAAAAGCCCCGCGGCCAGGGGTCGAGGAATTCGCCGGCCTCGTCGATGCGGATGCCGTGGATACGCGGTCCGTCGTCGCCCGGCTCGACGAAATGAACGGCGATGTCCTCGGGCTTCAGGCTCGGCTCGCCCTCGCTGGTCTCCCTGATCCGGCGGAGGCAGCGTAGCATCAGGTGTTCGCTATGTGTTTCGATCAGGAATAGAGCGTCGGGATTGGCCTTCGCCTGGCTGATGAACAAGTCGGCAAGCACGACCTGGAAGGCCGGGTGGAGGTTCGACTCGGGCTCTTCGATGGCGACGATTCCTGCGGTGGGCCGCAACGCCGCTACCACGACCGGAATGAGCTGCGACATACCCACCCCAAGGTCCTGGGGTGCCAACGGAATGCCCGTGCGGGCGTCGCAAAGCTCCAGCTTGTTCGCATCCTCCTGCAGTCGCTCAAGCCTCTCGCGAATCGAGCCTTCGATTGCGCCGAGATCACTCGACATGAGGTCTTGCCAAAGCTGGCTTTCCATTGGGAGGACCTTGTATCGGTGTACCGCTACGGAGTAGTCGGTGCAAAAGCCGGTACTGGACCCGGACAGCCAGTCGTTCACCCGCTGGACAAGCGATGGGGCGTCGGCGGCTGCCAGCGCATACCAGGCGGCCAGCCCACTTCCCCAGTCCGGCGCGGAAGGCGCGTCTTTCAGCCGAAAGTCCCTGGACGGCAGTCGTCTGTAAGGGCCTAGATAAATAGCGTCTTTCTTCAGGGCTTGAAGCAAGAGCTCGCCAGGCCGAACGATGAAGGGACTTAACGCTCGAAGGATACCATCGCGCTCCTCATCTAACGACCCGAGCGTTTCGTTCAATCCAGGCAGTGCCGTGCCGATAAACAATAGCTTCTCTGGAATGCGCAG
>CAILVI010000531.1 GCA_903837595.1 uncultured Thiodictyon sp.
ATGTCTCACCTCCCCGCTGTAGCCGAAGATGGCGGAACCGCCTGCGGCATTCCGCCCTATGCGGTCTCGCCCACGCCCAAACACGGGCGGTGGCGAGCGGTTTGTGGCCGACCGGATGCTCATACGCCGACACCCCCAAAAAGGACCAAGTCACTGTCCGCCGCGCACGAGGCGAACATGAACGGTGCTGCTCCTAACGCCGAAACTGACGCTACCATCGCCGAAGTTCACGTACCACGAAGCGTAGTACGCGCGGTAGGCAAAGGGAGATGAGGACCAAACAACCGAACTCGGCGGCATGTTGGGAAAGTAAGTGGCGTTGATTGCCGGGGCATAGCAGCGCCGCTCGACCAGCGATTCCAACTCATTCTTATTCGGCAGACGCCAGTCCGTATGGCCGGCCACGCCGGCTGCGTTGGCCACCATCGCCTGTTGCAGTGCGTTCTGCCAGGTGAAGGTGGCGGCCGCACCGTTCAGACAACCCACCCCGCTCACGCCCACGGTGCATTGCATCCACATCAGACCGGTGGCGGCATCGCTGACAGTACCGTCGCCGTGCTCGGTGAAGCGGCTGTCGGGTGCCGTCGACGGAATGCGGGTGTTGCAGGTTTGGGCCACCGCACCGGCGCCAACCGCCGACAGCAAAAGGACGGCCGCCAGCCCGAGAAACTTGTCATACATCACTTAAGCACTCCGCCGCTCGATACTGGGAACAGGGTGGAACTGGTGCCTTGGAACAGGGGGCTGAGCACCCGCCGTTTCATCCCACCGGCCAGTTGGCCCTCCTCGCCGATGAAGGCATAGGGCTGACCGGCGGTGCGCCGCGACCGGCCAAGGCCCTTGGTCGTCGCGATGATCGGCCGCCCGCCGGATTGCCCGGCAGACGTTCGTCACCTGGCGGCGCAATTCGCTGCCCAGGGTGTATTTATGGTAACGGGGAAATTGGCGGACCGCCTGCTCAATCGCCACCAGCAGGCGTGTCGCGTCGCGCAAAATAGGGAGATGGCTCACGCGGCCCACGGCACGCCCCCAAGGGCGCAAGGACCGGTGCTGAGCCAAATCATCGCGATTCGAGATCGGCCGCGCGTTCAATTCATTCCCCAAAAAAGACCAAGTCACTGTCCGGCGCGCACGAGGCGAATATGAACGGCGGCGAGCTTAAGGCTGAAGTCGGCGTTACCATAGTTGAAGCGCAAGTTCCATGCGTAGTCCGCATAGTGGGCATTGGGAGACAAGGACCAAACATACGAATCGGCGAGTGTATTTGGAAAATAGAGCAAATCGATCGTCGGCGATATCCGATCATTACTGACGATCGACAGCAATTCCCGCGGATTTGGTATACGCCAATCCGCCGCCCCGCACAGCCCCTGCGCATTGACCGCCCGCACATAGCCATCAGTATCGCAGCTAATACCGCCAGTACAGACTCCGAGATTGAGCGACCCAGCCGAGCCGCCATTGGTCGCGGGGTCCGGGTTGTACCAGGAGTACGTATTGTTCTGATCCCGCCACCCGCCATCGGCCGTCTTGACCTCCCAAATCAGCCCGGTAACATTGTCACGCACGCACGTCCAATTCGGCTCGCTGGCGGCCAGCGGGTTGCCGTTGGCGTCCAGTTTGGTGAAGCTGAAGCCGGCATGGCCGTCGCTGTCGTCGTTGTTGGTCGCATCGCGTCCGTGTTCTGCGTCCTGCCCGGGAAAGCCAGCCACCGGACAGGGCAAGCCATTGCTGATGGCATTGCCACAGCTAGTGATGCCGGTGTCGTTGAGGTCCAAGACGGGTAACTGGCCGAGGGCCGCGAGGTAGGGGGCGATCTGCCCGGGGGTGGTGCGGGTGGCGCCCGCCGCGACGGCGCCCACGGTGAGGGCCGAACCCGTGCGCCCCAGCAGATAGCGCATGATCAGCACCCCGTCGGTGAGTGCGTCGACCCGGCCGTCGCCGTCCACGTCCCAGAGGGCGCCGGTGCGATCAAGGTAGGCGGTGATGGCTTCGGCGTCGCGGGTGGCCCCAGCGCCGAGTGCGCCGGCGGTCAGGGCGGTGCCGCTGAAGCCGAACAGGTGGCGCAGGATGAGGGTGCCGTCGGTCGCGGGCGCGACCACACCGTCGCCGTCCGCGTCCAGCCGGGCGGCCTGGGCGGCCTGGGCGGTGGCCGCCGCGCAGAGCAGCAGCGGCAGTAGTCCATGCTGCAGGTGTGCATGCACCCGGCCGATCGTTGGCATGTCCGCGTTCTCCCTTACTGCACCGGTCCGGCGCGCTTGTTGCGGAGGATGAGGCTGCGTGCAACGCACTCAGACGAGGTTCACGCACCAGTCGGGAGTTGTTTACTGCATTGATTTTGGAAAATCAACTGAGGAAATAACTCAGGCATGCCGGCACCGGTGTCGACTGGTCCGCTTTGAAACACTTGATGTTTGCGATCCCGGGGTGCGCGTTGCAGGACAATGGCGCAACCGCCCGCGGCGTTCCGCCCTTCGGGGAGCAAACCCCGCTCCCGTCGTTGCGCTCTGAAACAAACCGTATTACTTTGCGTAGGACATTACACGCCGGGAGACCCAGCATGGGCACGAGAACCGTCCGACTTGACGACGAAGCGGAACAGGCACTGCAACGGCTACGCACGATCACCGGGCTTACCATCTCCGATGTCCTAAAACACGGCTTGACCGCCTACGAAGGCCAAGCGCAGGAACAGGCCAAGCGTAAACCCTACGACATCTACCGCGAGTTGGACCTGGGTCCAGGCGGTTACGCCGTCGCACCCGCGCGGGGGGCCAAGTCCGCGGTGGCCCAGGTCATCCGCCGGAAGCACAAAGGATGATCGCGCGCAAAATATTTACCATCGACCGCGGCGATTCCGCGACCTACCGGATCAAGCAAGGGCATCGGCATCTGGCGTTCGAGATCGTGGGTTGATCGCCCGCGAGCGGCGTTGCTTATACTCGGGGTCCGCTGGAATCGTTGAGCATCGTAGACCGAAATGGCGAAACCGCCTGCGGCGTTCCGCCCTACCCGTTACGCGCGGTCAGGGCATCGCGCGGGAACCCGTCGCGGCCGGGGGCCGCTCCTACCGCCGTAGGAGCGGCCCCCGGCCGCGACGAATCATGCTCAGGGCGCGCGTAAGGCCTGCACCTCAGCAAGGCTCAAACCGGTCTTCTGCGCCAGCAACTGGTCATCAGCAATCAGGTCAAGCAGACTCCGGGCGATGCGCAGGCGCTCCTGCAGTTGGCCTTCACCCCGCCCTTCCTCCCGACCTTCCTCCCGACCCAGCTTCCGGCCCTGATGCATCCCCCAGCCATAGGAGGATTGCACCATGCTGGCCTGCTGATGCAAGTCATCCTGATAGCGCTCATAGGCCCGCCGCTCCGATTCCGGCAGCCGCAGGATATCTAATTGCTCCTTGGCCTCTTGCAGCCCCCGCGCCCGAAAACCCTCTGGCACCTCCTCGTGTTTGAGAAAATAGATCCACTCG
>CAILVI010000532.1 GCA_903837595.1 uncultured Thiodictyon sp.
CCGCGTAGGAGCGGCCCCCAGGCCGCGACGGGTAGCCGCAAGCGTGATGCCCGGAGTAATGAACCCATCCCGGCGACGCCACCCCCGAGTCTGTGGCATAGTTCGCAGCGATCAAAACCCCGCACGGACCCGAGGGCAAACCGTCAGATGCGCAACCAGGTCTTCATCAGCTACCGCCAGGAAAGCCGCGAGCACGCCCGCGAGGTGCGCCGGCGGGGCGAGCTGTTGCGCCAGGCGGGGCTTGCGGTCGGGCTGGATCAGTTCCTGCTGGAAAACATGGCGGGCGATTGACCATGAATACAATCAGCCCCGAATTACTCGACGAAGCCGTGCGCCGCATCGTGCAAGCGGTCCACCCGGAACAGATCCTATTATTCGGCTCCCAGGCCTGGGGGCAGCCGAACGCGGATAGCGATATCGATCTTCTGGTCATTCTCAGCACCTCCGACCAGCCCGGCTATCGCCGCGCGCAGGAGGTCTATCGCAGTCTCTACGGACTCACGCTACCAATTGAAATCGTGGTACGAACGCGCGACGAGGTCACACGGGCCGCCCGGGTTGCGACCTCGCTGGAGCGGGAGGCGCTGGATCGCGGGCGGCTCTTGCATGGATAAGCAGTTGGCCAGACTGTCGTGGATTTCGTTCTGAGTCGGTTTGCCGAGCGACCTGACGGGAGAGGCATAAGGCTGAGGCCCGCTGTTAACGACGCGAAATCCAAACCCTCCCTCGTGACACCACTCGGCGGTGTCACGCATGTGTCAGGCACTCTGCGCCGCGAGCACCGGCATCCGCGGGAACTGCTGCGCCAAGTTGGAACGCCTTGCCGCGCGAGGCATTCGCCCCGTTTGGAACGCTTGTTGGCCGTCGCAGCGCGGGGCGCCCCAGTTCCAACCGCACCCACCCGCCACGAACGCGCTACCCTGTGACATAATTTGCAGGCGACGGACGCACCACTACCGGAGTCCGGCTAAACCGTCCCCGAAGTCCCGCTCATCAACAAGGTCACGATAGAATATGGAAATAGTGATTGGATTTGACTGCACGATGACATCAAGGGCCTTCGCGTTAACGCTGGGATGCGTTGTAACGACGGCCCCGGCTCAGGTGCTTTCGCCACCCATCAGGGATGCCGACGCACGCCCGACCATTATGGTCGCCGCGGCGCCTGCAACGACAGAGACAGGCACGGGGTTTCCGGCCGCGGCATTGCTGCGATTAACTCAATTTCTGGCCCGGCCGAATGCCATAGAAATACGAAAAATAGTTTTGGAGTTTTTCGACAGCGGCATGATAGGACCAAGCAAGATCAGGGCATTAAAGACTTATTTCACAAAACATTCAGAGCAGTTAGAAGATTTAAGACTGGAACTGAAAACATTCCAGGAATTATCAAGACCAAATAAATACCAAAAGGATGCAGCACATCTCCTAGTCTTATTCTTACAGAATGTGCAGCTTGATGCGAAGATTGTGGAGGCGGAAGAAGGAGCAGCAAAGGCGAAAGAAAGAGCAGATAAGTCGCAAGCAAGAGCAGCGGCCCTTTCACGCTTTTCTGACTTATTAGCTCCCAACAAATACGTAGGGTCTATAAGCGCAGCGCACCCACCAGCGCCGCCGCACCGCGGATGGTGGATGCGGCGTGACCAACCGCCGCGCCAGGCCCGCGGCACCGTGCCGCGCGCCTTATCCACCCTACGGCCTCGCCGGGGGACCGGATCAGCGTCCGACTGCCGGCGCTCCTGGCGCAGAGCGCCTGACACATGGGTGACACCGCCGCAGCGGTGTGACCAGTTCTTAAGCGGCACCACCAGCAGGCAAGACTATGCAACCTATCCGCCGAATCGTCGAGGACGCCCCTGACTCGGTTCCTATTCCGGAAGAATTGCGGCACCGGCGCATCGAGTTGATTATCTGGCCCCTTGACGATGAACCCCAAGAGCGCGCGCGAGGCCGCCCGCGGTTCAACATCGCACGGGTCGATCACATCGACATACCATCGCGGGAAGAACGCAATACCCGGCGGTAGTTTCGTCGATACCAATATCTGGGTATATGCGCATCTGCAAGCACCCGAAGATCCGAGACATCCGCGCGCCCTGGAGCTTGTGTACGGACTCACGGACGGAGTGATCAGTGCGCAGGTCGCGGCTGAATACTACAACGTGATGCGGCGCGCCGGCCGGGAGGATTCCTGGATTCAGGAGAACCTCGCTGCCATGCTGGATTATGTTCGCTGTCAGGCGATGGACAGCGCGCTGATCCGGCGTAGTTGGGCGATCCGCAACCGGTTTGGTTTATCACACTGGGACGCCGAAATCGTCGCCGCCGCACTGGCTGCCGGTTGCGATACCCTATACACTGAAGACCTCCAGCATGGCCAGCACATTGCTGGACTGATCATAATCGATCCATTTAAGCCATTACCGGAACGAACTGTGTCGCATTGAGAGTCCGAGCTGGGTGGGTGAACGTAGTGCGTCCATCGGTACTCTCGTGGCGCAAAGCGCTTAACACATGGGTGACACCGCTGGAGCGGTGTCACCAGCGCGAAAATGGGACCACCAGTACCAGCGCGGTATGACCGACCGCCCACCCAGGAGCCCGACCATGACCGAATTCTCCATCCACCCCCAACTCCTGGCCGACTGCCACCGTCTGGGCCGCCTGTCCGCCACCCACCTGCTGCTGCACAAGAACGCCGCGGTGCCCTGGTTCATCCTGGTCCCGGAAACCACGCTCGGGAACCTGCTGGACCTGCCGACCGGGGAGCGCGATGCAGTGCTGGCGGACTGCAAGCGGGTCTCGGACTATCTGACCGGCAGCCGGGGGTGCCCGAAGGTCAATGTGGCCTGGATCGGCAATGTGGTGCCGCAGTTGCATGTGCATGTGATTGGGCGCGATCCGGCGGACGCGTGCTGGCCAAAGCCGGTATGGGGACATCTGGAGACCGTCCGCGACTATGGGCCGGGGGAGGTGGCGGCGATCGGTGCGGCGGTGCTCGGAGCGCGGGGTTGAGCGGATGTTGGGCCTTTGTCACCATGCCGACCACCGGTGCCGGCGGCAACCCGTCGCGGCCTGGGGGCCGCTCCTACGGAAGAGGCACAACCCAGCGGCCGGTCTTGCTATACTCGCCACGCCCGAGCACAAGACCTCGGGTGCGTTCGCGCCACCGGAATCGAGCCCACCGCCAGGACTGGAGCCGCCCAATGCCCGATCGACAGCTATCCTTGGATTGCACATCACCGTCTGGACCGAGCCGCGCGCCGCCCAACCGGCTGGCTTGGCTCGCCCCGCTATTGCTCTGCCTGGCCCTGCCGGCGGCGGTCGGCGCGGACCAATACGACTATCAAGACCGCGGCGACCGCAGCGAGGGCATCCGCCCCCGCCCGGTGAGCGGCGACGACATCGCCTTGATCTCGGCACGCGCCGCACCGGTGGGCGGGCTGACCGATGCACCGCCCGAGCGCATGCGCCTGAGCTTCATTCTGCCGCCGGACGCCTCGCCCGAGCGCGTGCGGATCGCGGTGCGGGAACTCGATTACCGGCACTATTACTGGATGGACAAGGTCCATGGATCGACGCCCTGGCGCAGCGGCGCGGCCAACGCCTTCCATTGGCCGACCCAGGATGTCCTGCGCTGGCTCTTCGGCCGCGGTCTGCAACCTGCCGACCTCGGTGCGTTGGTGAGACTGGCGGGGAACGACACGCCCTCCCCGCTGGAGCGTGTCGCCCCTGCCGTGCTCGCCGGGGACGATACCCCGGTGGCGGTGACCGACTATTTGTTTACGTTCAAGACCAATCTGCCGGCGCGCCTGACCTGTACCCTGTCCGCCTATGAGGTGGCGGGGACACTCTGGTCCAAGACCTTTGAGCGGGTCGGCGCGGGCCGCCCCTTTACCTGTCGGATCCCGGTGGCGGGCCTCACCGCAGGCAAGTACCTGCTGCGGGTCGATGGCTGGTCCCTGGCCACCAATGAACCGGTGTTGCAGGAGGTCCGGTTCGCCCACGATCCGGCGCTGCAATGAGCCGCACCAGGCAACGCCCACCGACGCCACGCCCGCCCGGCGCGCACCCGCCCATCCTGCGGCGGGTCCTCGTGCTCCTGGCGCCGACCGTGGTGGTGCTCGGACTCGCACTGGCGGCGATGTTGGTCCATCGACCGACCCGGGTGGAGTTGGTCCTGACCGTCGACCGGTTTACGGCCACGCTCGCGCCCGATCCGTCCGGTCAGGGCTCGACCGCGCTGATCAATCACGGCCAGGTCCGGTCGGTGCGGATCGACCGGCCCTCCCGGGTGAGCCTGGCATCCACCTCGCTGGAGGTCCTGGACGGCGAGGCCTGGCGGGCACTCACCTTGACGGGCAGGCCGGTGCTGGAGCCAGTTCCCGACGCCCAAGGGCTCGCGCCGGCCGTCACCCTGCACACGGCGGACGGTGCGCCCCCCGGGGTGATCAAGGCGGTGCGCGCCCCGGCCGGCACCCTGATGGCCATGGACCTGGCCACGGGGACCAAGGCCGACCAGGTCTGGCTGACACTGGACCTGACCCCAAACGCGGCGACCAACCAGGCGGCGGACCCGGCGCGGGTCCATCTGACGTTTCCGGGACCCGTTCAGCTCGACGCCGACTACCTGCGCCTGACCGAAGACCTCGCCGGTGCATCGCCCGCTGACCTGCGCGTGGCGGGCTATCCGGACTCACTGTCGCTGCGCGCCCGCTCCAACCGGATCGTCACGGTCAAGGGCTCGGCGCAGGGACTGGTGATCCAGCTCGAGCCCGCCGGGTCCGCGGACGCCCTGCTGCGCGACCTGCAGATCCCGATCGCCACGGTGGACTTCACCCGTCAGGGACCGGGCGGCGAGCACGAAGGCAGCCTCGTCGCCCCCGGCACCCTGAGCTACCCGGACGCTCCGAACAAGGCCCCGGTGGCGGTGTCCGCCACCGACTTCGTGAGCCTGGGACCGATCGAGAAGGCGCGGATCAAACGCGTGAGTGTGGCCAGCGACGGTGGCCGCACGGGCCTCAAGCTAACCCTGGACGCGGTGGTGGCCCTCGGTGCCCGGATCGGCACCCCGGAACAGCCCCAGGACGCCCGACTGACCTGGTTCGACTGGATCTGGGACAGCCCCGCACTGCGCATCCTCTTCAGCATTGCCGGCTGGCTCTTCCCCACCTCACTGGCGGGTTACAAACTATGGCAAACGTTGCGTACCCCGGCCGAGGATTCCTGATCGCCGCCATTCTGGGCCTGGGTCTGGGCCTGGGTTGGCCAGGCAGCCCCTGGGCCGCGGACGCCGCGGCGGCGGTAGTGCGCATCGAGGCCGCACCGGGCGGGCAGGCGCGCTCCGGCAGCGGCTTCGTGGTACGGATCGAGGGCGAGTCCGCCTATGTGGCCACCGCGGCCCATGTGGTGGAGGGCGAGCCCGCACCCAGGCTCTATTTCCGTGACTATCCGCAACGGGCGCACGCGGCGCGGGTCGTCCGACTGGAGGGCGCCAACCCCGAGGGTCTGGCCGTGCTGCTGCTCGAGTCCGGGCTCCCCGCCGGGATCCAGGCCTTGGCGATGGCGCCGGGCGGGGGGGACGATCTGGAGGCCGGCGACTCCGTGACCGCCCTGGGGGTTCCGGCCGGCCTGCGGACCTGGGCCGCCATCCAAGGCACCGTGGTCGCGTGGAAGGACCGGGCCATCCTGTTCTCGGGCGGGGTGGACGAGGGCAACTCCGGCGGCCCCTTGCTGAAGGGGGCGGGCGTGGTGGGCTTGGTCATGGCCAACGAAGGCAACTTTGGGCTGGCGGTACCGGCCACGGCGCTCAAGCGCTTTCTCAAGTCCAACGGGATCGCCTGGGGCACCGAGCCGCAGGCCAGCCCGCCCACCATCCAACCCCAACCCGCAGCGCCACCCAAGGTCGGCGAGACCTTCCGCGACTGCCCCGATTGCCCCGAGATGGTCGTCATCCCGGCCGGAGGCTTCCAGATGGGCTCCCCGGACACCGAGCCGGGGCGTTCCGACGACGAGGGACCGGTCCATACCGTCACCTTTGAGCGCCCCTTCGCCATCGGCAAGTACGAGGTCACCTTCGACCAGTGGAATGCCTGCGTGAAGGCCGGCGGCTGCACCCATGACCCTAATGAGGCGGGCAACCTGCCGGTGGGCGACGTGAACTGGAACGACGCCCAGGACTATATGACCTGGCTCAGCAAGCAGACCGGCCAGACCTATCGGCTGCCGAGCGAAGCGGAATGGGAATATGCCGCACGGGCCAAGACCACGACCCCCTGGTTCTGGGGCGACGACCCGGCCAACGCCTGTCGATATGCCAATGTCTTTGACCAGACCGGCAAGCGGGAGGCTCGGTATCCCTATGCGCCGCTGCCCTGCGACGACCATCACGCCAAGCTGGCACCGATCGGCAGCTTCGAGGCCAATGCCTTCGATCTCAAGGATATGCTCGGCAATGTCCAGGAGTGGACCCAGGATTGCTGGCACGACTCCTACCAGGGAGCTCCGAGCGATGGGTCGGCCTGGACCCGTGGCAGTTGCGCGGTGCGCGTTGGACGCGGCGGGGCTTGGCTCGACACCGCCAATACCCTGCGGGCGGCGTTCCGCTTCCGCAACAGCCCCCTGTACCGGTCTTACAGCATCGGTTTTCGGCCCGCCAGAACCCTATAGCCGTATGCACCCGCCATGAATAAGCGAACCGCCGGAATCATGATCAAGACCGTTTCCCCGAAACCTGGCTAGTGGTACGCTCGGTCAGAATCTTTATCGCTTGGCCCTAAGAAAATGATTTAGGCTGCATAACGTAATGAACTTCGCACCGATCTCGTTGACGATCTTTTTGGGCTTGGTTGGCTGTCCGCCGAGTGTTTCATCGGAGCCGGCGGTTATCGATGTCAGGACCGATAATCAAGTTGATCGCGATTTGATCGACAAAGCTATAGGATATTTTCGCGGTGTATGCGGAGGGCTGCAGAGCGCTGGTGTAGACCTGCAGCAGGGCGTAGCAACGCTAACCGATCCGTATTGGCAAAAACGGAATTTTGGATGGAAAAAAATGGTTGAAGTGGAGGTCGTTATCGCGAATGAGCCCCGCGTTCTTCGATCAACGCATGAGTCGGGTAATATTGGTGGGCATCACTGCAGGTACGCGATTGGCTCTGGAAGGAATCCAGCAATTACAACAGCAAAAGATGCTTGTCAGCTAGTCTGCGGTTGGTCTGGCGATTTTTTTTCGATACCTGAACTTGCTGGTTTATTTGGCGAGGAGCCATTCAAGCGGGACTATGATTTTGAGGCGTTCAAGGGAGCCGCGTTCCGCGGCGAATATCAGGCTCAGCGCAATTTGGCCTATGTGATGGAGTATGAATTAGGTGATATCGAAGCGCATGATTTAGTTCAGGCGTGCGCCTGGCGTAAGGTTATTCTTACTTCCGGGCATCGCAGTACAGATATGGCGGATCTATCTCAGGAAGAAACAACGTGTGGGCGCCTTAGTGCTGCTGAACAGTCTAGGGCGATGACCCGCGCCCGGCAGTTGCTCAGCCAAATAAAAGGCGATGGCCGTGAGAAGAAATCCAACAATAGTCTTCGTTAAGCGCGTATTGCGCCCGATGTTTAAGGCCAGCGTCAGTGTTGCCGCGGCCGCCATGCGGTGTGAGTTCTGGGTACGGACTGAGTTCGGAGTTCTGGGGACAGTATACTTAACTCAACAAGTATCCCCGTTTGAGAGCTAGAGAAAGAGTCTAATATACCATCCGTAATTGGCTATTGCGCCCGCATCTCCACTTGTTGGAACGGCTCCCCGGTTCGGTGGCGGCTGATTTTAATGGTTACCTTCAAGTCCAGCTTGTTCAGGAAGCTGATAAGCCGCTCTTGGCTGAAACGGTGAAACTTGGCGCACATCAGCGCGGATACTTCCGGCTGTTTTAGGCCCAGAATCTGGGATGCTTCCGCTTGCGTATACTCGCTTTCTTTCAACGCCATGACAACCTGACTGCCAAGCGCGGCCCGCGTATAGAGTTCTTCGGCATCGGCAAGGCCAAGGTCGGCGAAAACGTTTCCGCTGCTAGTCTCGAATTCAACTCTGGGCGTAGTCATTTTTCGCTAGCTCCTGTGCTTCTCTGTTCTCGTTCCCACGCTCCAGCGTGGGAATGCCGTGCGGGCGCTCCGCGTCCGG
>CAILVI010000533.1 GCA_903837595.1 uncultured Thiodictyon sp.
AATACGAGTCGCTCTCACTTGGCAGACGCGTTTGGTATTAATTGCAGATACGCGCGTCGTCCGGGACGGCTCGACCAAGGATTTCCCGGCCGTCACGAATAGACGGTGCTGGAAAATGCGAGTTTCCTGTCAGGCACTAACTCGCTTGACATCATCTGGACCATGGGGCTCGGCGGCAACTTGACCTACCTCAGCCCTTCGGTGGAGCGGTTCCTGGGTTACCCGCCGGAGGAGTTCATGCGGTTGTCCTTCGAGGAAATGTTTACCCCGGCCTCCTATCCCATTGTCGCGGAGGGACTCACCCGTGCGCAGGCCAGCGTGCAAGCCGGACTCCCAATCGATTTCACCGCCGTGGAGCTCGAACACCGACGCAAGGATGGCTCCCTCATCTGGATCGAAATGACCGCGACCGGCATGTACGACCAGCAGGGCACCTTCCTGGAGATTCTCGGCATTACGCGTGACATCAGTGCACGCAAGCAAAATGAACACGAGTTGGAGCAGGCCCGTGTCGCTACCGCCGCGGCAAACCAGGCGTTGCAGGCCGCCAATGAGGAACTCCAGACGCTCGCGTCGACGGATGCCCTCACCGGGGTGTGGAACCGCCGCCATTTCGAGCAAGCGGCGAACGCCGCGATTGCCCAGGCACGGCGTTACGGGGAGCCGCTATCGTTGATCTTGTTTGACATCGACCACTTCAAGGCGATCAATGATCGGTACGGCCACCAGACGGGGGACTTGGTCCTGATCGAGGTCACCCGGCGGGTTGGTCGGAGCCTGAGGGCCGCGGATGTCCTGGCGCGCTGGGGTGGTGAGGAGTTTATGGTGCTGATGCCGCACTGCGGCGAGCGGGAGGCCGCCGAGCTGGCGGAAAAGCTGCGCGGCTTGCTCGCCAGTGCCGCCTTTCCGGGAGCTGGCAGGGTAACCTCCAGCTTCGGGGTGGCCGAATGGGCATGCGCAGAGACAGTGGATGCCTGGACCAAACGGGTGGACGATGCCCTTTACCAAGCGAAGGAAGGGGGACGTAACCGCGTGGTGGCTGGTGCGGCCAAGGAGCCCGCTCAGTCCACCGTCAGCCTGAATCTGATCTGGCGGGAAATCTACGCCTGTGGTGAGCCAGCGATTGATGACGAGCATCGTGAACTGTTCCAACTGGCCAATAGGCTCCTGCGAGTCGCCATCGCAGAACCTTCCCCAGAATCCCTGAGCGGAGCCTGGGGCATACTGCTGGCCCACACGGTGGAGCACTTCGCCCATGAAGAGGAGATCCTGCGGAACCGGGGCTACCCGGAACTGGAGCGCCATACCGGGTTACACCGAAACCTGGTTGCGCGCGCCCTGGAGCTCCGGGGGCAGGTCGAGCAAGGGGGCTGCGACTTCGGTTTGCTGGTGGACTTCCTGGTCCGGGAAGTGGTCGCTCGGCATCTGCTGGAGGAGGACCGCGCCTTTTTTCCCCTGTTCGCTGGCAAGCACGACGGGGCTGATTGATCTGTCCTGGAGTGGCCGCCCGCCGCGGTGTCATGGGCCCCTGCGCGCGCTGCTAAACGAACGGATTCAGCAATCCAGTCAGCCTCTCCGGCGTGGGATGCTCAAGCCACGGTATGACGCCCAGGCAGGGCGCCTCGATCAGTTCGCCCAGGGTCGCGAGGTTCTCCTCTCCCGCCTGCATCCGCGGGTCGACGCCGTTACCGACCCAGCCGGCGAGGGTGCAGCCGCGGGCGCGGATGGACTCGGCGGTGAGCAGTGCGTGATTGATGCACCCGAGCTTGAGACCGACCACCAGGATGACCGGGAGGTCGAGTATGCCCGGGAGGTCGCTGACTGAGAGCCGCGGGCTCAGGGGCACGCGCCAGCCCCCGACACCCTCCACCACCACCCGGTCGCACTCGGCGGCCAGGGCGCGGTAGGCGCGGGCGATGGGCCCGGCCGCGATCTCGATGCCCGCCTGGCGCGCGGCGATGTGCGGGGCGATGGGCGGCGCGAAGGCGTAGGGATTGATCAACTCATAGGGCGCCGCGTGGCTGCCCTTGGCCAGGAGGCGCAGTGCGTCGGCATTGCATAGGCCGCTGGGGCTCAAGTCGCACCCGGAGGCGACCGGCTTCATGCCCAGCACCCGCTCACCGCGCGCCTGCCAGGCGGCCATCAGTCCCAGGCTGACCAGGGTCTTGCCGCAGTCCGTATCGGTGCCGGTGATGAAAACACCGCTCATGCCGTGACTCCCGGTCGCCTGACATGACCGATGGCGCTGATCGGCACCCCGATTCCCCCGGCTACCGGCTTCTGTGCCGGCGCCCAGGCGTGTCCATAGACCACCTCATAACTGGCGGGCAGGCGCCCGTCTGCCTGGCGTTCCAGTTCATAGGCAGCCGCAACGGCCGCGAGCCGGCGTCGGCCGGTGAGTCCGCGGGGGCGCTGCCCGGTCGCGTTGTGGGCGCCGATGCCCTTGAGGTCGGCCATCAGCTCCGCGAGTTGTGTATAGGTGACGGTCAGACGCTCCATGTCCATGACCGGATCGGCGAAGCGCGCCCGCACCAGTGCATCCCCCACGTCGTGCATGTCCGGGAAGGGGCTGACGTGGCTGTAGCCGTCCACCGTGGACCAGGCCAGGCGCAGCTCCTTGAGGGTGTCCGGGCCGAAGGTAGTGAACATCAGTAGTCCGCCGGGTCGCAGGACCCGCAGGCACTCAGTGAAGGCCAGGCCCAGGTCGTTGCACCATTGGAAGGTGGCGTTGGAGACGATCAGATCCACGGCGCCGTCGGCCAGCGGCAGTTGCTCGGCCTGCGCGCACAGGCACAGTGGGCGGCGCCACCAGCGGCCGCGGCGGCGTGCCTGCAGCAGCATGGGGTGGGCAAAGTCGAGCGCAATCACCCGTGCCTTGCGGTAACGCCGTTGGAGTGCATCGACCGCGTAACCGGTGCCGGCGCCCAGGTCCAGGATGCGCTGGGGTTCCAGGCGCACATAGTCCAGTCGCTCCAAGAGCCGGTCAGCGATCTCGCGTTGCAGCAGGGCCGCCGCGTCATAGCCCGGGGCGGCGCGCTCGAAGGCGCGGCGGGCGCGCTGCTTGTCGATCAATGGCTGGTTCATGCCACCGGAGCGGGGCCACCCCGTCCTGAATCCGCCGGCGGCATGTCGATTCTACCGATCACCCAAGAACGGGCTGCTTCGTGTTCATTCGTGTCCGGCGCGGGCGGCTGATCCAGCCCGGCCAGGAATGAGCGGACGGCGGCCGCGGTCTCCTGCGGGTGGGACACGAAGGGTGCGTGGGCGGCGCCGGCGATGACCTGGGTCTGCGCCCGCGCCATCAGGCACTCGACCCGTTCGCCGACGGCCGGTGGGACCAGGGTGTCGTGGCTGCCAAAGAGCCAGAGTGCGGGGCAGCGGATGTCCGGCAGGGGGCCGCGCAGGTCCTCATCGCGCAGCAGCTCCAGCCCCAGGGTCAGCGCTGCGGGGTTGGGTTCGGGCCGCAGGGCGAGTTCCCGGCGCAGGGTGCGCAGCACCTCCCGGGCACGATCGTCGCCACGGACCTGGAGCGCCAGGAAGCGGGCCAGCGTCCCGGCCGGGTCCGCCAACAGACCGTCGTGAAACTCATCCAGGGTCGCCTCGGGCATGGCCGGGGTCCAGTCCTCGGCGCGAACGAAACGCGGGGTGGCGGTCATCAGGATCAGCCCGCGCACCCGTTTGGGCGCGCGCAGGGCCGCGGCCAGCGCGACCAAGCCACCCAGGGACCAGCCGAGCCAAACCGCCCGTGGCGGCGCGGCGGCCAGGCAGGCATCCGCCCAGCGCCACAGGGCGCCCGGACCTGGACCCAGGGTGGGCGGGAAGGGGCTTTCGCCATGACCGGGCAGCTCGATGCGGTGCTGGGTGAACCCCGGCGCCAGGTCCGCGGGCAGTCCGTCCCAGACGGCGGAGTTCATGCCCCAGCCGTGGAGCAGGACCAGGTCAGCGCCGCTGTCCTCATCGAGACCGAGCAGGTCGGCCAGGGTATTGTGGGGTTCGTTCATTGGTCTTGGACTCGGGGTAGGGTGGCCAGGGCGGAGAGCAGCAGCTCCACGTCCGCTTGCGTGTGGGCGGCGCTCAGGGTAATGCGCAGCCGGGCGGTTCCCGCTGGGACTGTGGGCGGGCGGATGGCGGTGACCAGGATGCCGGCTGACTCCAATGTGCGGCTCCAGGCGAGTGCATGCTCGCTGCTGCCGGCCGTCAGCGGTTGGATGGGGGTCGGTGAGTCCGCGAGCGGCAGGCCGAGTTGCGCGGCACCGGCACGAAAGCGCCCGATGAGGGTCTTGAGGTGTTCCCGCCGCCACTCCTCCCGGCGCGCCAGTGCGAGGCTCACCCGGGTGGCCTCGGCCAGGGCCGGCGGGGTGGCGGTGGTGTAGATATAGGGGCGGGCGCGCTGGATGAGGGTCTCGATTAGTGCATCAGAGCCCGCGACGAAGGCGCCGAAGGTGCCGAATGCCTTGCCCAGGGTGCCCATCAGGATCAGCCCGTCGGCCGGCGCCCCCAGTAAACCAAAGTGGTCCAGGCTGCCGCGGCCCTCCCGGCCCAGGACACCCAGGCCATGGGCGTCGTCCACCAGGAGCCAGGCGCCGGTCTGCCGCGCGATCAGTGCCAGGGCGGGTAGGGGGGCCAGGTCGCCGTCCATGCTGAAGACACCGTCGGTGGCGATCAGGCACGGGGCATTGGGGTGGGGTGCCCCGTCATTCTGCGCTGCATCGCGGGTCGGTGGGTTACCGTCCATGGCCTGGGTCCCGGCGTCCCGGCCGGGATGACGACGGTCGGCATCCAGCAGATGGGCAAGCTCGGCGGCATCGGCGTGGGGATAGCGGCGCAGGGTGGCGCGCGAGAGTACGGCGGCGTCGAGCAGCGAGGCATGGTTCAGGCGGTCTTCAAACACCGTGTCGCCGCGCCCGGCGAGCGCCGAGATGACCCCCAGGTTGGCCATATAGCCGGTGGAGAACAGGAGCGCGCGCGGCTGCCCGGTAAACTCCGCCAGTTCTTCCTCCAGCGCCTGGTGGGCGGCACTGTGGCCGTTCACCAGATGGGCGGAGCCGCTGCCCACACCCCAGCGGGCCGCCCCCTGTTGCAGGGCGGTGATCACCTGTGGGTGGTTGGCGAGGCCCAGATAGTCATTGCTGCCGAAGTTGAGCATGGGCCGGCCGTCGGTGCGGCCCTGGGGCTGCTGCGGGCCGTCCTGGACACGGCGGCGCCGATACAGACCGGCGGCGCGGCGGCGCTCCAGTTCCGCGCTCAGGTCGTTCGGAGTCATCAAGGTGCCGGTTGATCGCCCGCGGTCTGGGTCCGATGGCAGGCCCCCGGGGCCTCACGTTCCGGCTCGAACGCCTCGAAGGCGAGCCCCAGGCGGTCGAACAGTGCCCGGTCGCGCTCTGCCCCGGCGTTGGGGGTGGTGAGCAGTTGCTCGCCGTAGAAGACCGAATTGGCCCCCGCGAAATAGCACAGTGCCTGGAGTTCGTCGCTCATCTGTTCGCGCCCGGCGGAGAGTCGGACATAGGAGTGCGGCATCAGACAACGGGCCGTGGCCACGGTGCGGACGAACTCCAGCGGGTCCAGTGACGCCGTGCCGAAGAGCGGTGTGCCCTCCACCTGCACCAGCAGGTTGATGGGGACTGACTCGGGGTGGGCCGGCAGGTTGGCGAGTTGGCACAGCAGTGAGGCGCGGTCACGGCGCGACTCGCCCATCCCCAGGATGCCCCCGCTGCAGGTCTTGAGCCCGGCCGCGCGCACATGCTCCAGGGTCGCCAGCCGATCCTGATAGGTGCGGGTGCTGATGACCTGGCCGTAGAACTCGGGTGAGGTGTCGAGATTGTGGTTGTAATAGTCGAGCCCGGCCGCCTTGAGCCGCAGGGCCTGGGCCGCGGTCAGCATCCCCAGGGTCACGCAGGTCTCCAGCCCCAGAGCGTGGACCGCCGCGACCATCGCGATCACCTGCTCCAGGTTCTTGTCGGTCGGGTTGCGCCAGGCCGCGCCCATGCAGAAGCGGGTGGCGCCCTGGGCCTTGGCGGCGGTGGCGGCGTCGACGACGGTCGCCAGCGGCAGCAGCGGTTCCGGTGCCAGTTCCGTCTCATGTCGTGCGCTTTGGGAGCAGTAGCCGCAATCCTCCGGGCAGGCCCCGGTCTTGATGCTCAAGAGGGTGCTGACCTGAACCCGGTTGGCTGCGAAGTGTGCGCGGTGGGTCGTCTGCGCCTGGAGCAGCAGGTCGTTGAACGGCAGGTCCAGCAGGGCCACGACGGCGTCGATCGTCCAGTCGTGGCGGGGCAGGGCAGGGGTCTCGGGCATGGGTCGGTCCTGGTGCGGGAGTCACCGGGCTTGGCTCCCGACGTCACCCATGGCGGGGCGGTCGCCCCCGTGTGAATAGCCGCGCATGCTAGCGCCCTGCGGGCCATTGTCAACCGCCGGGCATGGCCCAAGTTGACGGCCGGACTTTCGTCGGGGCCCCGGGGCTGGTAGTCTCGGGGCTGAATCCATCTGATTTGAGCCCCTGCACAGTGATCAGCGCCCATGCCAGCATCCTGATCGAGCGACCCGTCGAGCCGGTGTTCGCCTTCGTCGTCCTGGATTTCTTTGCCAACTACCGGCGTTGGTCGCCGGAGATCGAACACCTGGAGGTACTCGACCCCGGACCCATCCGACTGGGCAGCGCGGCGCGCCAGGTGCGCGTGGATCATGGCCGGCGTACGGACACTACCTTTCACGTCATCGCCCTGGAGCCGCTGCAGCACCTGGCGTTCGAGGAGCTCGGCAAGCAGCGGTATCGCATCCGCTACGCGTTCGAGCCGGTTGGCGGGACCGCTGACCGGGCGCTGCAGGCCGCGCCGCATACCCTGCTGAACTTTGCCTGCGAGTTGAAGCCCCTGGGGCTGCTGCTGCGCCCCTTCGAGCCGCTGATCCGCGCTGCCATACAGGAGGGCGCCGAGCAGGCAGTGCGGCGCATCAAGGGGTTGGTGGAGTAGCATCGCCAGTCAGGTCGCCCATTGGGCGGGGTGGCGGCGGTCATCGCGGATCATGGCGTTGCCCGCCCGCTACTGGCCCCTGAGCGTCTCCCGTGCCCGGTCGACGAACGCACGCCCCTGTTTCTGCATCGCCCGCTTCACCACCTGCGCCAGTTCCGCGCCGGTGAGGGTACGCCCGTTGAGGACCATCTTCGACGGGGAGGTGGAATATGCCTCGATCGGGTTGGCCAGCGTCAGCGCCGTATCCTCGACCGCGTCGTATTTGTAATAGCAGGCCGCCTGCTGGTCGCCGCTGGCGCCCGCAAAGTGCACCGTGACCACCGCGCCCTCGCGGCCCTGGGTCTGGGTCTGGCTGCCCTGCCAGGACGGCTCCATGCCGAGCTCCACTGTGACCATGTCTTTGCACAGGGTGAGGCGCACGTCTTCGCGGGGGTTGGAGCAACCAAAGGCAGCAACTGCGGCGATCAGCATGGCGGAGACTCGGGAGAGACGGGGTAGTTCAAGCATGGTGGTGACCTTTCAGATGATTGCCGCGGTGCGTTGCGCTCACTGCTCTAGCCCTGCCCAGTGGGCCAGGAGCTCCCCCAGCGGTGCGGCGTCCATGGGCGGACACAGCAGATAACCCTGGGCGAACCGACAGCCGACCGCCTCCAGGACCTGGGACTGGACCTCGCGCTCCACCCCCATGGCCAGCACCTCCAGCCCCAGGTCTCGACCCAAACCAATGAGGGCGCGGATGATCGCCTCCTCACGGGGGCCGCGGCCGATCTCGCGGATAAAGGAGCCATGGACCTTGAGGCGATCGATGGGGAGGCGATTGATCCGGCCCAGCGCGCTGGAACCGGTGCCGAAATCGTCCACCGTCAGGCGCACGCCCAGCGCGCGCAGGTCGCTCAGGGCCGTGATCACGCGCGGGTTGTGACCCATGATGACCGACTCGGTGACCTCGAGATCCAGGTCCCCGGGGGCCAACCCGGTCTCCTCCAGGACGTGGCGTACCGTCGGCAACAGGGTGGCCCGCTCCAGCTGCTGCCCGGAGACATTGACGGCGATCCGCGGGATGCGCAGCCCGCCCGCGTGCCAGGCGGCCAACTGGCGGCACGCCGTGCACAGGATCCAGTCGCCCAGGTCGCTGATCAGCCCGAGTCGTTCGGCGACCGCGATGACGCGCGCGGGTGCGATGACGCCCAGCTCCGGATGGGTCCAGCGCACCAGGGCCTCGACCCCGCAGACGCCGCCGTCGGTGAGATCGATCTGGGGCTGATAGTGCACCGCCAGTTCGCCGCGGGCCAGGGCACCGCGTAACGCGGTCTCCAACAGGTGCTGTTCCTGGGTGGCCGCGGTCATCTCCGGGGCGTGGAATTGGTAGTGACCGCGCCCTCGCTGTTTGGCCCGGTACATGGCCAGATCGGCGCTCTGTAGCAGGGTTTCCGCGTCGGTCCCGTCGGCGGGGTAGAGGGCAATGCCGATACTGGCCGAGAGATGGATCACGTTGCCGTCGATGGCGAGCGGTGTGGTCAGCTCTTGCAGGCAGGACTGCGCCGCGGTTGCCGCTCCCGCGGCGTCCGTCTCGCCATCCAGGAGGACCAGGAACTCGTCCCCGCCGTGTCTGGCCAGGGTATCGGCGGCGCGCAGGCGCTCGGCCAGGCGCGCGCCCGCCGCCGTCAGCACGCGGTCACCCAGGGCATGGCCCAGGGTATCGTTGACCTCCTTGAACCCGTCCAGGTCGATGAACAGCAGGGCGAGGCGTCCGCCCTCGCGGTGCGTGCGGCGGATGGCATGGGCGAGGCGGTCTTCCAGCAGGACGCGGTTGGGCAGTCCAGTCAGAACGTCGTGGTGAGCGAGGAAGTCCAGGCGCTGCTGTGCCTGCCTGCGGTCGGTGATGTCCTGGAGCGTGCCATAGAGGGTGGCCGGTCGGCCCGCCGTGTCGCATTCCACATGGCCCAGGGCCTGGACCTGGCAGGTCGTCCCGTCGGGGCGCAGGATGCGCAGTTCGTGCGCGTAGGGGGTCGCGTCGGTCAGGGCGCGGGCGATATCCGCCGCGTAAACCGGCCGATCGTCGGGGTGGATCAGGTCGGGATCGGCCTCCGGCGCCGGGGGCGCCTGGCTGGGGTCCAGTCCGAGGATGGCATAGACCTGGGGCGACCAATGGAGTCTGCCGCTGCCGATCTCCAAGCGCCAGTCACCGAGGCGCGCGAGGCGCTGTGCCTCGAGCAGTCGGGCATTGGCCTGGAGCAGGGCCTGGTCGGCCTCCGAAAACGTTGGCGCGGCGGCCGCGCCATCTCGCAATCTGTCCGCGTCGGCGGTAGGGGGCGGGCGATCCTGATGATCCGGGGGCATAGAGGGGGCTTGCGGTGACATGTTGATGATCAGCGGGTGCCGGCCTGAAGCTGACTCGCACCGGCCAACTCCCGGTCGGCAGGGGTTAGGGAAAGTCCTGAACATCCTCTGTATGATGGGTCCGTCGTGCGATCCCTTCCCGGGGGCGCCACACCCACGTGTGGCGTGACGCCCGCCGCAGTCGCGGCGTGACAGATAACGGTCGTTTTTGCGGGGGGACGGATCCCCCCCAGTGACCAGATAGCCTTCCAGCTTAACCCGAGTGTCGGCCCACAACCAGAGTTTTCAGCCGGTGGACGCAGCAAAGAGCGCGGTCTTGCGGCGGCAATTTTGTAAATCGCCTCTTAAAGAACCGTGCGCGAACCCTAGGCACTGCCCTACAATCCGCTTTTCGGCAGGGCGCTTTGGTGGCGCGTGAAGGTTCGCCGTGTCCGGTGTAGGCCCGCCCAGCCCGCGGCGGCCCGTGCGCGCCCCGACCCTTAACCACCCTAATTCCCTTTGCGCAATCCTGAATAGCAGGTGATTCTCTACCATGATCCCGAGACGTTTCGGACTCCTCCCCCTCTGCGCGGCCATCTCGCTGACCGTTGCCGCGCTCGCGCCCGACGCCTGGAAAGTGGCCGAGGCCGGACCCTCTGCCCGCGGCGCGGAGCAGGGTGTGCCCGGTCACTTCACCTTTGCCTCCGTGGTGCGCCGCGCCGGCGAACTGGCGGCCTCGCCCTATCAGCCGGATCAGGCCGCGCTGCCGGCGTTTTTTGCCGGTCTGGACTATGACCAGTACCGCGATATCCGTTTTCGCCGCGATCAGGCCATCTGGCGGGCTGACTCACTGCCGTTCAATGTCGAGCTCTTCCCGCGCGGGTTCCTGCACAAGGACCGGGTCATGATCAACCTGATCGAGGGCGGGAAGGCCGTGCCAGTGCCCTTTAAGAGCAGCCTCTATAACTATGGCAAGAACGATGTCCCGGCAGACCTGGCGGATACTCCGGAGGACCTGGGATTCGCCGGGCTGCGGTTGCTCTACCCGCTCAATCGCGACGATGTCTTCGATGAGTTGGCGGTCTTTCTGGGCGCGAGTTATTTTCGCGCGGTGCCCCAGGGTCTGAACTATGGGATCAGCGCGCGCGGCTTGGCCATCGATACTGGCCTGAAAAGCAAGGAGGAGTTCCCGATCTTCCGGGAGTTCTGGCTGGAGAAGCCGGACCGGGATGCCACCTCCATCACCATCTACGCCTTGTTGGACAGTCCCAGCGTGGCCGGCGCCTATCGGTTTCTGATCACCCCGGGGCTGGAGACGGTCATTGATGTGAAGGCGCAACTGTTCTTCCGGGAGCGGGTCAAGAAGCTCGGCCTGGCCCCCCTGACCAGCATGTTCTTTCATGCCGAGGACACGGATCGCTTTATGGACGATTTCCGTCCGGAGGTCCATGACTCCGACGGGTTGCTCATCGAGACCGGCACCGGCGAGCGCATCTGGCGTCCCTTGGTCAATCCGAAGGGATTGCGCATCAGTGACTTCCATGCCGACAGCCCGCGCGCCTTCGGGGTGCTGCAACGCGACCGCGACTTCACCAGCTATCAGGACTTGGAGGCCCAGTACCAGAAGCGGCCGAGTGCGCTGGTGGAGCCGCTCGGCGACTGGGGCAAGGGCGTGGTTGAGGTGGTGGAGATCCCGAGCGACTCTGAGCGTTATGACAACATCGCCGCCTTCTGGGTGCCGGAGCGTGCACCGGCGGTCGGCAAGCCGTTCGAGTATAACTATCGCCTGCGCCTGGCGGCCGATCCGGAGGCGAAATTGACCGGCGGGCGGACCCTGTCGACGCGTATCGGCGGCGCCGGCACGGCCGCGCTGGACTCCAGCAAGCGCAAGTTTGTGGTCGATTTTGGGGGTCCGAACCTGGCCGGTCTGCCCACCGATACGCCGGTGGAGGCCGCGGTCACCGCATCCTCCGGGACCTTGTCCAAGGCCGTCGTTCAGCCCAATCCGGAGACCAAGGGTTGGCGCCTCTTTTTTGAACTGACCCCCGAGGGGACTGGCCCGGTGGACCTGCGCGCCTATTTGCGCAACGGTAACGATGTGTTGAGTGAGACCTGGAGCTTCCAATGGATTCGCGAGTGATGGGGGCGGCGTCCGCGACCGGCGGCGAGCTGTGGGAGGGCGTGGCCGGGCGGGTGACCGACTATCTGCGCGCCCTCGGGGTCGAGGACCCGCTGCACCTGGAGCGGTTGGCCGCGCGCATTCGCCAGCGCCTGGAGACGCGCGCCGCCACCACGACGCTGGAAGACCCGGTGGAGGCCGCCATTGAGGAGACCTATGCCCTGCTTGATGCCTGGCTGTGCGCGGAGTTGGGGATCGAGGGGGATCGCGACGCCCTGTTCACGGCCCGCGCGGCCGTCTTGAGCGGTGCGGTGCCGCATTGGGCGGCGCGTTTTGCCGGGGTCTCCGGGGAGTCGCGCGCCGCGGCGATCCAGGCCGCCGGCGTCCGGGCGATTCCCGACTACGCACCCTTGCCCATGGTGCCGAACACGATCGATCTGTTCTGGCGCCGCGTGGGTCATGCCATCGCTGCGGCCCTGCGGCACCTGCTCGGCTTGTTGCCGGCCGATGCCCCGCCCGCCCATCCGCACCGGGGACACCCGCAATGAGCAGTGAAGCCCTGACGGGAGTGCGCGGGCATCAGTTACGCCGCATCCTCTTTTTCTCGCTCGTGCTGCTCACCACGCTCGGTGCGCTGAGCCTGTTGAGCGTGGCCTTCCAGGATGGGGGGACCCAGCCGCTCGAGCTCGTCATGCTCATCCTGTATGCGATCCTGACCCTCTGGATCAGTGCCTCCTTCTGGACCGCCACCATCGGGTTCGCCATCCTCCTGACCGGGCGTGACCGCTATGCCATCGCCACCGCGGATACGCGCGGCGCGGCCAAGGACGCACCCAGCGGTCCGTTCAAGACCGCGCTTGTGATGCCGGTCTACAACGAGGACCCGGTGCGGGTCTTCGCCGGGCTGCGGGCCGTCTGGCAGTCACTGGTGGAAACCGGCCAGCACGAGGGTTTTGAGGTCTTCGTGGTGAGCGACACCCGTGATCCGGACATCTGGGTGCAGGAAGAACTGCTGTGGCGCCGTTGGGCGCTGGAACTCGGTGCGCCGGCACGGATTTTCTACCGCAACCGGGTGGAGAACACCAGCCGCAAGAGTGGCAATATCGAGGATTTCTGCCGCCACTGGGGCGGGCGCTACCGCTACATGATCGTGCTTGATGCCGACAGCATCATGTCCGGGGAAACGCTGGTGGAGATGGTCGCGCGAATGGAGCGCAACCCTGGCGTGGCCCTGATCCAGGTGCCCCCGGTACCGGTGAACCGCGCCTCGTTCTTCGCGCGGATGATCCAATTCGCCGGCAGCCTCTACGGGCGGATGTTCACGGCGGGGCTGTCTTATTGGCAACTCGGTACCAGCAATTTCTGGGGCCATAATGCCATCATCCGGATCAAGCCCTTCACGGCGCATTGCGGACTACCCAAACTGCCGGGCCGTGAGCCATTTGGCGGCGACATCCTGAGTCATGACTTCGTGGAGGCGGCCCTGTTGCGCCGTGCCGGTTGGGGCGTCTGGCTGGCCTATGACTTGGGTGGCAGCTATGAAGAGATCCCGCCCACCCTGATCGACTATGCCAAGCGTGACCGCCGTTGGTGTCAGGGCAACCTCCAGCACTCGCGCCTGGTCTTGGCGCGGGGGTTCAAGCCCATCAATCGGCTTCATTTTGCCATGGGCGTGATGTCCTATATGGCGTCCCCCCTATGGCTGATCTTTCTGGTGGTCACCGGTATTGCCGCCTATTTCCAGAGTCTGGCGCACCCCGTCTATTTCTTCGGCGACAACTTTCTGCCGGTCTGGCCCGAGACCTTTACGGTGGAGATGACCACCGTCTTGTGGGTCACGCTCGCCATGCTCTTCCTGCCCAAGCTCCTGGCCCTGGTCCTGCTGGCCGCCAAGCGCAACCTGCGTCCGCAATTCGGCGGCCTGTTGCGTGCGTCCTTCAGTGTCCTGCTGGAGAGCCTGTTCTCGGTGCTGCTGGCCCCGGTGCTGATGCTGTTCCAAAGCAAATTCGTGGCCGCCATCCTGTTGCGCCAGAACGTCGGTTGGCCGGCCCAGCAACGCGGTGACCACCAGACCGGATTCGCGGAGGCGTTCGGCACCCATCTCACACACACCCTGATCGCCGTGGTGGTCGGGTTTCTCAGCTATCGCTACGTGCCGGCGTTCTTCTGGTGGTTCACGCCCGTGCTCGCGGGTCTGGCACTTGCGATCCCGGTGTCGATGCTCACCAGTCGGGTATGGCTCGGTCAGTTCGCCCGCCGCGCTGGCATCTTCCTGACCCCGGAGGAGACGACGCAGCCACGGGTGCTGCAATTGCTGGAGGAGAACCTGGCGGCCGCCGAAGCGCCGGTCTGCCATTCGGCCACCGGGGGCGATCTGTGGTATCAGGCGGTGGTCGATCCCTGTGCCTATTCCTTGCACACCTCGCTCTTGCCGGATGAGATGCCCAACCGTCGCCGCCGTCACTACCTGGAGGGCCTGATCTTTCAGCTCCAGGACGACGGTGTGCATACGCTTAAGGCGTCCGAAAAGCGTGCACTGGTGTCCCATCGCGATGGGCTCTATGATCTGCACACGCTGCTTTGGGCGGGGCTGCGCTCGCCCGGTAGCGGTCGGACGCCGCCGGCTCCAGTGCCGAGTGAGGGGGGCTGAAGTGGGGGCGGCGGCCGGCCTCGGCGATCATAGTTGGCGCCGGGTGCCCTATTGTATGCGGCGGCCCAGACCCCATCTTGAGGGGCCATCTCTCACTCACTTAGCGACAGGCGAACGCAATGGAAGTTCTGGAAACCCACGAAAAGATTCACGAGGCCGGTCATGGTCACGGCCATCATGCGGAACATGGCGGTCCGACCGCCAGCACCAAACACATTGCCGTGCTCATCAGCTTGCTGGCGGCCTTGCTGGCCATCACCGAAACGGCCGGCAAGAGTGCCCAGAATAGCTCGGTGATCGCCAACATCGAAGCGGCCAATCTGTGGAGCTTCTTTCAGGCCAAGTCGATTCGGATGACCGTCATGCAGGCGCAGGCCGATGGGCTGGCACTCAGTCCGTTCCCGGCCGGCTCGGAGCAGGCCCAAGCGGTCGATAAGCAAATCCAGAAATGGAAGGCCACCGCGGCCCGTTATGACTCGGAGCCCGAGACCGGTGAAGGTCGCAAGGAACTGTCGCAAAAGGCTAAAATCGCGGAGCAAAAACGCGATAAGGCGCTGGCTGCCTACCATATGTTTGAGTATGGTGCCGCTGCGCTGCAATTGGCCATCGTTTTATCATCCGCGGCAGTCGTGACCGGGGCCATGCTCCTGGCCTGGATGTCCGGCGGCCTGGGTCTCATCGGCGCCGGCTTCGGTTTGCTGGGGTGGTTTGGTCCGACCTTGCTGCATCTATAGCAGGTGCCCGCTGACTGCCGAATGGTACCGGTGCGTGGTAGAGCGTAACTGCGTTTTACCCTAAATCCGGCAATTGCTCACACAGAGACACAAAGGAAAACAGATCATTGGATGCGTTGGGCCGATCGCCGCGCGGGTGATCTCGTCGATCAATAGATCGCGCTGAAAATCTTTGTGATCTTTGTGTCTCCGTGTGAACTGCTCCTTTTAGCTTTACCGCATGCGTAGGTCACCCTTCAGGGCGACCTGCATCGGCTCGCGAGCCGCGTGCCGATCGTGTGATGATGAGGTGCACATGGCGAGTCGGCGAGTCGGCGGGTTAGCGGCCCGAGCGGACTCCCCCATCGCCCTTGTACGGAGGTTCGTTGCGACGCCAGATCCGTTCCCCGGACGCCTCCTGACGGTGTCGTGCATCGTCCGTTAACCGTCGCAGGTCCCCGTCAAAGGATTCGACGATTTTCTCGCGAATGCGGTGCAGGTCAGAAATGATCGTGTCCGCCGACGATTCATTCAATGTCTTCTTCATCGTCCAGCATCTCCTCCGGAGTACAAACGGTTGGCAGCGGGTAGCCCAAGTCTTGGAGTACATCGCGGACTCGGGGCAAGAGCCGGGCATTGGCAATGTGCGAGCAGTTCCAGGTCAGGAAGTAGTCAAGGCCATGAAACGCAGAGGCGCAAATGTGCAGGGCATCCAGTCGGGCGTTCGGTGGCAGCACCGCGCTGGAAAGCAATCGACTCGCGAGTTCGGGTATTTCGGCGGGAAGGTCTAAGAGTGGGATGCCATGCAGGTTAGCCAGCCGAGCGGCGGCGAGTTCTGCATTGCCTTGGGCGGCCTCATCGAGGACATACTGTGAAGTGATGAGTTGATAGTTGCCGCGGTTCGACACTGCCTCGCTTGTTCTTGAGTGTCCCTGAGCCCTTCTTGGCGTTTATGCGCGTCGGTGTTCCAGGTTATGGAAGCTTTCGGGCTTGGCGCAACGCTGTATGTGTGGGCGACCAAGTGCAAGAGTGTGGCGGTGAGTGCCATGGACATCGGGCGCCTACGACTTATCAGGACGAGGGCCAGGAAACGCCGGGTGCCTGGATTCCTGGGTGCCGGGCTGAATCTTATCAGGTTCTTGTCATCGCCGGTGGGTGCGGCGCATCTTCCGCGGAAGCCGCCCTGACGGCCTGGCTTCCGGTGTTCGGCGGTCGGTCCGGGTATCTTTGCGTGCCCGTGATCGTAATCCCGGCCATCGGTGCATGGGGCGCGGAGCGCCTGACACAGGTCTGGCACTGCTGGAACGGTGTCACCCGGGAGGGATGCCGTCTGCCCTGTCCCCCTGCTTGGCATACTCCCCGCGAATTTCCGCCATGGCGGCACTGACCTCCGTCCGAAAGGCCTGAATCTGATCCATCTGATCGCTGCTGTACATGGACTTGAGCCGCCGCATCTTGGCCAGGAGCGGCAGGTTCTGGAGTTCGGCGACCGGCACGCCCAATTCGATCAGTGCCGCACCGTCGCGGTAGATGGTGATGACCAGATTCAACAGGGCGAATTGCTTCTGCGGTGAGCAGAAGGTATCGATGTCATCCAGTGCACTCTGCTGCAATACGCCCTCCTTCACCAGTGAGGCGCCCTCCAGTTCCCAGCGTTGGGCGTCGGACAGTGCTTCCGGGCCGACCAGGTTGACGATCCGCGAGAGTTCCGCGTCCCGGGCCAGCAGCGCGAGTGCGGCGGTGCGGCGCCGCTCCCAGTTGGGGTCGACCTCCTGGTGCCACCACTGGGCGGCGGTGTGGACATGGGCGGAGAAGCTGGTGACCCAGTCGATACTCGGGTAATGACGGGCGTCGGCCAGTTCCTTGGACAGTGCCCAGAAGGTCTCGACGATGTCCTTGGTGTGGCTGGTGACCGGTTCTGAGAAGTCACCGCCCGGGGGGGAGACAGCGCCGATCAGGGTGACCGAGCCGGAGCCGGCGCCAAAGGTCTCGACCCGCCCGGCACGCTCGTAGACCGCCGCCAGGCGCGAGGCCAGATAGGCCGGGTAGCCTTCCTCCACCGGCATCTGACCGAGCCGGCCCGAGACCTCGCGCAGGGCCTCGGCCCAGCGGCTGGTGGAGTCGGCCAGCATCACGACGTCATAGCCCATGTCCCGGTAATACTCGGCCATCGTCATGCCGACATAGATGGAGGCCTCGCGCGCCACCACCGGCATGTTGGAGGTGTTGGCCACCAGCAGGGTGCGCTCCATGAGCTTGCGTCCGGAGTAGGGGTCGGTGAGCTGCGGGAAGCTCTCCAGCACGTCCACGAGCTCATTGCCGCGCTCCCCGCAGCCCACATAGATGACGATATCGGCATTGGACCAGCGCGCAATCTGCTGCTGGACCACGGTCTTGCCCGCGCCGAAGGGACCGGGGACGGCGCCCTTGCCGCCCTTGAGTTGCGGGAAGAACGAGTCGATGACCCGCTGCCCGGTGATCAGCGGCGAGACGCCGTCGTCGCGCTTGAGATAGGGGCGTGGTTTGCGCACCGGCCAGCGTTGGAACATGCTGAGTTTGAGACTCTGGCCCTTGGGCGCACGCACCCGGGCGATGGACGACTCGATGTCATAGTCACCCTGAGGCACCAGGTCCTCCAGTTCGCCCGTGATGCCCGGTGGGACCAGGATGCGGTGCAGCACCGAGAGCGTCTCCTGCACCGTGCCGAGCACCACCCCGGCACCCACCGTGGCCCCGGGTTCGAGGTTCTCATTTGGCACGAAGGTCCAGCGGCGGGAGCGGTCGAGGGCCGGCACGCTGATGCCGCGGCGGATATAGTCTCCGGATTGAAGTGCGAGCTTCTCCAGCGGGCGCTGCACCCCGTCGAAGATGCCGCCCATGAGCCCGGGGCCAAGCTCCACGGAGAGTGGAAACCCCAGGCCCACACAGCCCTCGCCGGGGCGTACCCCGTCGGTGGATTCATAGGTCTGGACCACCGCGCGTGCGCCGGTGAGCGAGATCACCTCACCGAACAGGCCCAGTGCGCCGATCTTGACCTGCTCGCCGTTGCGGGCGCCGGGCAACTCGATGGTGACGATGGGTCCGTTGATGTCGCGGATGACGCCGATTCTGCTGGGTGCTGTCATTTAGGTCATCCGCCGAACAGGCTGGCGGTGTCGAGTCCGCCGGGCAGCAGGTGTTCCAGGATCACCTGTTGGATGCGTGCGCGCAGACGCTCCAGGCGGCCCTCGAAGGTCTGGTCGACGCGGATGCGTCCGTCCGTGCTCACCAGCAGACAGCCGCCAAGGGTCTCGATGGGGGACTCGGCCAGCGTCGCGGTCTGTCCCTTGGGCAGACTTTCGAGCACGCTGTCCCAGCGGGCGAACAGACGTTGGTGGTCGCGGGTGTTGGTGGCGACCTCAAGTGTGTCGCGCTCGATCTGACCGGCGGCCTGCGCAATGATGGCCAGGAGCCAGTGGATGTAGACCGGCTCGTCCTGCATGAAGGTCCGCATTCGCTCGGTGAGGCGCTGTTCTACGTCCTGCACCAGGTTCCAGCGCAAGAGGTCGAGCTGGCTCTGCATCTTCAGTTCACTGGCCTGGACGCGCTGGCGGAAGTTGCGCTCGGCCTGGGTGCGGGCGCTGGCCTCTTCGCGCGCCTCGCGCAGGCGCAGCCGTTCCGCGGCCTCCCGCAGGATGCCGTCGCGCCCGCGGTTGGCGCGTTCGCGCAATTCATCGGCCAAGCGTTCCGCCCGGCTCAGGATGGCCGCTTCGAGTTCCTGTACCTGGTTCATCATGTTGCACCTGCGCCATGGTCGGACGCACCGGGTGGCAGCGTGCCGGCGCCGAACAGTGCAGTGAGACGGTCCGCCACCTCGCTGGCCAGGACCGTGGGGGAGTTCAGCGGCGGGACCGAGACCACCACGATGCGCCCGCCCTCGCGGCGCACCTGCCGTAGGTTGGGGCAGTCCGCGCGCATGATCCGGTCGTCTACGATCACGAAGGCCTTCTCGCGGTTGCGCGAGAGGTCCCGGAACACCAGGTCCGCCGCCTCGGGGGTCGGGTCGGGGATGCTCTCGAAGCCGATCAGCCGGAAGCCGTCCGCCAGGCTTGCATCGCCTAAGAACAGCATCCGGGTCGGGTGGGCCGCTTCGTGTTCAGTGGTCATGGCGGGGTCGGCGTCAGATCTTGTTGAGCAAGAGGATCGAGATGACCAGTCCGTAGATGGCGATCCCCTCGGCCAGGCCCAGATAGATCAGTGTGCGGCCCAGCGTCTCCGGTTTCTCTGTAATGGCGGCGAGCGACGCCGCACCGATGGGGCCGACGGCGATGCCGGCCCCGATGGTGGAGAGTCCCGTGGGGATGCCGGCGCCGATGATGGCGAGCCCCCGGCCGGTGGAGATCTCCGCCAGGCCCCCGGCCGCCGCTACCGTTTCGGGCGCGGCCAGCGCGTCACTGATGCCGAGCAGCAACAGCCCGAGTTGGGCGATCACAAAGGCGACGAGTTGGGTCCCCAGGGCGGGCCGGTACCAGGGGCGCAGCCGCTTGCTCAAGCCCGGGCGCAGCTCCACCAGGATGCCGCAGAGGATCAGGCCGAGAATGGCGATGGACATGAGTGCGACGAGCAGGTACATCGGGTATTCCTCGTTTCAGTCTGGATTCAAAGTTCAAGGCGCCACGGGTCCCCGCCGCAGTCTCAGGGGGGTAAATTCATGCCCTTCCCCGGCGAAATAGCGTGAAAACCCTTCGTAATACTGTAGCCGCATCACCTGGATCATCACGATACCGCCCTCCAGCACCAGTACGAACACATTTCCCAGGATGACAGTGATCAGATGACCGAAGTCACCCATCATCCCGGCCAGCGTGAAGACCGCGATGGACAGGGCCACATGATTGATACTGAAGGCGGCCACACGCAGGAATGAGAGTGTATTGGAGACATAGCCGATGACGGTCTCCAGGGTCTCGATGAAAACCACCAGGATCTTTTCACCCAGGGGGGCCGCCAGGTGCTGCCAGGAGAACCAGGCGAGTGCCGCGAGCGCTCCGACCACCAGTAGCAGCGGCGCGGTGCCGAACGCCGTGCCGCGTGCCAGGTTCAGTCCGCCCCACACCAGCGCCAGATAGAACAGCAGATTCACCATGCCATGATGCCCGAAGACCGCTCCCCACCGGTTGCCGATGGCAAGTCGGTTGTAGATGGCGAGCAGACAGGCGATGGTGAGAAAGATCACGCCATAGCCCAGGGCGAGTTCGAGCATCAGGATCGGGTCATGTATGGGGCTCATCCACAGGGCCGGCAGGGCGTGGTCATAGCCGAAAACACTGCCGTAAACGAGGCCGAAGGCGACCGACGAGAGTCCCGCCAGAAGCCCGAACCGCCACAGATCCCCCAGTCGGGTGCGAAAGGCCCAGGCGAGCCCGGCGATCACGGCCCCCTGGCCGACATCCCCGAACATGGCCCCGAACATGGCCAGATAGGTGACGGCGAACCAGGGCGTGGGGTCCACCTCGCCGTATTCAGGGATGCCGTATTGCTTGACCAAGAGGGCGAAGGGTGTGAGCAGCCAATTCTTGACCGGCACGGTCGGCACCAGCGCGCGCTCCGCGGGCAGCGGGTCGCGTGCCTGAAGCTCAAAGGGCCGGGTGAGGGTGCCGGTCAGTCGCTCGCTCAGTGCGGGTAGCGCGTGTGCCGGTACCCAGCCAGCCAGGTGTGCCAGGTGGCCGGAACTGCGGATCGACGGGTCTAGGGTGACCAGGGGCTCCGCCAGCAGCAGGGTGCGACGCGCCTCCAGTAGCCGTCCGCGCAACGGATCGAACCACTGGGTGAGACGCTCGTGCAGGGACTCACGGTCGGTGCGCACCTGGGCCTGTCTGGTCTCCAGGGTTTGACTGAGTTGCTCGGGCTGCTCGTCTAGTTCGGCCGGGATGGCCAGTGGCTGGAAGCCGGCGGCGGCTAGCACCGCGGTCAGTTGCGTTTCCCGCTCGCCGGTCGGGCCGACGATGACCACATGCGACTGCTCCCCACGCTGCATATAGACATGGAGCAGGTGGGCGGCCAGACCCACCGCACCCTCGAGCCGGAGCAGGTTCTCGCGCGGGACGATGCCGACATAGAAGTCGAGGAACCGGGTCTTGTTGCGCAGCATTTTCAGATCGATGTCGAGATGCTGGAAGTTGACCAGGGCGGCTGCCTGCTCGCGGATCAGGCGCTCCTGGTCGTCCAGGCGTCGCAGTTGTTCCTCGTAGCTGGACGCCTCTTGCCAGGCCTCACCCAGCCAGCCGTTGAGGTCGGTGAGCTCCTGGTGCGGCACGACCCTTACTTGCGCGAGCGCCGGGTACTCCTCAAGTGGGATCAGTTTGGCGATCTTGTCCAGGCGTGCATGGGCCTGATGATAGGTCTCGCAATAATCGCGGGCCGGCAGGCCGACGAGCGCCGCCGCCGCCGGGGTCCGCGGGTCGGGGTGAAAGTTCTCGGTCTGTGCCAGGGCCAGCGACGCCTGGGGCAGGTCCTCGGTTAGGACCAGCAGGCGTACATGCTTCATGAGGCGTGGCCGCAGCATCGGCTTTACTCTCGGGTGCCCAGGAAATACAGGAGTGGCTAATATACGCGGATCTTGGCAGCCGGTCGCCAGTCATCGCACCCCCAGATGGCTGGGCGTCGATTGCTGTCCAGTGGGGTCGATTCACACCGGTCCCACAAACCGCAGGCGCAGAATCCGGTCGATTTCGGCATCGCTCAACTCCACCGGGTTAGTCTGCATGCTGGAGCCGCGCGCGTTCGCCACGATCCGGGCAAAATCCGCCTCCGCGACGCCCAGGTTAGAGAGGTATGGCAAGTTCATGTGTATGGTCCATGCCTGCAAGGTGTGCAGCAACGCGTCGCGGGCGGCCTGGGCGCCAGCGTGCGGATCGCCACCGAGCAGGCGGCCGACGCTGGCGTATTTCGCGAGTGTCGGATGGTCCGGTGTACGCGCCTGCATGGCCTCGATATTGACCCGGGTGGCCGCTGCCACCAGGGTGCCGCATACCACCCCGTGCGCGATGGGGAAGAACGACCCCAGAGGCTGGGCCAGTCCATGCACCGAGCCGAGCCCCGTTTGGGCGAGACAGATGCCGGAGAGCAGGGCGGCCAGGGCCATTTTTTCACGCCCGGTGGCGGCGCCGTCCCCGCCGTCATACCAGGATGACAGGCCATCTCGTACCGCTTTGAGCCCGGTCAGCGCCAGGGCGTCGGTGAGCGGATTGGCGCGGGACGAGCAATAGGCCTCCAGCAACTGGGTGCAGGCGTCCATCCCGTTGGCGGCAATCTGGCCCGGCGGGCAACTCGCGAGCAGGTCCGGATCGATGATGGCGTATTGCGCCATCAGCGCCTCGTCGCGGAATGACTTCTTGAAGCCGTCGGCGCCGTGACGGGTGAGCACGGCGTTTTTCGTCGCTTCCGAACCCGTGCCTGCCGTGGTCGGGACGGCAATGTAGGGTGCGGCGGGGCCGCTAAAAGGAAGCTCCGGACCGACGCCTTCCAGGTAGTCCATCACAGTATTGCCGGATCTCAGCAGGCCTGCGATGGCCTTGGCCGCGTCCAGCACGCTACCGCCGCCGATGCCGATCACCAGGTCGTATTCATGTCGGCGGTGATCCTGAACGATGGTGTCGATGTCGTCCGGCGAGGGTTCGCCCGCGATGCGCACGGTCGTGTGCGTGAATTGGGCCTCATCAAGTGCCTGGCGCAATGCTTCCCACTGTGGGCTGGCCGTGAATGAGCGGCTGCCGGTCACGATCAGCAACTGCTTTCCGTAGCGCGCGGCGATACCGGGCAGTTGGCCGATCCGGCCGGCACCGAACTCGATGCGCGGCAGCCGGGCGATTGAGAAGGGTGGAATCATTTCAGTCTCTGGGGAACAGCCCGGTCATGGGTACGCCCTGGCGCGGCTGCGCCATCATGTCGGCGACGGTATCGCGCCACGCGGCATAATGTTCCGTCTGTTTGTGCGCGGCGGCCGCCTGTGCCGTGGCGTAAGCCTCATAGATGATAAAATGGCTGGGATCAGTCGGGTCCTGAAGTACATCGAAGCGCCGGTTGCCCGGCTCCTGCACCGACGCCTCATGATTGGCGCGGCTGGCGGCGATGAAGGCATCGATTTGGTCGGCTCTAACATGGACATGGACGAGCGTGACGTGCATGGGGTTATCCGGGAAAAAGACCGTAAAGCAGACGGATGGGCGCGAGTATCCGACCCTTTGGCGCCGGAGTCAAGCGGATCACAATCAGTTCATCCCGACTCGGGAGCGTTGCCGGATAGGTCAGTCGCGGGTAGTGTGAGTCCAGAAACTCGCTAATGAATGCGTCGAGTTCGTCCGTGGCGCAAGGGGACTCTGACAAGGGGTTGATCAGACACATCCGCAACAGTGCAATCAGCGCTGCACGGCTCGGGACCCGGTCGAGCGGGGTGTCGATGGAAGCGATGACGACCGCGGTTCCTTGGCCTGCCAGGTCCCGGTAAAATCGCGAGGTGTGGCAAAACGCATGTAAATCCTGATTCGTCGCAACCTCCGCCTGGCGGCCCGTGGCCACTTGGAACGCGATACCAATCAGCGCCATCGGGGCGGATGGCTGATTGAGTACAATGACCAGTTGGCCGCCCGGTTTCAGCAGGGTCAACGCCATCCGGACCTTGTCGCGAATATCATCGAGCCCGTCAAAATGATAAAGCATATGGGACATCGTGATCAGATCAAATCCCTGTGGATAATCGCGATGCAGGCGCTCCAGTGCGCTGGCTCCCCACGGGCATGGATACACATGAGGAAACGCTTGTTGCAATACCTCGACGCACCGCCGGTTGGGTTCCAGCAAGACCAGCGTATCGGCATAGGGTTGCATCAGGCTTGGCAAATGGCCCTGCCCGGCACCGATATCCAAGACCGCAAAGCCACGGCGGCGGGTCGTGGGCAGTATCCCCTTCGCCTGCATCTGCCGGACGGTCTCGCTATTCTGGCGGGAATAGTGATGAAACAGGGTGAGTGCCTGCTCGAAAACTTCGTAATCTAACAACATAGGAAATCTCATTCCTCCGTGCGGTCCGACCGTCCCGGACGTCCCGAGCCGCGAACAGTGGCGTCTGAGGCTAATACATGACCCACAACCCGTCAAGTCGCCAGGAAGAAAAAGGACCTTGTTGGAATCCCTGGATGCAACGAGATAGACCCGCATCCTATCAGGTGTCGGCGTGGCCGCGACGATGATCAAGGTCACACGCTCGCGCCCCGCAGCACGACCCGTCTCGACCAGCGAGGTCGAGACCTGCCGGGCGGGACGGGGCGGTCATCCATGCCTGGTGCGGCTAGGTCGCGATCTTGGTCGTTGACGGCGCTGCTGCCGGTGATCGCCAACAAGCGGCCACGGATGCCTGCGAATCCGCTACACTTTGCTGGACATGACGAGCCAAACGCCCACGATTTTGGGGTAATCAGAGGATCAGATCCATGGGCGAATGTGAACAGATCGAGATCGCGCGCTATCACCGGGAGATTGTCGAGGATCTGCGGCACATGCTGAAGAAATATGTACGCATCATGGAGCGGGACGTGCCCGAGGTCGATGAACAGGCGGCACGCGCGCTGGTGATGCAGGCCCTCAAGGACTCATTAGTCGAGGTCGAGACGCACCCGTAATAGCGGTGGTCATACGCGGCAGGTCCAGCAAGGCGGGCACGCGCATCCCCCGCCCTCGCGTGACACCGCCGGCGGCGGTGTCACGCCTGTGTCAGGCGCTGTGCGCCCCGGGCGCGATGATCAAGGCCCGCGACCGGACACCGTTAGGGTTGCGCCAACCGATTGAAGGGAGACCGCTGACGTGAATTATGCCAAACGACTGATCGTTGAGCCCGGCGCTAAGGTGCGGCTCAAGCAATTCGATCCCGCCTATCACGGCAAGGGGGCGGCGGAGCAGGACCCGGAGCAGGCATTGCAGTCCGTTAAGGTCAGGATCGGCGAACTCCAGCGCAAGATGTATGGCGACAACCAGCACTCACTCCTGATCGTGCTCCAGGGCCTGGACGCCGCGGGCAAGGATGGGGTGTGCTGGCACGTCATCGGCGGCATGGACCCCCAGGGCTGCAAGGTGCAGGGATTCAAGGCGCCGACGGCCGCGGAGGCGGCACACGATTTCCTCTGGCGCATTCACCCGCACGCCCCGGCCAAGGGTGAGGTGGCGGTGTTCAACCGCTCGCACTATGAGGACGTGCTGGTCAGCCGCGTCCATAAGCTGGTCCCGCGCAAGGTCTGGCAGCGGCGCTACGACCTGATCAATGAATGGGAGCACCTGCTCCACGCCGAAAACGGCACGACCATCCTGAAGTTCTGCTTGGTGATCTCCAAGGAGGAGCAACTCAAGCGCTTCGCCCAGCGGCTGGACGATCCCCATCGGCAGTGGAAGATCAGCGACTCCGACTACCGGGAGCGCGAATGCTTCGACGATTACCTGGAAGCCTTCGACGACGCCCTGGAGCGCACCTCCACCTCCCACGCCCCCTGGTTCATCATTCCGTGCGACCACAAATGGTTCCGGAATCTGGCCGTCGCCAACATTGTGGCCGATGCCATGCAGGGGCTGGACCTGCAATATCCCAAACCCGCGTTGGACCTGGAGGAGATCCGGCGTGCCTATCATGCGGCGGAGGAAGCCGACAAGGGCAGCGGCAAGCGCAAGCGGGGTTGACCCATGTCGATCGTCCTGCTCGTCTTCTTCGTCGTCTACCTGGGGATGATGTTGGGCCATCTGCCCTGGCTCAAGGTGGACCGCGCGTCGATCGCCCTGGGCGGTGCCATCGCGCTCCTGGCCACCGCCGAGCTGACCCAGACCCAGGCGCTCGCGAGCATCGACTTCAGCACCATCGGTATGCTATTCGGGCTCATGCTGATCTCCATCCAGTTCCAGATGTCCGGGCTTTATGGGGTGCTGTCGAGCGCGGTGGGTCGGGTCCAGGCCTCACCCGTTATCCTATTGGCCCTGCTCACCGGCCTGGTCGGCATCCTATCCGCCTTTCTCACCAACGATGTGGTGGCCGTGGCCATGACCCCGGTGGTGCTCTCAATCAGCCTGCGCCGCGGCCTGAATCCGGTGCCCTTTCTGTTGGCTATTGCCTTCGCCGCCAATGCCGGATCGGTGGCGACCATCATCGGCAGTCCCCAGAACATGCTGATCGGCGAGACCCTCCAGCTCTCTTTTGCAGGCTTCATGGGCTACGCGGCCGTGCCGGCCGCCCTGTCGCTGATCGTCGTGTGGCTGGCCCTGGGCTTCTATTACCGTGGACGCTGGTGGCTCGCCCGGCCGGGCAGTGCCGCCGTCGGCGAGGAGTCAGTTGAGCTCACGCTGGATCGCCTGGAGACTGTCAAGGGGCTATTGGTCCTGGGGCTGATCCTCTATGCCTTCATTTTCACGCAGTGGAGTCGCGGCCTGGTCGCGGCGAGCGCCGGCGCCTTCATGCTCTTTAATGCCCGCTTCTTGTCCCGGGATATGCTGGACCGCGTGGACTGGGGTCTGTTGATCCTCTTCGTCGGGCTTTTCATCGTCAACGGCGCCATCCAGGATACCGGGATGCCGCAGCACTTGGTGGGAGACCTCAAAGCGGCTGGGTTCGATCTCCAGGACAGTGGGGTACTGTACGTGGTCAGCGCCGTTCTGAGCGACCTGACCTCGAACGTGCCGACCGTGATGCTGCTCCTGCCCTATGCCGCGGATCATCAGGCTGGGCCCTTAATGGCCTTGGCCAGCGGGCTCTCCAGCAATCTGATCATCATCGGCAGTCTGGCCAACATCATCGTGGTCGACGCGGCCAATCGGGCCGGGCTCAGTATCTCATTCGGAGAGTTTGCCAAGGTCGGGGTGCCCGTGGCCTTGATCAGCTTGCTGATCGCCTGGGGCTGGGTGAGGTATGTGATGTAGGTCCGTAGCCAATTGTTGGAGAGGTTGATTCCTTGATCAGTCTGTTGGCCAATCCGCGGCGACTTCGTCGCGGCCAGGGGGCCGCTCCTACCGCGCAGGAGCGGGCCCTGGCCGCGATGGCTCCGGCCGACTTGGCATGCCGGCGCAGCCTTATGCGGAAATCCGACCCTCGCGCCCCGCCCGGCGGACGGCCAGCGCGATGATGAGATAGGACCAGCCGTTGAAGACGAGCTCGATGGCGACGAACAGACCGATGACCCACAGGCCCGATATCGGCCATTGGGCCAGGATCATGGCGCCCAAGGCGATGGACACCAGGCCAGAGAGGAGCGGCCACAACCAGCCGGCCGTCGAACGCAGTTGGAACGCCATGATGCTACGCAGCAGTCCCACCGCGATCAGGAGCCCGGCCAGCACCAGGGTTAGGATGGCGGAGGCGCGCACCGGGTCGATCATGATGTCGACACCGGCCACCACGTACAGCAGTGCAATGAGGACATGCCAGAACACGGACTTCCAACCGGTACAGGTGAAGGCATGGATGAGCTGGAAGATACCGGCCGCAAGAATCAATACGCCGAAGAACAGGACGCTCACCAGGGTTAAGGCGAAGGTCATATAGAACCCGAGCGTGCCCAACGCGATCGAGCTCAGACCCAAGACCAGCAGCCAGCCCCAGTTCTTTTGTAAGTCAGGCGAAAAGGTGCCCTGGGTGGTCGCGAGCCGCGTCTCGTGGTTTGCAGACATGGTGCATTCCTCAGCTAGGTTGAATCGTTGATGTAGTGTGAATTATCCTTTTTTTTCAGAAGGAAGCTAGCTTTTTTCGTGCCTTCAGCGTCATTGCTGCCATCGGCGCAGGTGGCGCGGGACGCCAGACGCCAGGATGCGGGTTGAGTCGGTGCCTGGCCGCTGAGGGTGCCGCCAACTTTGTAGATCTCGACTTTGTGCGGCGCCCGGCATACTATGCCCGGCCGACCTCCCAACCCCCGACCTTCGTCCGTCGCCGTTGTGGACCATGGAGGGTCGACCATGGGGAGCGCCGCGGGCGTCCGGCCCGTGTCACAACCCTTATAGGTGCCTCTTGGGCGTTGAGACGACGATCGACCCGCGGGTCGGTCGCCGGCCCGTCGCCCGGACAAGAATGCCCGTTCGCCATTGATTTCGGATCACACCCGTGGATATCCGCAGAGTGCGTGCGTTGCTCGGCCCCAACCCTTGGGCCGATTTTCCCGTGGTCGAGGTCTGGTTCGATCTCTCCGACCATCCACCCGGCGAATGGCTGATGTCAGCTGGCCGGCTGCGGGCGCGTTTGGCCGCCTGCCTGCCGGGTATGGAACTGCCGCGCCGACCCCCGGCGGACCCGGACCACGCCTGGCATGGGCGGCGGCACGCGCGCTGGCTCGCCCAAGTGCTGCTTGGGATCATGCTGGAGCTGTCCGCGCGGATCGCCGGGCGGCCGACGTTCAGCCGGGTGCGCCGGACCTCCGAGCCGGGTGTGTACCGGCTCGCCTTCCGACTGGTCGAGGGCGTCCCGCCGGGCGCCTGCGCCGAGACCGCCCTGGCGATCGTGCGCGCCCTGCTGGCCGAGACTGACTGCGCATTGCCGGCTTATCTCGACGGCTTGCGCGCAGCGGCCCGGGAGGCCGGGCCGACGCCGACCTGCGCCGCGCTGCTGGCGGCGGCACGCGCCCGTGATATCCCGGTCCGGCGACTCCCCGGCGAGGTGCTGCTGCTCGGCTACGGCGCCCAGCAGCGACGCCTGTTGGGTACTGGTGTTGCCCTTGCTGCACCGGTTGCTGAGCGGGCGGCGGCGGAGCGCGAACTGCTCAGCGACCTGTTGGCCTGCGTGGGCCTCAACTGTGCGCCGCAGCCGGTGACCGGCGCCCACTATCGGATCCTGGTCGCCGGGCGACGGGTCCTGGCGGCACTCTGGTGGCAGCCGGGCCCCGGCGGCAACGGTGCCGGCCCGGTGGTGACAGACGTGAGCGGCCTGATCTGCGGGGCGGTGCGCGCCCGCGCGCTGGATGCCGCCCAGGTCTTGGGGCTGGAGGCCGCGGAGGTGCGCGTGGTGACGGCGGACATCGCCCGCTCACTGGAGTCGCAGGGGGGACTGATCAGCGAGGTCATCGCGGCCCCGCCGCTCGACCTTTATCTGACGACGGCGGGCGCTGGCCCCATCGCCGACGCCTTCCTCGACACCCTCTACCGGCCCGGGGAGACCGGTCGTATCCCGATCGCGGCCGTCTCTGGGACCAACGGCAAGACCACGGTGACGCGCTTGATTGCCCACGGGCTCGCAGTCTCCGGGCGCTTTGTCGGCATGACCTGCACCGACGGCATCTATCTGGCCGACCGGCGGATCGACCGGGACGATTGCGCCGGGCCCCAGAGCGCGCGGATGGTGCTGCTCAATCCGCAGGTGGAGGACGCCGTGCTGGAGACCGCTCGCGGTGGCATCCTGCGCGAGGGCCTGGGCTTCGATGCCTGTGACGTGGCGGTCGTCACCAATATCGGCGAGGGTGATCACCTGGGGCTGGGGTGGGTCGACACCGTGGCGGGTTTGGCCGAGGTCAAACAGGCGGTGGTGCGCGGGGTCGCCCCCCGGGGCACCGCTGTGCTCAATGCCGCAGACCCACTGGTGGCCGGGATGGCCCGTTACTGCAAGGGCAAGGTGCTGTTTTTCGGTCGCGACGGCAACCATCCGGTGATCCTGCGGCAGCGCCGCGAGGGCGGGCGGGTGGCCTTCGTGCGGGGGCAGGACCTGATCCTGGCCGAGGGTGAGACCGAGTCGGTCCTGCTGTCGCTGAAGCAGATTCCCCTGACCGGCGGTGGACGGATCGGTTTTCAGGTCGAGAACTGCCTGGCCGGCGCCGGTGCGCTATGGGCACTGGGCCTTCCGCTGGCGACCCTGGGCGCCGCGTTGGAGACCTTCGGCGCCGACCTGGACAAGAGCCCGGGGCGGTTCAACGTGCTTTCCATCAACGGCGCCACCGTGGTCTTCGACTATGGCCACAATCCGTCGGCCCTGCTGGCGATGATCGAGGCCCTGGCGGCCTTCCCACACGGGCGGCGCTTGGCGGTCTATTCGGCGGCGGGGGATCGGCGCGACGCCGACCTGATCCGCCAAGGTGAGATCCTGGGCCACGCCTTCGATCGCGTGATCCTCTACGAGGACCACTATACCCGCGGGCGCCAGCCGGGTGAGATCATGTCACTGTTCGCGCAGGGGCTGACCCGCGGCGACCGGGTCCAGGAGGTCCAGACGATCCAAGGCTGGCAGCACGCGGTGGAGGCGGCCCTGTGGCTGGCCCAGGTGGGCGACCTGATCCTGATCCAGGCCGACGTGATCGACGAGACCGTCGACTATGTCCGTGCCCGCTTGGCGGAGAGTGAGGCATACCAGGGGCTGCCGCTGGACCTCCCGGTGATCGCGGTGCTCCCCGAGCCGGCGGCGCCGCTGGCTTAAGGGGGGATGGTCCGCGCAGCGGACCCTACGCGGCGGCTTCCCGTGCGTAGGGTCCGCTGCGCGGACCAAACGGCCTTTTTTTCTTAGGCGGTGCTTGCGACCCGGCGGGGAGCGGGCGCCCATCTTCATGCCCAGCCGAGCTGTGCGCCGGCGCAGGGGGTCAAATTGCTTCATATCCGCCGCCTGCGGGTCCTGCGTGGACCCAATATCTGGGCGCATTTTCCGGTGATCGAGCTGTTATTGGACCTGGGGGAGATCAAAGACCGCTCCTCCGAGGAGATCCCCGGCTTCAATGACCGGCTCAAGTCCTGGTTGCCGTCACTGGTCGAGCACGAGTGCAGCCCGGGTGTGCGCGGTGGCTTCTTCCAGCGGCTGGACCGCGGCACCTACCTGGCCCATATCCTGGAGCACGTCACCTTGGAGCTCCAGACGCTGGCCGGCACCCCGGTGGGGTATGGGCGTGCCCGGGAGACCGAGGAGGACGGGGTTTACCGGGTCGCCATCGAATACGAGGAGGAGGCCCTGGGCTGTGCCGCGGTGGAGACGGCCCGTTCGCTCCTGCTCGCCGCCATCCATGACCGGCCGTGCGAGGTGGCGGCCGAGTTGACACGCCTGCGCGACCTGTGCCACGAGGTGCGCCTGGGTCCCAGCACCCATGCCATCGCGGTGGCGGGCAAGGCGCGGGGTATCCCGGTGCGGCGTTTGGGTAGCGAAAACCTGTTGCAACTGGGGTGGGGCCGGCGGCAGCGGCGGGTCTGGACCGCCGAGACCGACCGTACCAGCGCCATCGCCGAGTCGATCGCCCAGGACAAGGACTTGACGCGCATGCTGCTGGCCGCCGCGGGGGTGCCGGTGCCGGTGGGGCGGCCGGTCACGAGCGCGGAGGAGGCCTGGCGGTTTGCCCAGGAATTGGGCGCGCCGGTGGTCGTCAAGCCACGCTACGGCAACCATGGTCGTGGTGTGACCACCCATCTGGATACGCCGGGGCAGGTCGAGCAGGCCTTTGCCGCCGCCTGCAAGGAGGGGCCGGACGTCCTGTGTGAGCGCTTCATCACGGGGTCCGACTATCGCCTGCTGGTGGTCGGCGAGCGGTTGGTGGCGGCCGCCCGGCGTGAGCCGGCCCAGGTCATTGGGGATGGCCAGTCCTGCGTCCGCCAGCTGGTGGCCGAGGTCAACCGGGACCCGCGCCGCAGCGCCGGCCATTCTACGGTGCTGAGCCTGATCGAACTGGACCAGACCGCACTGGCGATCCTCACCGATCAAGGGCTGACGACCGAGTCGGTGCCAGCGGTTGGCCAGCGGGTGCCGTTGCGCCACAACGCCAATCTCAGCACCGGCGGGACCGCCGCCGACGTGACCGACCTGGTACACCCGGACGTTGCCGCGCGCGCCGTGGAGGCGGCCCAGGTGGTCGGTCTCGACATCGCCGGGGTCGACGTCCTGGCGCAGGATATCGGTCGGCCCTTGGAGGAGCAGGGCGGCGCCATCGTGGAGGTCAACGCCGGGCCGGGGTTGCGAATGCACCTGGAGCCCTCGGCCGGTTCGCCGCGCCCGGTCGGTGAGGCGATCGTCGACTTGTTGTTCCCCGCCGGCGAAGACGGGCGCATCCCGGTGGTGGCGGTGACCGGGGTCGGCGGCGCGACGGGCGTGGCCCGGCTCATCGCCCGGTTGATGCGTGCCCGCGGCGACCTGGTGGGCCTGGCCGACGCCGACGGTTTGCACACCGGCGAGCGCGCGCTAAGCTCCCATGACAGTACCGGTCCCGAGGGCGCCCGGGCGCTGCTGCTGCACCCGCGGATGGCGGCCGTGGTGCTGGAGGTGGCGGGGGAGGGCATCCGTAGCGAAGGGCTGGGTTTCGACCGCTGCCTGGTCGGCGTGGTGACCCAGGTGGGGGTCGTGGCCGAGCCGGTTGCACCGGGCGGTGAGTCGGTGGATGAACTGGTGCGGGTCAAGCGTTGTGTGGTCGAGGCGGTGACGCCTGACGGGGCTGCCGTGCTCAATGCCGAAGACCCGCTGGTGGCGGAGATGGCGCCGCGTTGCCGGGGTGCCGTCGTCTGGTTTGCGCGCGACCCCGGGCACCCGATCGTCACGGCCGCGCTGGCCGAGGGCGGGCGGGCGGTGGTGGAGCACGATGGTTGCATCTGCCTGGCCACCGGCGAGACGCGGGAGGCGCTGCTGCCACTCTCGCGAGTGGCAATGACCGCCGGGGACCCGTCCGCTGTCCATGGGCAGGTGCAGGGTCATCTGGCCGCCGTCGCAGCGGCCTGGGCGCTGGGGTTGCCCCCACGACCTGATCTGTACCGTGCTTGAGGCCTGCCCGCTATGACGATGACCAATGACAAGGCCCGCCTGTTGCGGCTCGCCACCTATGCCTCGGTGGCGACCGCCACCCTGTTGATCCTGGTCAAGCTGGGTGCCTGGCTGGTGACCGGGTCGGTCAGCGTGTTGGCGAGCCTGGTGGACTCGCTGATGGACGTGGGGGCCTCGCTCGTGAACCTGCTGGCGGTGCGCTGGTCACTCCAGCCCGCGGATGAAGACCATCGGTTTGGGCACGGCAAGGCCGAGTCCCTGGCCGGGTTGGCGCAGGCCGCCTTCATTGCCGGCTCCGCGGTGTTTCTGGCCCTGGAGGCGGTGGATCGCCTGATCCATCCGCAGCCGTTGGCCCAACTCGGGGTCGGGGTCGGGGTCATGCTCTTCGCCATCGGCGCGACCCTGATCCTGCTGGCCTTCCAGCGGCGCGTCATCCGCGAGACCGACTCCACCGCGATCCGCGCCGATGCGCTGCACTATGCCACCGACCTGGCCACCAACTCGGCGACCCTCATCGCGCTGGCGGGTGCCTTTTTCGGTTTTCCGGGGTTGGACCCGATCTTTGCGCTGGGCATCGCCGTCTTTATCCTCTACAGCGCCGTGCAGATCGCCCGCGAGGCGGTGGACCTGCTGATGGATCGCGAATTGAGTCCCGAGGATCGGGAGAAGATCCAGACGGTGGCGGCCGCGGTGGCGGGGGTGCTGGGGGTCCATGGGGTGCGCACGCGCCGCTCCGGGCACACCCCGGTGATGCAAATGCACCTGGAACTGGACGACAACCTGCCCCTCCTTGAAGCCCACGCCATCTGCGATCGGGTGGAGGCCGCCCTGCGCTCCGAGTTCCCTGGGGCGGACATCACCATCCACCAGGACCCGCGCAGCCTGGGGCCTGAGGGTTAGCCGTTTCAATCCTCCTGGTGACATCGCTGCGCGGTGTCACGCCTGTATCAGGCGCGCGGCGCTTTGAATCTCGCTTGCTTGAGTTGCGCCATGTACCTCAGTAATCTGGACACTTGGACTTACCGAGGAGGATGCCGTGCGGAAACTTGACCTGCACCAAGGACGAGCTCGGGCGCCGGCGCCGTGAGCTCGGACCCAAATGCCGACGACGCACCGCCGCCGGAGCGGCCTATCCCGACCCTGTCCCATCAGGACGAACTGCTGCGTGACTGTCTCATTGATGACCTGGTCGCCCAGAGTACTCGCCTGGACGAACTGGCACGGCAGTTGATCACAGTGGAACTGGCAGTGCCCGGGCTGTATGTGACCGTGTTGCGGTTGGTGGCCGGCGAGAAGGCAAGGATCGTTGCCGACCACCAGACCCGAATTCCAATGCTGTAAGTGCGAGCGCTGCTTCGGCCAGGTGATCGACCTGGAAGGCGAGCCCGTGATCATCGTCGAGTGCCCCTATTGCGGCGCCCAGTGCAAGATGGACCTGGCGCCTTACCGGCAGCGGGTCGTTGTCGTGCACCGTGGTGCCGGCTCCGAAAGCGGCGCCGAGCGCTGGGAGCTTCCGGGCATTGTGCCGACCTATCCCCAGGACGACTCGACGCAGCGCTGACCCATGCCGACTCAGGTTGCCAGGGATGCGTTCGTCATCCGCCCGCCGGCGAATCTGCGACAAACCCATCCGGAGCTGAAGCCCCTCGCCTCCGACCTGGCCCTGAGTTACGTCCACCGTGAGCTGGTCGACGATGAGCGCCTGCGCCGGATCGGCGAGTCACTGTGGCGGGCCGCCGGCGACCCCGACGCGTTGGACCGGTCGCTCAATGACGCACTGCACGCCGCCGGTCTGGCCGTGCTGCCCATCGTCATCGAGACGGCCGACCCGCTTCGTGGAGCAGTTGGCCGCCGCTGGCGCCGAACTTCAGACCGACATGGCACTGGACCTGGTCATCGCCCACCGCACGGACGCCGAGCGCGCCCTGCTACGCCGGCTGTCGGCCTACCGCACCCCGGTCCCGATCGAGGGCATCGTCAAGCTCGGGCTTGACCTGCCCGAGCCGCGTCGGCTCTTGGACGGACTGCTGGCGGTCTCGCTCATCGAGCAGCGGGAGGCGCCGGACTTGCTGGCCCGGGAATACCAGTGCCCGGCGACGGTCGCCGATTGGCTTGCGCGGCAGCCCGGCGGCGGGTTGGAGGCGAACTGGCTTGGGGTGGCGGCGGACTTTCAGCTTTATCTGTTCCGCACTGCCCGGCAGACCTTCGATCAGGCGGTCGCGGTCCATGAGGCGCTGCGGGCCGCCGGCCGTCGGGATGAGGCGGACCGGTGGGTGCTTGATCGGGTCGTCGGGCCGATGAACCGGGCCGGGCTCTATGCGGCATGCTCAAGGATTGGCTGCCGTCGGTCTGCGAGTCGGTCGAGCCCAAGACCCGGGCCAAGGCGCTGGGTCAGACTGGCAATCAATATCTCGATCTCGGCGACTACCAGATCGCGTTCGGCTATCTGCAAGACGCGTTCGCCATCCGGCAGGAGATCGGTGATTGCGCGGGCGAGGGCGTGACGCTCAACAGCCTCTCGCAGATCCATCTGGTCCGCGGCGAGCTGAACCGGGCGCTCGACCTTCTCCAATGCGCGCTTGCCATCCAGCAGGAGATCGGCGACCGCGCGGGCGAGGCCACAACGCTCAACAGTATCTCGCAGATCCATGATTTCCGGGGCGACCTTGAGCAGGCGCTTGAGTACCTCAAACGGTCGCTTCCGATCCGCACTGGTGAGGGTGTTACGCTCTGCAACATCGCGACTATCCATCAGGACCGGGGTGACTCGGACCAGGCATTCGACTTGCTAAGACGCTCACTCGCCATCTATCAAGAGATCGGCTACGCCGCCGGTCAGTGTATGACCCGGACCAACATCGGCCTCGTGCAATGGGAAAAGGGCGAACCGCAGGAGGCGCTCAAGACCTGGACCTTGGCCTACCGGCAGGCCCGGTCCCACGGTCTGGCCGAAGCACTGCAAGCGCTTGAAAGGCTGGCGCCCCAGATCGGCTTGTCGGACGGACTCGCCGGCTGGGAGTCCGTGGCGCGCCGTACTCCTATGTCACGCCCTTTCAGGGCTGAGCGGGTGATGCGGGCTGTCCCAGGGCGTTGCCCTGGGCTGGTATGTCACGCCCCTTCGGGGCTTTACGCATCCCTCAAACTTTCTGGTGACACCGCTTTGCGGTGTCACCCATGTGTCAGGCGCTCCGCGCCGGGAGTTCCCGCCCCGGTGCCGGAGCCCCTGGCGCCACGGCGCTGCCAAACGCTCGGGGCGCGAAGCGCCCAACACACGCGTGACACCGCTCGAGCGGCGTCACGAGAGGCTGCGGTGTCACGAGAGGCGACCGAGGGGCGTCGGCGCTGAGCCGTGCTCAGAGGCCGATCCGCCCATCCTCAATGCGCACCACGCGGTCCGCCAGTTCGCCGACCCGCGGGTCATGGGTCACGACCACCACCGCCCGACCCTGTTCGTGGGCCAAGTCGGCCAGCAGCTTGACCACGGTGCGGCCGGTGACTGAGTCCAGGGCGGCCGTAGGTTCGTCGGCCAGCAGGATGGGCGGGTCGCCGGCCAGTGCGCGGGCGATGGCGACGCGCTGCTTTTCACCGCCGGACAGTTGGCGGGGGTAGTTGCGTAGCCGCCCGCGCAGGCCGACGCGATCCAGGAGTTCGGCCGCCTCGCCCAGGTCCCGGCCCTTGAGTTCCAGCGCAACCTGGATGTTCTCCGCCGCGGTGAGCGCCGGAAACAGGTTGTAGCTCTGGAAGATGAACCCCATTCGCCGCAGGCGCAGCTGCGCCAGTTCATGGTTGGACAACCCGGCGAGCGGCTGCCCTTCCACCCACACCGCGCCCGCGGTGGGATGCAGCAGGCAGCCCAAGAGCATCAGCAGCGTGGTCTTGCCGCTGCCCGACGGCCCCATCAGCGCCAGGATCTCCCCGGCGCTGGCCTGGAAGTCCACGGCGTCAAGGGCGCGCACGGCGGTGTCGCCGGTGCCGTAGACCATGGACAGACCGCGGGTCTCCAAGGCCGGCGCGCTCATCGCTGAAAGACCATCGCCGGGTCGATGCTCATGGCCTTGCGAATGGAGGCAACCGAGGCCAGGATGCACATCACGAGCGTGATGACATAGAGCACGACGGTCCACCGCGGCGGGACCAGGATGGCGGCGGCGCTGAACTCGCTGCCCTTGGCGATCATGAGTGAGACGGCGATGCCGGGCAGCCCACCCAGCGTGGCGCTGATCACCGCCTGACTGAGGATCACCTTGTAGATGAAGGCGCGCGGTGCGCCCATGGCGCGCAGGGTACCGAATTCCGGCAGGTGATCGACGGTGGTGGCATAGAGCACTTGGGCGACGATCACCACGCCCACGAGTAGCCCGAGCACGGCCGACATCAGTACCGAGGCCCCGGCTCCGGTGGTGAACATCCAGTAGTCGCGGGTGCGGGCGGCAAAGTCCGCGCTCAGATAGACGTCGGTCCGCGGCAGGATGCGGGCCAGTGCATCGCGCACTTGCGTCGGGTCCGCGTCGGGGCGCAGCCGCCCGATGACATAATTGGTCTTGTCATCGGCGAACCCGCTCAGGTGTTGGGCGCTGCGGTAGGAGGCGAAGACCCAGGGGGACGTCGTGAAGGAGCGGATGCCCTGGGTGACCCCGACCAGCAGGGCGCGCCGATTGTTGATCTCAACCTGGGTGCCGACCCTGCCGACGCCGAGTTTGTCCATGTAGACCCGGTCGGTCATTACCGCATCCGGGCGCCGCAAGTCCTCGAGCCGGCCCTCGACGATATGCCAGGGGCCGGCGAGACCAGTGTTGAGGTCCGAGCCGAGTAAGATGATGCTCTCGTTGCCCCCGTCGGGCTTCTTCCACAACATGAACTGGACCAGCAGTGCCTCGGCCTGGGCGACCCCCGGAACGGAGCGCGCGAGGTAGAGCTCGCGCTCGCTGATGGGCAGGGTGACCTCGAAGTTCTGGGAACCCTTGCCGACAATCCAGAAGTCCGCCCTCGTGTGGTTGATGATGGTGGTGGTGCTGTCTGAGAAGCCCAGGAAGAGCCCCATCTGCATGGCGATCAATACCACCGCGAAGATGATCCCCACCAGGGTGACGACAAAGCGCGAGCGGTCATGGGCGAGGTTGCGCCAGGCGAGCAGCCCGGCCATCCCGGCGCCCCAATGCGAGCGGCCGCCCGTCATGGTGAGGGGATCGCGATCGTGGTGTTCACCCGCAAACCAACCGGGATATCGACGCCCGGCGCCAAGTCGATCAGGACCTCCAAAACGCGGTTGTCCTTGCGTTCGGCCGGATCGTCCGAGGTGATCTGTTTGCGTCCCATCAGGTTGCCGATGCGTCCCACTTTCCCTGGAATGCGGCGCTCCCCATAGGCGTCGGCCTGGATAGTGGCGTCCTGGCCGAGGCGCAGCAGCGCGATATCGGCCTCGTCCACCTCGGCGCGGACCCGCAGGTGCGCGATGTCGCCCACGGCCATGATTGGGGTGTCGCCCATCTCGGTGACCTGCTCACCGGCGCGCCGGAAGCGGCGCAGGACCACCCCGTCGATGGGGCTGCGGATGAATGACTTTTCATAGATTGCCCGCGCCAAGGCGAGTTGCGCCTGTGCCTGCGCCAGTTCGGCCTCTGCCTTGGCCTGCTCGTCCGCTCGCGCCGGGCTGTCCACCACGGCCAGGTGGGCGCGCAGCCGCGCGAGTTGGGCGTGGGCCACCTCCAGCGCGCTGCGGGCGTTGTCCAGGTCCTGGCCGCTGCCCAGGTGTTTCTCGGCCAGCCCCTGTTGACGGGCGAGTTCGCGCTCGGTGCGGGCCAGGACCGCTTGGGCCTCGGTGACCGCGGCGGCCGTCTCCTCCCGTTCCGACGGACGCGCCCCGTTGATCACCCGGTCCAGGGAGGCCCGCGCGATCCCCACCGCGGCCTCCGCCGCCTGGACCCGTGCCAAGTGATCTGCGTTCTCCAGGGTCGCGACGACCTGGCCCTTCTTGACCGGTTGACCTTCATCCAACATCACGTCCGCGAGCCGGCCGGTCATGGCCGCAGCGATGCGGATTTCCTCCGAGATGGGCTCCACACGCCCGAGGGCGGCAATCTGGGTGCGCGGCGCCGGGCTGGGCAACTCACTTGGGGGCACGGTCGGGGTCGCCGCGTGGGTTGGGACGGTGCCGAGCAGCACAGTAAGCACGAGCAGGTGAAGCGTCCTCACTGAGTTTCCACCTCGAGTCCCACCAAGGCGCGTTGCTCCCGACTGAATTCGATCCCGATCAGATGCATCGGCTGACCCGCCGCTCGGTATTTGTCGGCATAACCCCGGTCCTTGATCTGCTGCAAGGCCCTCCCCGCGGGTTCTAATTCCACCACTTTGAACTCAAATAGCCAGATCCGGTCATTGAACTTGAGCGTGAGATCGATGCGGCCCAGACTGGTCGCATCCTCCGCCGTCAGGTCGAGCCCCAGGGCGGCCAAATGGCTGTAGAAGACGCTGGCGTAGTAGCCCTCGTAGTGGGCGATCGGATTGCCGGTGTACCACTGATACGGAATGCCCGCGAAGAGGCTGTCGAGATGGGCGCGCAGCGCTGCGAAGTCACCCGCCACCAGTACGTCATAGAGTCGGCTGGCCAGCTCACTGGCGCGCCCCGGCTGCCCGATCAGGGACTTGGCCAGGCTGTCATTCAGCGCCATCTCCACCTCCAGGTTGGGATAACCCAGGGTATATTCGAGCCGCGCACCGATCCGCCGGGAGCCGGTGAAGGTGAGATAACCGGTCTGCCACAGCAGGGCCTCAGTGCCCAGGTGGTCCACATCGAAGGCCGACAGCAGCGCCTCGTCGGCGCGCAGCCGGGCGAGTGTCGGGGTGAAAAAGCCGCGCTCGGTGAGCAGGTCTACCAGGAAGGTCGGGGTGCCGGTCTCGAACCACCAGGTGCGGAATTCGCGCTCCTGAAAGAGCAGCAGCAGGTCGAATGGATTGTAGACCGCCTCACCGGTCCAGTTGTAGCCATTGTACCAGCGGCGGATCATGTCCCGGTCCAGTCCGGCGAGCTCGGGTGCGAATACCGTGTCCACATCCTGCTCAGTATAGCCGCACAGGGCGGAATAGTCCGCGGATACCGTAATATCACGCAGGTTGTTGAGCCCGGAAAAGATGCTGACCTTGCTGAATTTGCTCACCCCGGTCAGAAAGACGAAGCGGATGTGCGCGTCCTGGTCCTTGATGACCGAATAGAGGTTGCGTAGTCCATCGCGCATGGCGCGGGCGGCGTCGGGGTCGGTGAGGTTGTCGAGGATCGGCTTATCGTATTCGTCCACCAGCACCACTACCCGTTGGCCGGTAGCGGCATGGGCCAGCTCGATCAGATCGCCGAAACAGCCGGCGATATCATCGGTGTCGCGGCAGGTGATGCCGAGCGCGCGCTGATTGCGGTGAAGCAGGTCGATGATGCGTCGCGTGAGCTCGCCCCGTTCATGTAAAACCCCGCCGCCGAAGCTCAGGCGAATCACTGGGTAGCGGATGGTCCAGTCCCATTCGGGGTGAATTACCAGTCCCAGAAACAGTGATTCGTTGCCGGCGAAGAGTTCCCCAAGGGTGTCGAGCAGCAGCGACTTGCCAAAGCGGCGCGGGCGCGACAGGAAATAGTGGCTACCCTCGTCGATCAATTGCCGGATGAAGCCGGTCTTGTCCACGTAGTAGTGGTCGTCCCCGCGGATCTTGGCGAAGGTCTGAATCCCGATAGGCAGTTTGCGGCGGTGCATGGTCTACCACCTCATGAACGGAGGCGCACTGAACGGATGCGCGGAAAACCACTCTCTCGCGCCTTTCATCAGAAATTTGTGAAAGCCATGGTTGGGTAGCGCCGCCTTCACCTGCCTGATGTACGCGCGTGGGATGCCGCAGGTGAATACGCCAAGGGAAAAATCCACCAAGTCGCCTTTCCGGAACAGCTCGACTAACGGGTAGCGATGGTCTTTAACTGAGCGGACCTTATGGTGCAGTTCAATCATCAGGCCAATTTCCTCGGACCAAGATTGCAGCCCGTGACTGGAAAGATATTGGTTTGCCTGGGCGATCGAGGGTGGGATGTAATCGACCGTATGGTCCGACCAAAGCCCAATGTCATGGAAACAGGCCGCAATCGCCAGTTTCGTCTGCTCTTCTTCGGTGCAAGGGCGTAGCGCCAGGCAAAAGTTGAACATCCGGTAAACGTGTCCGCGGTAACCCGCATAGTCCTCGCCAATCCGGTCCTGCCATGCCAACAGGATTGGCTCAATCAGGTCGTGCGTCGTCAAAATATTCATGATGTTAACTATCCTTGAGCATCCAGCCGCGCGGGTTGGGTTCAAAACCGAGCTTGGGGTAATAGTCCTGTGCCTTCGGTGCGGCCAAGAGCACGATCATGCACTCACCCCCCAGTCGTTGTCTGGTTTCCTGGATGAGTTGTTTGCCGATACCCCGTTGCTGATAGTCGCGATCGACAGCGAGGTCCGCGAGGTAAGCAACATAGGTAAAGTCAGTGAGCGTGCGTGCGATACCCACCAGGCGCTCGCCATCCCAGGCCGTCATCGTGAGACTGGCGTTCTTGATCATGCCCGCAAAAATGTCTGGCCGGTCAAGGGGCCGTCGCTCCCCGAGCGTCGAGCGCCGATAGAGTTCGATGGCGGCCTCAACCGTGAGCTTGGCGTCATCCAGGTATGTGATATTCATGCACGGACCCTCTTGTCTTTCCCCTCGTCCTCTTGATTACCTCAGCAGTCTGCGGTCAAGCTCTGCGCCCGCGGCCCGGTCACGTGCCATCGCGGCGAGTTCATGGCTCACCGGTTGCTTGCCCAGCGGAGCGAAGGACACCTGCGCCAGTTTGAAATGCGCGAGCCCGAAGGGGATGCCGATGATGGTGATGCACAGCGAGATTCCCAAGAGCGCATGGGCAATGGCCAGCCACAGCCCTGCCAAAATGATCCACAGGAAATTGGCGATCCCGGTGCCGATGATGCGCGGCTCACCGACGAGCCGGCCGTCGATGAGCTCTCTGCCGAACGGAAATGCCGCGAATCCGGCGATCCTGAATGCCGCCAGGGCAAAGGGTATGCCGATGATAGTGACGGCCATGACCAATCCGAACAAGACCCAAAAGAGCCAGGCGACGATGCCTCCACCCAACACAAACCACAACAGGTTGCCAATGAAAGCCATCAGTACGTTTCCCCTTTCAGTCAGTTGATAACCGCGGGCTTGCCGTTCGCTCAGCGCCGCTGCTGGTCCGCGCCCCACGCCATCTTTGCATCCATCAGCCAATAGACAATCCCCAGCGCCAGGACCACCGCCGCGGTGGCCAGGACATACATGGGCTCGATCTTATGGAAGTCGAAGACAATGACCTTCCGCGCGATGGCCATCAGTGCGGTGGCGATCACGAGTTTGACATGCACCACGTCATCACGCAGATAGAGGGTGATGTTCATGAAGATCTCGATGGCTATCAGTACCGCCAGAAAGGCACCGAAGGCAACGACAATATCACGCGTCTGGAAGTCCTCGAACGAGGGCCGGAAGACCTGGGTGTAGAGGACCATCGCCACGTCGACGACACCCCATAGGATGGTGACGACCATCAATACCGCCAACACCCGTACCGCACCCCGAATGATGCGATGCAGGACATTGATCATCCGGTCTTCCTCGTCGACCCCGAGCTCACTCTGACCGATGCTCTTGAGCCGTTCCTTGCGGAAGTGATGCATCAGGCTTTGCACGATGGTGTTGTGCGCAAGTAGGCGTTCCGGAGTGAAATCCTTCTCGGTGAAATCCCGTAAGCCCTCGATGTCCTGGAGTTCCCGGTCGGAGAGGCGCTTGAAACCCATGCTCCAGTCCGAGTATTGACGCCGCTCGATGGGATGCCGGTGCAGGATATGGAAATCGGTGTGGCGCGGGTCGTGACGGATCCGGTCGAGCAGGCCGTCGATGACCTTTTCCTCGCCCTCCAACACCTGCAAGAAGGTCCCGTTACCGTAGAGCAGCATGCCGGTGACGCCGATGCCGGCGTTACTCTCCCGGCAAACCTCCAACAAGCCCAACAGCTCTTTGGTCGAAAAGGGCTCGATGGCCGAACTGATGTACAAAACTTGAATCATAATAGCTCTGTGAAGGTGCGGCGAAAATGGTCCGACCTCGAATCAGGCATGCCGTTCCCGGACTTCGATATGCCGTTTAGCCCAGTATGCCGTCGCTGACGCGATGCTTGGCCGCAATGAAGGTCTGGTGCGGCACATGAAGCAGGTTCGCCACCTTGCGCACCAGATACTCCTCGTGCTTACACAGCACCAGATTGGTGTAGGCGACCCGCCACAATTGTTCGACCAAGGCCGCCCGTTGTGCTTGGTCGAAATGGGCGTTGATGAGCGAGGTGAACTGGTGGTAATCGGTCGCCTGCTCCCGTTCTTCGTCGGCGCAGGCGATCAGCTCGTGCGCCTGTTCGGGCGAGAGCCCGAAGGATTCGCGTACGGTATCGAAGATCGCCACTTGTTCCTCAGGCGTGATGGCCGCGTCCATGTGCGCCATCTCCAGGAGTAGCGCAGCGGCGGCGCAGCGTGCGGCCTGGGCCGGGTCCCTGGTCGCGGCAGAGTCCGCGACCAGGTATTGATCGAAAAAGGTGCGGATACGGTTTAGCATAGGACCTCTGATGCGTCGATTCTTACGCGGCTCGCCTTTCGGAATGGAAGGCCAGCATGCTTTCAATACTCAAATGATAGTCTATATCGGGCTACTCGATGCCGGTGCCATGACAGATGAAGGTTAAGTTCTTAAGTTCACGCAGGGCCGCCGGCGCGAGATCAGCATACCATTCCATCGGGGTTGAGATCATTCTGCCATCCTCCAACTCGACGTGCAGGAAGCGATCATCGAAATGGACAGCCTTACCTTTGATCGAACCATTCGCCTCGAATGTATCCCTTTTCGCTCTGGCTCCCACGCTACAGCGTGGGAGCAAGGCGCGACGCTCCAGCCTCGCGTGGCGCCACGGGCCGCTGGAGCGGCCCGACGGCATTCCCACGCTGGAGCGTGGGAACGAGAGAAAGAGAAAAGCGTTCTGACCCCTTCTTCCCTTTTCTCGTTATGGGTCTTCGTTGCGGTCTAGCAACGGCACCATTAGTTGACGATAGCGTTCGGTCGGTAAAGAAGCATCGACCTTCCTGAGGCCAACCTGCTTTATCCACCTGACCAGCTTCTGTGTACTAATTTTGCCCGTCTCAGCGGCCGCCTCCTCCGCAATGTCCTTGAGAGTATTCACCGCGGGATCGCTTTCGCCTGCGTTATAGCCAACATCAGAAATAAACAGCAGGCGAGCCATAATTAATGACCATTGAGCTATATCCTGTTGCCTGTGCGAACTAGATGTTGTTGAATACCGGATGTCACTTGCTGCTATCTGTGGTACCTCAGCGAGACGCCTCTTTATCCACCACAGGATATTCAGTCCGCTTGTCCATGTCCCGCCACGCTGGATACATCGATGCGTGTAAGACCTGCCCAAATTAAGTAATGCGAATTCGAGACGCATGCTTGGGCATCGTTTTAATGCTGACAGCGTTGAGATTTTTGTATCGTCAACTCCGTAATCAACAACAGCTTCTCCGGCAGTATCGGTCCTAAGTATTCTTTGATCCTCTGAAATAAATGCTGCATTAGCGATTTCGCCAGTTGCCATTTCAAGAACTGCGTTTGTACTTGGGTATTCGCGAAGGTGTGAAACTTGAAATTGTTCACTGGTTGGTAAAGGAAGATCCTTACGGAAATGCCTGCCGCATGTAGTAGCACTGGAATCTCTAAGAACCACTCTGTGTTCAACGCAGTACCCGAAGGCCAAGCCTATAGATCCATTCTGTAGGCCGTTGAACCAGCAGTTTTCACATGATGCTAAGCGATGCATTTTCATGTGGTTATGCCAAAAATAGTCTTTGTTGCCTGGTCGACTGCCGGCTGGTCCGGGAGATCAGCAAAATCTGCTAGATGTTCCTGGTGTTCTTCGACGTACTGGTTGGCTCGCATAACTTCAAAAGCGCTGGACCATTCCGCCTTTCCATTGCCCTTCCCCTTCAGGAGAGCGAGCAATTCCTTCCTGCTCCGATGGCTGACACCATTTGGTTTCCAGGTCGAAACCGACGTTTGATATACTTTCCCGTTCTTTCCGGAAAAGATTGCCGCGATGTCATTTGACTCTGTACACGACAAATAGGGGGTTTCTCGGCCATGCCCCTCAAGGTAAAGAATATGGCGAACGAGCGAGGGATTTGCGCCATGCGTGGGTGGTGCCACTCCATTTACGCGATCTCCACGATAAAGAGGATCTTTACTAAGCTTCCATTTCTTTGCCACTGCTAACCCTCCAATAAGGCCAAATCACATCTGCCGGCCTTGGTTATCATCCCGGCTACCGCGCTAGCCGCGAGGTCGTTGGTCCGCGTAGCGGGCCCTATGAGCTGCCTGGTCCGCAACGATTTTTCGCTCGCTTCGGCGCATTGCAACCGATTGTTTATGCGATGCTTGCGGCTTAAGTCAGTGCCATTCGAGCCTGGCCCTTTTGCGCTATTTGGTCCAAGGTCACTGATTCGGCGCTCATTTTAGAGAATCCTCTGTATCCCGAATGGCACTAGGCGGCCTCTTGGTCAAAACGAACGACTTCGACGTCGAGCAGTTTCTCAACAAGGTGTTGCCGTGACAGAAGTTCATCGATTGCGTCAAGCGTCTTGGCATGAAAATATCTTTCGCCACAGTCGGTGCATACTTCTGCTTGCACGTTCTCTACGATGTACAGCTTGCCGTTTAACCAATGCTGGCGCTTTACGGCTTTCAGCTTGGTCAGCCCATGACAACGCTCGCACTGCATGGCATTTACCTCATAAGGCATAAACGGTTATGATGATGAGACGCGCTCTGGCTCCCACGCTCCAGCGTGGGAGCAAGGCCCGACGCTCCAGCGTCGCGTGGCGCCACGGGCCGCTGGAGCGTGGGAACGAGAAAAAAAGAAATTGAGCTTGGCCGCTTTTCCCCGTAAATTCACCCTACCGGTGAAATTCCATCCTAAGAAATGAACTTATGGAGTAGATCGAAACATCTTTGTGCTATGTCAGCAGGTGTACCATTGGTGTTGGCAAGCGCCAGGAATGGAGGCTTTTGAAGGGTGTTTCCGAATGTGCTTGCGAAACGGGCTCGAATAATGCTGTGAACATCTTTGGCTGCTCCGGAAGTGGCTGCCATTGGTAGTACTACCTTGTTTTCAAGCAAAGCCAGGACGCCTGCGTACTGAGTATTCTTGCTGCCTCCACAGAGAACGACGATATCTGAATCCGTGATCAATTCGGGAATCCCTTCTTCTCGTTTCGCGTAGGCTGATTCAAGTTGAGTGCCGAAATTATGATGCGCTGAACGCCCTCGGCCGTAGTAGCATGTGAGAAAATCGTGTGGGTTTTTGGATTGCTGTGAAATGGATTCAGTTACGCCACGAGCAAAATGTTCGTCTACCCCAAGTGCCGTGCCGGACATTGCGAGGTACCGATGTGCGCCGATCAGTTTTCCGAACTCGTAAGCAGCGTCAAATGCAATTGCATTGTATTGTGGATCGCGACCGCCAGTAACCATTATTGTAGGATTGGGTGTCTTAAGCTTTGGTGCAGTCGAACTCCCGGTCAGAGTTGCTGTCAGTTGTCCAAGGGCGTGGCGGTATTCGGCGACATTTCCGTGCTTGCGGAAATCGACATATAGTTTGTCGGCAAGGAGCGGCGGAGCCGAATCCCATACGTCGTCAATGAGAAGCGGAATTACGGACGCCGACTTCTTGTTCACTGCGGCTGTGACAGATGTGTTTGTTTCCCAAGTGGCCCACTCGGATGCGAGAAAACTATTCGATATGGCCAACATAACGAATTCGTTGTTAGCTAATCCGTCATTTATCCGGCCGACAATCGACTGTCCGGGTCTGATTTGCTCTTCATCGAGCCAAACTTGAATGCAATTCTCTCGTAGGTCGGCAGTCAATCGTCTGGCGAACGGTTTGTCGACGCTCGAATGGCTTAGGAAAGCGCTCGTCATTGTGTGCCCTTCAATTGTTATAGGTAGACACCGATGTCGGCTGCCCGATGTGTAGCCAGCGAGCAAACGCCTAGCCCGGCGCAGTTGCTACCGAACTTAGAACATTTCCAACGACCCGTCAAGCTACAACGAAAAACGCAGTTCTCTTGGGACTCGTTTCGTGAAATCGGCTGGCAAATTAGGTTTGCAGCTCCGGCGATTCGCGGCTGGCCGAGGCGCCCGCCAGCGGTCTATGCGCACTGGGCAGAGTTGGGCGGTGATACTCCGAAGGCGTTGGGCAGGGCGAGCGTCCAAGTCGGCATTGGGGCCGGGATGTAGGGTACGTTGAGGAACGAACCGCACCGTGGGCGGCTTGGTCATAGATCCGAGGGTCGAAGGTAAGGAGCGGGAAATCTGCTGGACCAAGTGTGTTCGGCGCACAGCGCCAGGATACAGGCGTGACACCGCGCAGCGGTGTCACGAGAAGAATCTCGCAGCGGTGTCACGAGAAGGTGTTTCACAAAAGCAAAACGGCCGGCCGGGGGAGCGCCCAGCGGGCGCTCCCCCGGCGGGCCGTTTTGCTTTACGCCACGCCCTTCGCCGTCTCCGCATACTCCTCGATCTGATCAAAGTTCAGATACCGATACACGCTCGCCTTGTCCGAATCGATGATGCCCATCTCGGCCTGATACTCGGCGAGCGTCGGAATCCGCCCCAGCTTGGACGCAATCGCCGCCAGTTCGGCGGAGGCGAGATACACGTTGGTGTTCTTGCCCAGACGGTTGGGGAAGTTGCGGGTGCTGGTGGAGACCACGGTGGCGCCTTCGCGCACCTGCGCCTGGTTGCCCATGCACAGGCTGCAGCCGGGCATCTCGGTGCGCGCACCGGCCACGCCGAAGGTGAAGTAGTGGCCTTCCTTCACCAACTGGGTTTGGTCCATCTTGGTCGGCGGCGTCACCCACAGCTTGGTGGGCAGGTCGCGCTTGCCATCGAGCAGCTTGGCGGCGGCGCGGAAGTGGCCGATGTTGGTCATGCAGGAGCCGATGAAGACCTCGTCGATCTTGGTTCCGGCAACGGCGGACAGGGGCCTGGCGTCATCCGGGTCGTTCGGGCAGCAGAGGATGGGCTCCTTCAACTCATTGAGATCGATCTCGATGACGGCCGCGTACTCGGCGTCCTTGTCGGCGACGAGCAGGCTGGGGTTGGCCAGCCAGGCCTCCACCGCCTTGATGCGGCGCTCCAGGGTGCGCTTGTCCTGGTAGCCGTCGGCGATCATGTTCTTCATCAGCACGATGTTGCTGGTGAGGTACTCCTTGATTGGCTCAGGGTTCAGCTTGATGGTGCAGCCGGCGGCCGAGCGCTCCGCGCTGGCGTCGGAGAGCTCAAAGGCCTGTTCGACCTTCAGATCCGGCAGGCCCTCGATCTCCAGGATGCGCCCGGAGAAGGCGTTGACCTTGCCGGCCTTGGCGACCGTCAAGAGCCCCGCCTTGATGGCATACATCGGGATGGCGTGGACCAGGTCACGCAGCGTGACGCCCGGCTGCATCTTGCCCTTGAAGCGGACCAGGACGGACTCGGGCATGTCCAGCGGCATGACGCCGGTGGCCGCACCGAAGGCGACCAGGCCGGAGCCGGCCGGGAAGCTGATGCCGATCGGGAAGCGGGTGTGGCTGTCGCCGCCGGTGCCGACGGTGTCGGGCAGCAGCAGGCGGTTGAGCCAGGAGTGGATGACGCCGTCGCCGGGGCGCAGGGCCACGCCGCCGCGGTTGCTCATGAAGGCCGGCAACTCGCGGTGGGTCTTCACGTCGACCGGCTTGGGGTAGGCAGCGGTGTGGCAGAAGGACTGCATCACCAGATCGGCGCTGAAGCCCAGGCAGGCCAGGTCCTTCAGCTCGTCGCGGGTCATCGGGCCGGTCGTGTCCTGGCTGCCGACGGTGGTCATCTTGGGTTCGCAGTAGGTGCCGGGGCGCACGCCCTTGCCCTCGGGCAGGCCGCAGGCGCGCCCGACCATCTTCTGCGCCAGGGTGAAGCCCTTGCCGGTGTCCGCCGGGATGGCGGGCAGACGGAAGGTGGTGGCGGCGGGCAGCCCCAGGAACTCGCGCGCCCGGGCGGTCAGGCCGCGGCCGATGATCAGGTTGATGCGCCCGCCGGCCCGCACCTCGTCCAGGATCACGTCGCTCTTGAGTGCAAACTCGGCGACGGTGACGCCGTTCTTCACGACCTGGCCGTCGTAGGGGAGGATTTGGACGACATCGCCCATCTCCAACGCGGACACGTCCAGCTCGATCGGCAGTGAGCCCGAGTCCTCCTGGGTGTTGAAGAAGATCGGTGCGATCTTGCCGCCCAGGGTCACGCCGCCGAAGCGCTTGTTCGGGACAAAGGGGATGTCCTGGCCGGTCGCCCAGACTACGCTGTTGGTCGCGCTCTTACGGCTGGAGCCGGTGCCGACCACGTCGCCGACATAGGCGACCAGGTTGCCCAGGGCCTTCAGGTCTTCGATGAACTTGATGGGGCCGCGCTTGCCGTCTTCCTCCGGCTTGAAGGCCGCGTCGGCACGGGTGTTCTTCAGCATCGCCAGATAGTGCAGCGGGATGTCCGGGCGGCTCCAGGCGTCCGGTGCGGGCGACAGGTCATCGGTGTTGGTTTCGCCGGGCACCTTGAAGACGGTGACGGTGATCGACTTCGGCACTTCCGGACGGCTGGTGAACCACTCGGCATCGGCCCAGCTCTGGATGACTTCCTTGGCCTTGGCGTTGCCGGCCTTGGCCTTGTCCGCCACGTCGTTGAAGAAGTCGAACATCAGGAGCGTCTTCTTCAGACCCTCGGCGGCGACGGCGGCCACCTCGGCGTCGTCCAGCAGCTCGATCAGCGGGTGTACGTTGTAGCCGCCCACCATGGTGCCCAGGAGCTCGGTGGCCTTGGTCTTGTCGATCAGGTCGACCTTCACGTCGCCGTGCGCCACCGCGGCCAGAAAGCTGGCCTTGACCTTGGCCGCGTCGTCCACGCCCGGGGGCACCCGGTGGGTCAGGAGATCCATCAGGAAGGCGCCATCGCTGCCCGAAGGGTCCTTGATCAGTTCGATCAGATCGGCGGTCTGCGAGGCGCTCAGCGGCAGCGGCGGGATGCCGAGCGCGGTGCGCTCGGCCGCGTGTTGGAGATAGGCTTGCAACATCTCGGGGGCTCCTGTGGAACAATGTGCGGAAGGGCGGTGGGTGCTGAGGACCGCGTTGGCAGGTCTGCAGGCCAATCGGCCATTTTATGCCTTATGGAAGATCGACGCCCAATTCTCAACCTTTCGGAATCAGCAGGCAGTTTAGGGCCAGTGTTGGGGTCTGCGCCAAGGCCCTGGAGATATCTAGTCGTTACAAACGGGGTCTGATAAGTTTACAATCGAACCTTCTAAGTGACGTGAAGGAGGGTTTCGGTGGACATCGCCAAGACGAAAAAAAAATCCCAGGCCATTCGCCGCCACCTGATCGACGCCGTGCGGTCCGGGCGGGCGGATATCGTCGCTGAAGCGTGCGAGCAGTTCGGAATCACCCGCCAAGCCGTCCACCGACACTTCACCCACCTGACCCGGGAGGGCTTCCTGGAGGCTCTTGGCACGACTCGCGGTCGCACCTATCGGCTCGGTCCTAAACGGCAACAATCCGGTGTCTACGCCCTGGGGGCCATCGCGGAGGACCGCGTGTACGCCAGCGACTTCGCCTATATCGTTGACGGGTTGGCGAAGAACGTCCAGGGCATCTGGCATTACGGTTTTACTGAGATGCTGAACAATGCCATCGACCATTCTAGTGGGAACCAAGTTGCGATCACGGCACTTCGTGACGACGAATGGCTGATGCTGGATATTCGGGATGATGGTGAGGGCATCTTCAGGCGCATCGCCCGCTTGATGGACCTCGGCGACCCGCGGGAAGCGATCCTGGAGTTGAGTAAAGGCAAGCTCACGACTGATCCCGCGAACCACACGGGTGAGGGGATCTTTTTTACGTCCAGGGCCTTCGATTTCTTCCAGATCGCCTCCGGCGACTTGGCGTTTAGTCACGACGATAAGTACGAAAAAGATCTTCTTGTTCATCTCAAAGATGAGGCCGGTGGAACCACGGTGAACATGCTCCTTTCGCCAACGACTGAACGCACCCTAGACTCGGTATTCAACGAATACACCGATGCCGAAACACTCGACTTCTCAAAGACCATCGTCCCCGTCCGTTTAGCGCTCTACGAGGGGGTTCAACTCGTCTCTCGCTCTCAGGCGAAGCGCATCATGAATCGCATTGAGCGTTTCACAAGCGTTATACTGGATTTCGAGGGGGTTGACACGGTCGGACGCTCATTCGTGGATGAGATATTCCGCGTGTTCGCACGTAACCACCCTGCGATCACCATCACCCCATTCAACATGAGTCCTGAAGTACAACAGGAAGTGGCGCGCGTCGCCGGCCCGGGGGCCGGGGTGCCGATGTGAATCCGCTACCCGCCATCGCAACGGCTAAACGAACTTGACCATACTCAACCGGCCCACCCAATCGGTGAATGATGCGGCCACCGCGACGGTTACCGCGGATGAAGCGCTGCCGTCCCGCTCGCCTGGCATTACCAGCCGCGTGATGGCCTTGGGCATGGCCGTTATTCTGCTCAACTCGCTCGCTCTGTTTTTAATACTCAGCAATTATCTGCGTAAAGACCTCACCACGCTGACTGCCACCCAACTGGTGACAATCGCCAATTATGTTGCCAGGGGCGTCGACCAGGACATCGTGGATCGCCGGGATATGCTGGAGCATGTGGCCAAACAATTCCAGTTGCCGCTGCTTCACGAGCCGGCACGGTTGCAGGCCTGGCTGGGCGAACGCCACGAGGTCAATCCATTGTTCTCCAGAGGCTTGCTGGTCGTTGATCGGGCCGGGGTCGTGCTGGCGGACTACCCGTCGGTGCCGGAGCGCGTCGGTATGTCGTTCGCCGATCGCGACTATTTCCAACAGGCCATACAAGGCGGCTTCGCCATCGGCCGACCCGTCTTCGGGCGCGCCTCCAGAGTCGCGGTCCTGCCGATGGGCACACCGTTGCGCGACGGCGCCGGCGCCGTCCAGGCCATTTTGGTTGGGGTGTCCGCGCTGCAATCCGCGAATTTTATCAAAGATTTTTATAGCACCCGCGTCGGTGCCAGCGGTGGGCTGGTGCTGGTATCCCCGCGTGATCGCTTGTTCATCGGCTCCTCGACTGATCTGGCCATCACGCTCCAGCCGACGCCGCCCGCCGGCGTGCATCAGCAGCACGATCGGGCGATGCAGGGGTTTCGTGGCGTGGGTATCGATATCAACTCGCTGGGTGTCGAAGAATTGGCCGCCATCGCCTCGGTGCCCAGCAGCGGCTGGTTTGTCGTGGCCCGCATAATGACCAGCGAGTTGTTTGCACCGATCGCCCGTTTGCGCAATTTCATCTTGATCGCCACCGCCATCCTGGTCCCCATTTTCCTGCTTATCATGGGCCTTGGTCTGCGCTACCAATTGCGCCCGCTGCGCCACGCCGCCCAACATGCCGAACGTATGACGCGGGGCGAAATTCCACTCGCACCGCTGCCCTTGATACGCCGGGATGAAGTCGGTCATCTGACGGCGGCATTCAATGGTGTATTGGCCCGGCTGTTGGCCAGCCGGGCGGAGTTGGAGCACAGTGCAAACCACGATGGACTGACGGGTTTGCCAAACCGCCAGCTCCTGGCAGACCGGATGCAGCAAGCGCTGGGGCGCGCACGACGCGGCGAACAGCAAGTCGCGCTCCTGTTTCTCGATTTGGACGGATTCAAGACCATCAACGACCGCTGGGGGCACATTGCTGGGGACGCGGCCCTCTGTGAGGTGGCCGCTCGCTTGGGCTCCGTGCTGCGTTGCGAAGACACCTTGGCGCGGGTGGGCGGGGATGAGTTTGTCATCCTGTTGACCGACCTGGGAGAGCGCGCCGACAGCTTGGTGGAGGCGGTGGCCAAGAAATGCCTCGGCGTTTTTGAGTCCCCGTTTTTCATCTCTGGGCAATGGTGCCGGTTGGGAACCTCGATCGGTATTGCAATCGGTCGTGGCGAATGTGCGGTGGAGGAATTGTTGTGTGTCGCCGACGCGGCGATGTATCGCGCCAAGGAGGCGGGGCGAGGGTGCTTTTTCTGGGCCGGAGAATAGCGTAAGTGGCAGATAATTGGATGCACTCGGGCTGCGTCCTCGCGGCTGCGCTGCTGCTGGGTGCCACGGTCGCCGCCGGCGCCTCCGCGGGTGCCCCTGCTGTCATCGCCTTCGACCTGAACCGTCTGGATGCCGCTGGGCTCCAAGGGCCGCCGGACGGGCGGCGCGCCCTCGACTACGAGTTCTGCATCCCACGGGGTCAGGGGCCGCGGGAGCAGGTAGCGGCGATCGACCCCAGCGCCCGCTTTCAACCGGGCAGTCGCGGGCGGATCGGCTGCGGGTCCGACCAGGTTCTGGTGCTGGGCAACACCCATCAGCCCGATCATCGGCAGATCCTGCAGCGTCTCGCCGGTCTGCCCTATGTGGTGCGGATTGCGGAGGCGCTCTTCGAGTGAGTGTCCGTAGTGTGGACGAAGACGCGCGGAACACGGACGAGAATCGCGGGTAAAATGGGCGCGTAAACTGCGCGTCTTCGCGCGACAACGGCACTTTCCAGGATGACCACTCCCGAGTCCACCCCCCGCCCGGCTTCCACCCCCCCTCAGCCGCTCCTCTGGCACCCCCGGTACTGGCCGAGTTGGTTCGTCGTGGGCATCGCCTATGCCTTGGGTCGGCTCCCGTTTCCGTTGCTGTGGGCCTTGGGCCAGGGGCTTGGGCGGCTCGGTTACCGCCTGGCGCCGGACCGGTGTGAGGTCGCCCGCCGCAACCTGAGCGCCTGTCTACCCGACACCCCACCGGCCCAGCGCGAGCGCATCCTGCGCGCCCACTTCGGCTGGCTGGGGGTCGCCTCGCTGACTCAGAGCGTGGTCTGGGGGGCCTCGCGGGCGCGCCTCAAGCGTCTGGTGCGCATCCGTAATCGTGAATTCATCGACAGCTGCATCGCCGCCGGCCGGCCGGTGATCGTCCTGGTGCCGCACTTTGTCGGGCTGGAATTGGGCGGCGCGGCCTTCACCGGGCTCGTCCACGCCGGGGTCTATATGTACCAGAAGATCCGCGACCCGGTGGTGGATCGGCAGGTGATGCGGGCGCGCCGCCAGTATGGGAGCGTCTCCATCGAGCGCAGCGACGACCTGCGCGGTCTGATCCGCGAGGTGCGTCGGGGCACGCCCTTCTTTTACCTGCCCGATCAGGACGGCGGGCGCCGTGGTATCTTCGTCCCCTTCTGCGGTGTGCCGGCCTCCACCGTCCCGATGCTCGGGCGCTTCGCCGCCATGGCCGGGGCCGTGGTGATCCCGACCTTCGCCCGCTATCTGCCCTGGGGTCGCGGTCTGGAGCTCACCTTCGCCCCGCCGCTGGAGCCCTTTCCCACCGGGGACCAGGCGGCCGATGCGGCCCTGATGAACCGGGTGATCGAGACGCGCATCCGCATCATGCCGGAGCAATATTTTTGGGTGCATCGCCGCTTCAAGACCCGTCCCCCGGGCGAGCCGCCCTTCTACCCGCCAAAACGGCGCCGTCGGTAAGGTGGGCTCCGGCGCCGTCGATCGGCCTGGATGGTCGGGGCACCGGGGCCTCGAAGGGATTGGCTGCTCGGCTACGTCTCCGAAAATGCGTCTGACTATTTTGCTGTTGTCGCTGTGTTGCGCGGTGAGCGCCTGGGGTGCCCAGGCGTTGCAGCCGGTGCGGCTGCAGCTCAAGTGGACCCATCAGTTTCAATTCGCCGGATACTATGCCGCGCAAGCGCAGGGTTTTTATCGCGAGGCGGGCCTCGCGGTCAGCTTTCTGGAGGCGCGCCCCGGGCAGGACCCGGTGGCGGCGGTGCTCAATGGCCAGGCCGAGTTTGGCGTCGGTACCTCCGACCTGCTGCTGTACCGCGCCCGCGGCCTGCCGGTCGTCGTCTTGGGCGTGATCTTTCAGCACTCGCCGCTGGCGTTGCTGGCACTGGATGCCTCGGGCATCCGCAATATCCACCAGGTGGTCGGCCGACGCCTGATGATCGAGGACAATTCGGCCGAGTTGTTTGCCTATCTGGAGCGCGAAGGTATCCCCCGCGGCAGTCTTAACCTCGTGGCCCACAGCTTCGGGACCGCTGAGTTGTCCGCCGGGACGGTCGACGCCCAGTCGGTCTATATCACCGACGAGCCCTTCGTGTTCGCGCAGGCCGGGGTCAACTATTCGCTCTTCACCCCGCGCTCCGGCGGGATCGACTTCTACGGCGACAACCTGTTCACCACGCAGTCCTATTTGCGCGCCAACCCGGGGCTGGTGGCGGCCTTCCGCGAGGCGAGTCTGCGTGGGTGGGTCTATGCCATGGCGCATCCGCAGGAGGTCGCCGACCTGATCATTACGCGCTAGTCCCAGCGCAAGACCCGCGAGCAGTTGCTCTACGAATACGACCAGATGCGCCCGCTGCTGCGCAATGAGCTGATCGCCGTCGGCTATATGTATTCCGGACGCTGGCGTCATATCGCGGACGTCTATGCCGAGCAGGGAATGCTGCCGGCCGATTTTCCACTCACCGACTTCCTTTATGACCCCGAACGCCTGCACATCCCCCCCTGGGTCTATTGGTGGGGCGGCGGGTTTCTACTCTTGATGCTGGTGACCGGGGCGGTCGCGGTCTATATCCTGCGGATCAACCGTCGGCTATCGCTCGAAATGGACCGCCGCCGCCAGACCGAGTGGTCATTCAAGGCGAGTCAGCAGCACTATCAACTCATCTATGAGACCGCCCCCCTGGCACTCATCCTGTTTGATCGTGATCATCGTATCATCGACTGGAATCGTGCCGCGGAACGCATTTTCGGCTGGCCGCGGATCGAAATGCTGGGGGTGGGGCTGGAGCGCTTTGTGCCGATGACCGACCTGGACTATGTCGTCAAGGTGATGGAACAGGCGTGGGCGGGTGGTATCGTGGCCGGTGTCAACCGGAACCTGACCCGCGACGGCCGCACCATTCTGTGTCGCTGGAGCAACGTCGCCCAGCGTGATGGTCATGGCGATCCCATCGCCGTGTTGTCACTGGCGGAGGACATTACCGAGGTCGAGCGGACACGCGAGGACCTGGAGGCGGCGAACCAGGCCCTGCGCACCCAGATCAGGCAGATCGAGAGTCTGCAGGAGGACCTGCGCGAGCAGGCCAGGCGTGACCCGCTGACCGGTCTCTATAACCGTCGCTATCTCGAGCTGGTCCTGGAGCGTGAATTGGCGCAGGGGCGCGACCAACCCTTGAGCCTGATCATGATCGATATCGACCGGTTCAAAGAGGTCAACGACACCCTGGGACACCAGGCTGGTGATCAGGTCTTGACGGCCTTGGCGCAGATCCTGACCGCCACAACTCGGGCCAACGACATTGCTTGCCGCTTTGGCGGGGAGGAGTTCACGGTCGTCCTGCCCGGTGCGGATTTGCAGTCCGGTTGTGCGCACGCCGAATCCTGGCGCAAGGCCTTCGCCGAATTACTCATTCAGACCGACGCGGGGGAGGTGCGCAGTACTCTCTCGGCGGGGGTCGCCGCGTGGCCTGTTCATGCCGCTGAGCGCGGGGGGCTGCTCGGGGCGGCCGATCGGGCGCTCTATGTCGCCAAGGAGGCGGGGCGCAACCGGACGGTGGTCGCCGGTGGCTGAGCGCCGATCGGCCAGCGGCCTAATGTGCAAGAGCGCCCAGCCGCACGACGGTCAATGAATAGGCCGGGATGGTGACCGGCAGCGCGGGTGCGGTGCGGGCCACCGGTCCCTGATTGACGACCGGGCCGCCCTGCTCGCCCGCCGGATGCCATTGATATTGGCCGCGAGAGAATTGAGTCAGGGCCACTGCCCCGGGTGCCGGGGTGGGGCCCTTTGGTGCCAGGAAATCGACTGCCAGGTCATAGGCGTTCGTTGGGTCCTTGTTGAGGACCAGGAGGCTCCAGGTGTCGTCGGGTAGTCGCAGGGCAAAGGCGCTGACGCGCGGCAGGCCAAAGACCGTGCCGCCAGCGATGGCGACCGGCAGGAGTTGGTGGGGCGCGTCGGGCGGGCCGACCCAGTCCTGATTGATCAGTCGCGCTCCATGATAGGTCGCGGTGGTGGAGCGGATGCTCATTTGCTCGTCTGCCAAGAACAAAGCATTGTTCCCCCATGAGTTACAATTGAGCTCATCCATGATCTCCGCGGGCTCCAGCCCGTACAGATAGACCCGCGCGGCGCCCTCCTGCAAGGCGAGACCCACCGTCTCTGCATTCAACAAGGCGCCTTCGATGTCGACCTCGGCCCGGCAGCCGAAGGCGGAGTAGCCATATTCGGTGATCATCCAGGGCAGTGTCCGGGGCAGCCCATCGGCGCGCAGGCCCTCAAGGACCGAGCCGAGAATGCGCGGGTGCATGGCCAATTGCAGCGACGCCTCGCCGCAGCAGTCGTCGAAGGGATACCACTCAAAGGTGAAAAAATTGAAGTCGCCCTCGCGTCCGCGCGAGCGCAGATAATCCATAAAACGGGTCATCCAGGGGCGCTTCTCATCATTGATCGGCCAGGAGCGATAGCCGTCGATGGCGGTCTGAAAGCCGGGTCCGCCAAGCTGTAGCTTCGGATCGATCTGGTGCAGGACGGTGGCGACCTGTAGGTAGAGTGCGCCATAGTCCTCCGGGGTGGCGTATTGCCCGTCCGGCTCCTCGCCCATTTCTATCTGCAGGACCGGATGCCCCTGGCGCTTGAGATAGGCGATCATCGCCCCCGCATTCTCGGGGGTGTCATAAAGCAGCGGCACCGGGATGAGCGGCGCACCGGTGTCGGACAGTCCGCTGCCATAGAAGGCGTCGAGCCCCGGTTGTTCCGTATCGGGGTCACGGTCCTTCGCAGTGTGCCAGGGATCGGTCGATGAGACGAACATCGCGGTCTGCCGACGCGCGTCCTTGGCGTGGGTGATCCGGTCCTGGAATACGCCTTTCTCGTCGATGGTACCAATGCCAAGTTCCCGGATGGCGTAGCCGATGGAGTCGCGGATATCGGAGGTCGCCGGCGCCGCGTCGGCGGCGTGCTGCAACAGCAGCAGACGGACGAAACGCGCCTTGACCGGCTCGGCGGCCAGTCGGCGGGTCTCGGTGCCGCCCTGGCCGTCCGCGATCTCCCCTTGTGGAAAGGCGGCCCAGGCGTTGCAGATGCGATTCTCGACGTAATCGGCGTGGAGATTGGTACAGTATTCCATCCGCCAGGCGCGGGCGTGCGGTTGGCCCCATTGGATACGCACCGCATCGATCGGCAGCGGCTCTTTCAGGTCGACCACCACCCATTGTGGGTGGCGCGCGTTGTCCTCGTGGGTAAAGTGCTGGTCGAGATAGGGATTGGACTTCCAGAAGCTCGCCGCGTCGCCATCGTCCAGGCGTGAATAGCCGTCATTGTTGGCCTGGTCACCGCTGGTGCCGCGCCGCGGTAAGCGATAGCCGTAGGAAATGTCGATGGGCCGCCCCGGCGTGGTATCGGATAGCCAATAGCCCGACTTGCCATCGGCGCCGCTGAAATGCCCGGCCGGGTTCCAGTGCCAGGACTCCACCGCGAGTTCGGTGCGCAACCGATAACTGAAGGGTCCGAAACCGACGTCCTTCATCCGGGCCAGATTGGCACCGCGCAGCAGTCGACGGGTGACGCCTGCCTCGTGGCCGTCGATGCCGGCGCCGAAGGTGTCCGCGGGGACAAAGGTCGCGAGCGGCTTGGCGTTCGGGTCGAGCGTGATCGTCACGGTCTCGTTCGCGGTGGCCGTTGGCACCCAGGCGGTGAGCGCGATCAACAGAAGTCGGTGGGGATGGTTCATCGGATCGTTACGGTTCGCGTGCTGTGCGGGCTCAGGTCGAATGTTCAGGGTCGCGGCGCCGTGAGCCACAGGCTGGTCGCAGCGATACCCAGGGTGCAGAGTGTAACCGGGACGCCTACCTGCCGTGCCGCCCAGTCGTCGTCATGGCGCCCAAGCCACTAGGGTCCGCTGCGCGGACCCGCGACCGTCCAGTCTGTTGCGTAAGAGACAACAGAGATTTCCATAATATGGAGCTGTCTTTTGCTCGATCTCGGACCCAGATTGGTACCCAGACCAACCAGCCACAGACCCCATCAATGAAACCGCTCCACCCAGTCCTCTTTGTTTCCCATGGCGCGCCCGACCTCCTGCTCGACCCAGGCACCACCGGGCAACTCTGGTCCGAGCTTGGGGCCTCGCTCCCGCGCCCGAGTGCCATCCTCGCGGTCTCCGCGCACTGGGACTGCGCCGTCCCGACGGTGAGCCTGGCGACGGCGCCCGAGACCATTCACGACTTCGGCGGCTTTCCGCGCGCCCTGTACTCGCTGCGTTATGACGCACCGGGTGCTCCGGCGCTCGCGCAACGCGTGGAGGGACTATTCACGGCGGCGGGAATCCCGGTGTCCGCCGCCTCGACCCGCGGCCTCGACCACGGCGCCTGGGCGCCGCTGCGCCTACTCTACCCGGCGGCGGACATCCCGGTCACCCAACTGGCGATCCAGCCCCAGGCCGGTCCGGGCTGGCATCTGCGCTTGGGTGAGGCGTTGCAGCCTTTGCGGGAGGAGGGCGTGCTGATCCTCGCCTCCGGTGCGGTGACCCACAACTTCGGCTGGCTGACGGTCGGTGCGACGCAACCGTATCCCGCCGCGGAGGCCTTCGCCGATTGGCTCGCCGAGCAACTTGCCGGCCCCGGGCATGAAGACCTGCTCGACTACCGCCGCACTGCGCCTCACGGCGGTGCCGCTCACCCGACGGAGGAGCACCTGCTGCCGCTGTTCGTGGCCCTGGGCGCGGGCGGGCAGGGCGCACCGCAACGCTTCGCCCCCGGATTCACCTATGGCGGGCTCGCGATGGATGTCTATCTCTGGCCGGGTAGCGGCGCTGCATAGCGCCAGGCTGCGGGCTTGACCTCGGGCGCGCAACCTCTCGTGACACCGCTCCAGCGGTGTGACGCATGTGTTGGGCGCTCTGCGCCCTGGCGCCGTCGGCTGAAGTGACGATCAAAGCCCCCCTCATTGGCCGCGTTGACCGGACCCAGATCAACGAAAAGGGGTTGCAGGGCATCGGCAATGTGGCGAAACTGGCACTGAGATAGTGGCCGAACTGGGCGATACCTCCCGGAGTTAGCCGCTAACCCGCTCAGCCGCGAGGCGCGAAAAGGATTCGGTGTGCAGTCCCTTCAGGAACTCCTCGACCCGGCGGGTGTACCACGGACGCGTACTCTCGGGCAGGCTGCGGTGCGCGAGCAGGTTCATGACCCACTATTTCGTAACCTTGTTCGTCTCATCAAGGGCTTAAGGAAAGGCGTGATGATTCATCTACCATTAAGAGCTTGAGCTATGAAAAACACCCTATTTGCGTTCCTCCTTGTCCTCCCCGTCCATGCCTATGCCTTTGACTATTTGAAGTTTGCGGTCGAGGATACCCTTAAGTGTGCTCATCCCACCGTCAAGGAGGGTAAAGCCGAAATTGCCGTCAGTCCCAGCAAGCAAGGAGACAAGGAAACAGCCCGGGTGAAGATTTTCTACAAAGGTATGCTCAAGGCTAATTCAATGTTAGTGGAATATGCCATCATGACGACGTCCTCTGGCAATCTGATTCAGGCTAAGGTTTTGGAGGATACCAGCAGTATCCCAGCCAAGAAATGTAATTATTTCAGTGGTTGGCAAGAGTTAAAAGAGTAGAGTGGGCAGGCAAAGAGACGTCTAGCCATTCTACAAAGATTGCGGTCGACAGTACCCGGAAAGAGGTCTTTCTCGCGCTATGCGCTTAAGCAACTGTCATAACTTCCACGATTTCCGGGAACTGGCCAGGCGCCGGCTGCCGGGTCCGATCTTCGACTACATCGACGGCGGTGCGGACGATGAGGTGACCTATCGCCGGAACACGGCGAGCTTTGAGCGCTGCGACCTGGTGCCCGACGTCCTGCGTGGGGTGGCGAACGTCGATCTGTCCGTGACCGTCATGGGGCAGCGGCTTGCGGTGCCCTTCTATTGCTCGCCGACGGCCCTGCAGCGCCTGTTCCACCATCAAGGGGAACGCGCAGTCGCGGCTGCCGCATCACAGTACGGGACCATGTTCGGCGTATCGTCGCTCGGCACCGTCAGCCTGGAGGAGTTGCGTAAGGCCTACTCGACGCCGCAGATGTATCAGTTCTATTTTCATAAGGACCGCGGGCTCAATCGCGCCATGATGAGCCGCGCGCGCGAGGCGGGTGTCGAGGTCATGATGCTGACCGTCGACAGCATCACCGGCGGTAACCGCGAGCGGGACCTGCGTACCGGCTTTGCGATTCCGTTTAAGCTGACGCTCGGCGGCATGCTGCAATTTGCGCTCAAGCCCATGTGGGGCCTGAATTATGTAACCCACGAACGGTTCAGTCTGCCGCAATTGGACCAGCACGTCCACATGGACGGTGGCACGATGTCGATCGGACGCTATTTCACTGAGATGCTGGACCCCGCCATGAATTGGGATGATGTGGCGGAAATGGTCCAGGAATGGAACGGGCAGTTCTGTCTGAAGGGTGTCATGTCGGTGGGAGATGCGAAGCGCGCGGCGGAGATCGGCTGCACCGGCATTGTGTTATCCAATCACGGTGGTCGACAGCTGGATGGCTCGCGCTGCGCGTTCGATCAGTTGGCGGAAGTCGTCGATGCCGTGGGGGAGCGCGTGGACGTGATGATGGATGGCGGGTGCCAGCGCGGCACGCATGTCCTGAAGGCACTTTCGCTCGGCGCGAAGGCGGTGGGCCTCGGGCGCTTCTATCTATTCCCGCTGGCAGCGGCGGGCCAAGCGGGTGTCGAACGGGCGCTGGGCCTGCTGCGCGCGGAGATCGAGCGCGGGATGAAGCTGATGGGGCGTGCGTCGATCAGCCAGCTCTCGCGCGACAATCTGCGGTTCAGGTAATATGAGAGCGCCCATCCTGGCCGGTGCTGCGATGGCGCTGCTGGGTTGCGGCCTGGTCTCACTACCGACTGGTGTCTGTGCGCAAGATGGCGCGGCCTGCGGGACCTGGCGGGAGCGCCTCAAGCAGCGTTGGATGAATGCGCGGCAGGAACGCTCGGTGTCCGCTGCCCCTGCACTTACCGGTTCAAGGATCGACCAACCGGGTGACTATCGCTTCGCCATCGTGCACGACGGACTGACGCGCTGGTATCTTGTGCATGTTCCGCGGATCTACCGTGCGACAGTCCCAGCGCCGATGGTCCTGGCGTTTCATGGCGGTGGGGGCGACATGAATCATATGGCAAAGGACCAGTACTACGGTTTGATCTCAAAATCCGAGGCAACCGGCTACATCATGGTCTTTCCGAATGGATTCAGCAGGCTTGGTTCCGGCAAGTTCGCTACCTGGAATGCCGGGAGCTGCTGTGCCGGTGCGCGCGACCGCAATGTCGATGACGTCGGTTTCGTCAGGGCGATGATCGGCAACCTGACCGCTCAGCTCAACATCGACCGCAACCGGATCTATGCAACGGGGATGACGAACGGCGGCATGATGGCCTATCGCCTGGCATGCGAGATGGCCGACACATTCCAGGCGATCGCCGCGGTGGCTGGAACGGACAACACGATGCACTGTGCGCCGAAGGTGCCGGTCTCGATTCTGCATATCCATGCCAGAAATGACGACCATGTGTTTTACGGCGGCGGCGCCGGCAAGATGGTCTGGGATAGGTCCAACGTGTCGGATTTCATTTCGGTCCCGGCGACTATTGCGAAGTGGGTTGAGTAAAATGGCTGCGCTGCAACACCGCAGCGCGTGCCTGAAAGGCCGGGTGCCTATTGTGACAGGTATTCGTCATGCCGGGGTCAGGTGGCGGTGCAACTCTGCGTCACCGCGACCGGTGGGCACTCATGGCCGGGTGGGACCAGGCCGCGCGGTGACGAGCCCCCTTCGGGAGCGATTGCGGCCAACGATGTGATGTGGGCATTCTTTGACGCGACCTGGGCCGCGCGCACTCAAGCGAACGGCCGGCAATGATTCGGAGACCGAAATGAAACAGCCACACCTGCAGTTTGACTTCAGCTTCGCGAGATCGGCGGGGGCGCATCCACGCGACGATGCCGATCCGTTTCGCATTCTGGTATTCGGCCGGTTTGGCGGCGCCGCCCCCCTTCCCTTGGTGCAGCGTAAGCCGATCCGTGTCGACATCGACAACGTTGAGCAGGTCTTCGCGCGGCTCGCGCCCCGACTCGAACTGGTGCTCGACGGCAACCC
>CAILVI010000534.1 GCA_903837595.1 uncultured Thiodictyon sp.
CGCGGTGCCCGGAACGATGGATGACGAAGGCCGTTCCCGGTGTAGGTCGCCCTTCAGGGCGACTGACGCTGACGGGGGAGGGGCGGGATGCTGAGCAAGGTCGACCACCTCCAAGCCCGCGCCAAGCTTAAGCCCCCGTAGGGGCGCCACCTACCAGCGGGTGCGATCGAAAGTGATGTGGTCAGCGAAATCGCCCGTCGTAGATACTCTGTTCGAGCGCAAGTCCGATTTGCCTCCGATCCGTAAATTGGCCTCCTCGCTACGTGAACGGGCGCCATCGTCCGACGGCGTTCGCCATTCCGGCGTCGGGTCCACGGTCGGCACCCGCGATGTCACGGCGCGTCCGTGGGGGGAGCGGGCTGCGGGGTCCGCGTGGGCGGACTCCGTGTGGGCAAAGCGTGAATGTCGCAAGCGAACGTGGGGACAAGCCGGGGACAACTCGCCGCCGGCGTCGTGCCCGGACGGCGGCATCAGCGGTGGCGAGTTGCCCCCCGCTTGCCCCCACTCATTCACCCTTTGCCCACACTGCGCCGCGGCGAGCACCGTGCTGGCGGCGGACGCCTGCGGCGCAATCATCAGCAAGTTTTTCATCCTCATGAGGAGTGACGCGCGCGCCCGGCACTCACGCTGGGGTCTCGACGAGGGCATAGAAACGGCTGCCATTGAACGGCTGGCGGGCCTTGAGCATGGCGTGGATGGCGTGCAGGAGCTTGCGCATCACCGCACAGACGGCCTGGATCGGCTTCAGACCACGGTCTTCGATGAGGTGGCGGTAGTAGCCGTTGACGTGCTTCTCGTGACGCGCGGCGCTCAAGGCGGGCATGTACAGCGCCAAGCGCAGGTAGCGATTACCGGCCTTGCTCAGGTGCGGCTTGTGGTTGACGCTGGTGCCGGAGGTGGCGTGGCGCGGGTCGAGCCCCGCCTGGGCCACCCATTGTTTGGCCTGCATGTCCGCGGGCAGTACCAGGATCTCACCCATGATCTGGATGGCGCTGGCGGCGGCGATGCCTTTGACGCTGTTGAGCAGGGTGAAGACCTCACGCAGTTGGGCATCGGCGTCGATCAGCGCGCACGCCCCAGCGCGCAGTTGCGCGATGTGGTCATCGCATTGGGCGATGCTCAGGCGCAGATCCGCCAGCACGATCTCCGGTGTGCTGATGGTCTGGCTCGCTGCGTGTAACTGGTTCTTCGCCTGGGTGCGGGCCTTGACGAGCGCCGCCAGGCGCCGGGCGCACGCGCGCACCTCCAGGACCGGCGCGGCAGGAGGCTGCCACGGCTGGAACGGCATACTTTGCGCGAACTGCGCCAAAACACCGGCGTCCACCGCATCGCTCTTGGAGCGGGTCATCAGGGCCTGGGCAAAACGCTTGGCGGCCGTCGGATTGACCACCATCAGGGACACCCCGGCGGCGTCCAAGGCGAGCGCCAGGTCCAGGTGGTAGACGCCGGTTGCCTCCAGGCACACGCGCTGCACGCCAGCGCTTGTGAGCGCCTTGATCACCGCCTGGTGACCACTGGCGGTGTTCTCCAACTCGCGCACCTTGCCGGTCTGCTCGCCCGCACGGATCGCCAGCGCCAGGGTCTTGGCCGCCACGTCGATTCCAGCCACTTTTTCCACTTTCATCGGTCTGTTTCTCCAGGTTCAAACGCTGTAGCATCGTGTCCGGTTCCCCGACCCTGGACCCTCGCCTACCGACCTTGTGTATGCAGGCTCACGGGCAGTGCCCACGGCCTCGGATACTCTTCGGTATGGGCGAAGAGGGCGGGGAGCCAATCTACGTGCAAGCTCGAGGCTTCAGGGTGGAACGGCTTCCCGGGCACTCTCTGCAACATCCGTGTCTCGACCATCCCTGTCAATCCCTGGGAACAGAACATACAAGGGTGGAACAAGCGTAGCGGTTCCACCCTTCCACCCCCCACGCATCATTCGGGGTTCATACATTGGATGGTCTCCGGACAGGTGGCGCCCCACTCCGGGCTGTACCAGCCGCGCTCGACGCAGCGGGCGAAGGAGCAGTAAGGCCAGTCGCGCGGACGGTCCACATAGCCGTGCTTGACGGGGTTGTAATGGATGAAGTCCAGGTGCTACTCCCAGTCGTCAGGGTCACGAATCAGGTGCTCCCAAAATCGACGTTGCCAAATCAGATTTTAAACAACAGAACAAGCAAGTAAGACGTGACCCAGATTTCCGCGAACATCTCGCCCGAAACCCGTGACCGTCTGGAACGGTAGGTCCGTACCCGAGCCTTGAAGAGAGGATTCGTGATCGAACAGGCCCTGCTGCACCATCTCCAGAGACTCGACGAGATCCCTGAGGAGGTCGTCATCCCCCCGCGGCTCGTGATCACGTCTGTGTCGGGCGGGGGGCTGCTGGAGCAGCTGGAGTCTCAGGTGCAATTTCGATATGACAGGAGAATCTCGAGTGAA
>CAILVI010000535.1 GCA_903837595.1 uncultured Thiodictyon sp.
AGAAGTGTCGAGTGTCGGGTGTCGAGTGTAGGTCCCAACGTCCAGAGGATTATGCGCTGCGAAGCCGGCGCATAATCCCGGTTGAGCCCAGCCTTCGCGCGGCGGGTGGCGTCATGGGGTCGTAAATGGCAGACTAGTCCCGCCGCACAGGGCAAGAATAGCGCGCGGCGGGGGTGGCGGCAAGGGTGGAGAGAGGCGGGAGCGGGCCGGAAAGAGGGCGGCGCGGTGCGCGGCGCCGCTGGCCGGACGGTTCCAGGGCGTGCGGTAGGGTGGCGGACTGGGCCGGAAGTGCACCGACCGCCGGGCCGGCGGGGGCGGGTTGTGGACGGTACGGGTCATGAGACGTGGGCGGGCGGGGCACGCCAGTTGACGGTGAAGGCGATCCCGGTCTGACCGGCCGGTAGGTAAAGACGCCAGCGGGGCCGGGTCGAACCGCAGTACGGACAGGGTGGCGAGGCCGGCAGCACAGGATCGGGGCCCGACGGCGGGGCCAGGGCGCTGGTGCGGTAGCGGGCGAGCATGGCTGTCTGCAAGGCGCGCAGGTCGTGGCGGCGCGATGGCGCCAGGAAGCCATAGTGGCGGATGCGGTGGAAACGCGGCGGCAGGGCATGCTGGAGGTAGCGGGCGACGAACGCCGCCGGGGTGGTGCGCAGCCGGCGGACCGTGCCGGTGCGGTGGTCCAGATAGCGGAAGACCACCTGGGTGGCGTCGGCGTGCACGATCTGCGACTCGTGCAGCGGGCCGCTGCGCACGTAGCGGGTCAGGTAGCGCAGGACCGTGTCGGGTCCCTCCCGGCAGGGCCGGACCTTGACGTTCCAGGCGGTGCGCCAGAGGCGGCCCGGCGGATCGAACCCCTTGAGGGCGGCGCGGAAGCGCCGGGTGAGAATGGCGCGAAACACGTCCCGCAGGGCCCGGACCGGGAGCAGGAAGCGGGTGCGGGTGAGACGGTACGCGCCACCGGGCTGGAGCACGACGGCCGGGATCAGGCAGTGCACGTGGGCGTGCCAGGTCAGGCTTCGCCCCCACGTATGGAGTACGGCCAGGATCCCCAGTTCGCCGCCGAGGTGCCGCGGGTCGCGGGCGAGGGTCTGCACGGTTTCGGCGACCGCCGCCAGGAGCGCGGCGCCGAGGCGGGCCGGGTGGTCCCGGACCGCGTGGCTGTAGACGGTGGGTACGGTGAAGACCACATGGAAGTAGGGCACCGGCAGCAGGTCGCGCCGCCGGGCTTCGAGCCAGGCGCGGGACTCGGGGCCGCGGCAGACCGGGCAGAGCCGGTCGCGGCAACTGTGCGGCACGAACTCGACCCGGGCCCCGCAGTCCGCACAGTACTCGGCATGGCCCCCGAGCCGGCCCGTGCGGCAGGCCGTCAGCCGCCGCACGGCCAGACGTTGGGACTCGGGCGCCGCCGGCCCGGCGGTCCGCAGGTAAGCCGGACCGTGCCGCCGCAGGATGTCGGCGATGATCCCCATCTTCGGCTCGCGGCGGACTCAGAGGCCCGCGGTCATCTGTTGCAGGGCCTCGTGCGCGCGGTGCATGACGGCGGCGGTCAGATGGGTGTAGATGGCGGTGGTCTCGAGATGGCGGTGGCCGAGGAACTGCTGGATCAGTCGCAGGCTCACGCCTCGCTCCAGGAGGTGGGTGGCGTAGGCGTGACGCAGACTGTGCGCGGTGACCGGTTTGGGGATCCCTGCGGTGGCCGCCGCGGCGTGCAGGGCCCGGCCGACGGTGTCGGGGCTGAGGTCGCACTCGGGAGCCAGGCGGGAGAGGAACAGACGGCCGGAACGGATGCCCTCCTGCCGCCGATGGCGGTCGAGGATCTCCTGCAGGCGCGGCGGGATCGGCACCAGACGGTCGAGGCCGCCCTTGCTGTCACGGACGTGCAGCATGGCCCGCTGCCAGTCGATGGCATCCGCCTCCAGGGCCAGCCCTTCGCTGCGGCGCAGTCCACAGCCGTAGAGCGTGGCGCCCAGGGTGAAGAAGCGCGGCACCCGCAACGCGTGCAACAGGGCGTGCACCTC
>CAILVI010000536.1 GCA_903837595.1 uncultured Thiodictyon sp.
CCTGCCTTGGTCAGTGTCCCCGGCTTCCTCCCCCGTGGGTTGCCGCTGGCTCCGGGCTTGAACTGTGTCATGGGCGTTTTTCCTCTGCTATTTCCTGCAAAGAACAGGGATCGGGGCGCCGGCCAGTGGTCGGGGTGCACTGCTCTATCGGGTCCGGCTTGGGCCGCCCATAGAAGGCGACCATGAACGCAACCTCTGCGGCGGTCTGGGTCTTGGCTGGCTTGCGGCGGGCGGTATAGCGGGTGGGTCGCTTCATCGCGTGCCCTCCCGGACCACGGCACAGAAGGCAGGCAATGACAGGTCCGCGGTGTACTCGATACCGGGCGCCCGGGTCAGGTCGGGCCGCAGCTCAACCAGCGGCAGGACGAACCGCCAAGCGCCACGGTCAGCGCGATAGGCCAAGGCAGGGACCAGCCCAACACGGGCCGCCTGACTCTCTGCCTGACCCCACCACGCCCGCACACTGCCCGGGGGTGTCGCTGCATGGCGCTTGACCTCCAGGGCGTAGCGGGCCAATGAAGCGGCAACAGGGCCGGTCTCGTCGTCGGTCACTATCAGGTCATGGCCTCCCCGCCTGGACTGGTCCAGATTGCGGACCAGCTTCACCCCCAACTCGTCAAAGATCAGGGCGGCCAGCTCTCTTTCTGCCGTGGCGCCTTTGGTTCGTTGCATCTTGCTCATTGCGCCACATCCCGGACCACAGGGGGCCGCGGGGTGGGTGCGCCCTTGGGTCTGGTCAGGCACCACGGGCAAGCGATCAGGCCGGCCGGTGCGCCCTGCCACAACCAGACAGGGCCGCAAGTCGCGCACTCGCTGGCTTGGGTGTAGTGACTCGGAACCTCCCCGCGGTCACGTTGGGCCTTGGTGCGCAGCAAGCCGGCCAGCGCAGCAAGGGCGGCGGGCCGGTCCCGGACCTCTGGCCAATCCTCCCCGGCGGCGGCCTCCAGGTCCGACAAGCTGAACCCGCGCCAGTTGGGGGCGGTGCTCGTGCTGCGCTCGGCATTGTCGTTTTGCGGGGTATCACAGGTATCAGGGGTGCAGCCCAACAACGGCGCGGCTTTGGGCTGATACCTCTCGGGGTTGCAGCGGGTATCAGGGGTATCAGCCGCCCGGCTTTCGAGCGTCGTCAGCAGTGCATCAAGCCCCATGGTCGCCTCCCAAGGCATCGGCCTTGACGTGGTACAGCTTCATGCCGCGTCCCGCGATGCGCTTGAATTGCGCGCGCTTGCCGTCCGACCCCGGTGCAGGCAAGACCCCGGCCGCCTGCAACACATCAAGCGCCCGGCCGAAGTCGAACCCCTTAAGGGTCTCGCGCATCCCTTCACCCGTGAACAGGTAGACCCGGCCGTCGTTGTCGGTCCACCATCCCGCCCGGTCCCGCACTACCGCCCCGTCCCCGCTGGCGTCGGCATCGGAGAAACGCGCGTCCCCGTGCCGCTCGATGAACCCCGCCACACGCTCAAGAATCTGGCGCCGCTCGGTGTTGCCCTTCCCGCGTGCGGCCTGCCAGGACACAAAGCCAACGGCCGCCGCGCGGATCGCTTCACCCTCTGGCCAGCCGGTTACCTGGTACTCGGTGGCGAGCTCGCCAGCCATGGCCAGCAGAGCGAAGCGCCCGGCCGCCCGCTTGTCCTGCCCTTCGCCGTCGTCCGCGGCAAAGTCCGGCAGCGCCTTGAACCGCTCCAGTAGGGCGCAAAAGTCGCGCTTGTCCCGAGTCAGGCGCTCAAGGAAAGCTTGCCCCGCGTGCCCGTGGTGGGTTGCTGCCGTCCGCTTGATGGCGTCTGACAGGGCCGCGCCGCTCGCCAATCCTTGAAGGTCATCCCATGCGCCGAAGGTCCGCGCCGCGGGAATGTCCAGCAGCCGCACGCCTTGCCCCGCCTTGGCCCTGAACCCGCCCTCTTGCATCGTGGTCGCGATGGTCCGCTCACCAGAGGAAACGATGAAGCAACGCCAGCGGGTGACGCCCCGGGCCGCACCCGTTCGGCTCGCCCGTTGCTTGCCGCGCCCGTTTCCCAGGGCATAGACGATGCCGCCGACCTCCCGCGGGTCGCACTCGCTGATTTCATCCAGGGCCAGCAGGCAATCATTGAACAGGGCCGCCGCGCCTTCCATGCCGTTGGCGGTCGCGCGCCAGCTTCGCCGGTACCCAGGGCCGCCCCACGTTGCACAAGCGCCCTCAAGAATGGCGGTCTTGCCTATGCTCGAATCGCCATGCCAATGAATGCCGCCGCTTTCGGCGTTGCAAAGCGACAGCAACGGCCCGACGAACGAACCCGAGACGGCCATGGTCAGAACCGGATTACCCACGGCACGCGCCGCGATACCCTCTCGCCAGCCGTCCAGCGTCCCGCCCTTGGTGTGTTCGTCGTGGCCACGCTCACCAGACTGGAAGATAACGCCCGAAGCATCGGGGCCAATGACCACGCTCGGCAGGACGAACGAACCGCCGCACCATCCCACTTGCAGGGCGCAACGCATCCGCCGCTTGGGGGGCCGGTCTTGCAGGTAGGTCGCCAGCAGGTTACGGGCCTTGGTGCTGGGATCAATCTCAACCCCCATGGCCAGCAGTTCGGCCCGAATCTCGTTGCCCATGCCTGAAAGCAACTCCATCGGCATAGCCCACTCGCGCCAGCGGTTCAGGGTGTTCTTGAAGCGCAGCAGCCGGCCGAAGTTGTTGTCTTGCCCGTCGAAGGTCACGGCGGCCAGGTGGAGCGGTGAACAAATCCAAGCCTTGGTGTCGTTGCCGTCACTGTCGGTGCCGAAGTGCCAGACGCCCGGCCGATACCTCTCCCCGCCGTGCTCCAGCCAGTCATCAAAGACCCGCCAGCAAGGGCGGTCGGGCGGCTCGGGAATCGGGCTCTTGGGGGTGTCTGATACCCCTGATACCTCTTGATACCCGTCCGGGGTATCACTGAAACCCGCGCCGTTGCTGGCTTGCACCCCTGATACCTCTGATACCTCAGTTTCGGCATAAGGTGCGGGCTCTTGGTCCTGCGGGGCTTCCAGTTGCACCCTCACGGCCTCTATACCCTCCAGCATGGTAAGGTCGTTCCAGTCTCGCCCGTCTGGCCTGCTCCCGTCCGCGAACACCGGGAACACCACGGGGGCGCCGACTGATCGGGCCGCCGCTTCGGCATGGGTGCGCCCTGGGTTGCCCTCTCGGTGAGTGTCATCGTCACCGGCCACGATCAGCACGGCGGCGGGGTATGCTCCCCTCAGGACCTTGACCACATGGGGCAGGTTGCCGCAGTTGAATGCACAGGCGGTGGGCGCCTCCTTGGCTTCGTGGACGCTGGCCCCGGTCGCGTAGCCTTCGCAGAGGTACAGCCGGCCGCCGGGGGTGGGCTCGCCAATCAGGTGGAAGTGACCCGTTGCCGCGGTGCCCTTGGTGAATCGCTTGTCACCATCGGGGGCGATCCGTTGCAGCCCGTGAAGCGTCCCCTCTGCGTCCCGAACCGGGATCAGCAAGGTATCGCCGGACACCTTGACCCCGTGGGCGCCGACTCCCTTTCGGACCAGGTAAGGATGCGTCTCGGCACCGTCCGCGGTCGCGGCTTCCCAGTCGGTTGCAGCCTTGGTGCGGGCTTGGGCCTGCTCACGGGTGCGCCGGGCTTTGGCGTCGCGGGTCTTGGCCTCGATTTGGGCGCGGACCTCTGCAACCTCGTCGGCAGCCAGCCGGGCGCCTTCGTGGTCTTTCCAGCTTGACCATGTGAAGGTCGCCGTATCGACTCCCCCGGCCTCTCTCGCGTCCCCGGCCGATACCTGAAAATAGGGCTTCCCGGTAGGTCCGGTACCGGTGTTGGCCTTGTACCAAAAGTGGTCAAGGGCCGCTTGCTGGGGCCGCTTGAAACCCTCGTCGGGCTCCAGTTGGTCAAACGGAAACCCTGCGGCGCGCATGGCACTCAGGGCCGCGCTTTGCAGGTCAGCATGGGTTGGGGTGGTAGTCATCGCGCACCCTCCTTGATGGCGGCCTGGGCCGCGAACTGGCGCCGGAGCTCACGGACCAGCAGCGTCCCGGCGGTAGCGGATGGCTGGACGCCAGCACGCTGAGCGATGGCACATAGACAGGCGTGCTCGCCTTGGGTCAGGTAGACCTCGACCCGGGCGACGAAGGGACCGTCTGCGGGGTCAGGTAGGGGTGCGTCGGTGGGGCGCTTTGGGGTAAAATGGCCTTGCTGATTATTGCCTTGCCCTTTGGAAGCCGCGGACTCGCCCCCCGCGGCTTTCGTCTGTCTGGGGTCAGGATTTTGAGCGAGTTCGCCCGTCCCGCCGGTCGCGCCGGGGGTCCGATTGTAGGTTTCCATGATTCACCCCTTGCTCGGGATGGGCGCGGGGCGGGTGCCGGTGGCGAGGTTGGCAATCCAACTCGCCACGTCGGACGCACGCCAGGCAACGGAGCGGGCGCCTACCTGAACGGGGGCCGGAAATTGCCCCGCCTTGATGCGGCGATAGAGCGCGCTGCGACTTTGCCGGGTGTCGGCGAGGACTTCTTTGATGGGCAGAAGGGAATCCGCGCGGGGCGGGGTAGAGATATTGTTTGCCATGTGGCACAACCTCAGATTGAGGGGCGCCGGATGCGGATTTCAGACGGACGGGGGCAAAACCCACGGATGCGGGGCTTGTCAAGTTGTCCCATAACGTCCTAAACTGCAGTGTCGCAGCGTTCATCAACCACATTCAGCCGCACCGGCTCGATTATCAATATCCGGTTGCGCACAGGCCGTTACCAAAGGCAAGTACGAAAATCCGGGCTCTTGCTCGGTGAGAGATTCAAGGCCCCTTGGGATTTGGCGATCCCTTGGGGCTTTCTCTTGTCCGCACGGTCGAAATGGTCGGACATGGGGGGTACGTTGCTCGTGCGGGCACCGAATGCACACAATACCCGCAGCAACCCATGGAGTGCAAGGGGCGGCTGCACAGTATCTAGTGGTCCCGCCGCGTCCCAAGCCCCATATCTGCCCTTCTGGCGAGTTATCCGCAAGGATGCTACCCCCCTCCCTTTACTCCGTTACGCTACCGTGTCAGCCTCACGCGGCCACCTTGCGCAGTTGCACCACGTTCGCGGACGTGTCCCCACCCAGAATTCCATCAAGCGCAGCGTCGTAAGCCAAGAGGGCTTGGCGCTTCTCAGGTAGCCATGCAGCGGGATCGTTGGCGTAGTGCTTGCCGACGAGTCCGCCCGTCTCGTGTCCGTGCCCTTGCAGGATGTTCATAAGGCGGGTCTGTACCCCGCGCTTCATCGCCGCTTGCTTGGCGGTTCTGCGCAGGTCGCGTGCTGTGAACTCGCGGACGCTCGAATACTTTGCGCGAAACCTGTTGATGCCGTTCTTGAGCGTCGCCAAGTCGAGCGGGGCCTTGCCGTCTGCGCTGAATGGCCAGTCGAACGCGCCAGAAATGGGCCTGACCGCTTCCAGCAAGGCAAAGGCTCGGTCGCTCAACGGGACCAGGTGAACGCGCTCCTCGCCCCGACCCTTGCGGTCTAGAATCTTCACGGTGCGTTGCTCAAGGTCGTAGTCGCCCCAGGTCGCGCGCAGCAGTTGTGCGGGTCGCTGGCCTCCCGTCGCAACCATCATCCGCAGGAAGCTCGCGAGCATGGTCCCGACGCTCGGGGTGTCCCCGATACCGAGATAGAAGGCGCGCAACTCGTCGGCGTCTAACGCTCGCGTGCCTGGTTGCTCTGCCGATCCTTGGCGGGGTACCACGGCAACCGGGTTGGTCGTCACCCCGAACGCCTTAGACCCTTGGCGCGCGACATCGTATTCAGCCTTGGCGCCATACTGAAAAGCCGCGTGCAGGAACGCGCGAGTCCGGTTGTGCAGCGGGCCGGCTCCACGGTCCCAGATGGGTTGCAAGATCGCCTTTATCTCGGCGGGGCCAATGTCGGCTACCCGCATGTTGGCGATGCCCGGGTGTGCCCCGCTAACCTCACGCTCGAAGATTCGCGCCACCTCCCCAGCGGACGCTTTGCCTTGACGCTCCAGGTCGGCGGTGTAGTCCCCCAGCATTTCCGCCAGCGTCCCCTTGCGCGCTTCGGCCTCCAGTGCGCGGCGCTCAACCGCTTCTGCCTCGCGCTTCCGTGCGGCCTCCAGTTCCAGCCAACCCTTAAGGTCGGGGTGCTCGCGCAAGAGCTTAGATAGATCCCTCGCGCGGTCGCGGGCCGCCACCTGGCCTGTGTCTGAGTCGAGGACTCCAATCGGGATCAGCGGGCGCGTGTCGGCGTAGGTGTAGCGGAACCAGACATGCACGTTACCGCCCTTGCCCTGGTACAAGAGCGACCCTTCGCCCCGGCCGCCGATCTTCTCCGACAGCTTGCCGCCCGACTTCGCGAGTGCCTTAACTTTCGTGTACGCCAACATAGCCAACCCCCGAGTAGTCCCATAACCAAGCGAAAAAGTTGGTCCCCGTTTTGGTCCCCGTTTCTCGCTGGCTTTCTTGGGACGATAATAGACTATCTGGGACATACTGACAAGCCTACGCTCCACTATATCAGTCCCTTACGAATACCCCTATCGTCCATTGGTGTGCTGTAGTGTCCCGTAACGTCCCTGTTCGGACTCATTCGTAATCAGTAGGTCGGCGGTTCGAATCCGCCCATCGGCTCCAATAAATCAAGGGCTTGGCAGAAATGCCAGGCCTTTTTTTTGCGGGCGTACCCAGGGGACGCTGACGGGTAACGCCAAGCGGCTTGGCGGCGGTCCGGCCTTGAGCCTAAGGCCTCCGGTTTCCGGCCGCCCCATGATCCGGTCGCCGGGCCTCGATCGTGACTCCGGCCGACGGCCTCGGGGCCCACAGCGCCCAACGCCAGCGCGACACCGCCGCCGCGGTGTCACGCGAGGCTGGATGGCCGGATAGTGATCAAGGCCCCGCCGGCTATGGCCGGGGCGGGAGCGGGGGCGGCACGGCAGGGGTCGGTGCCGTGGTCCGCGGTTTGGACGGCATGGCGGGGGGCGCCGCAGCCGGGGCCGGCGGTGTTGGGGCCGCTGAGGATGTGCCTAACCGGCCGCAGGAGACTTCCACCCACCGATCCTTGGACTGCGGTGCGGACTCGATGCGCAGTTGATAGTGGGTGGCCGCGGCCTTGTTGCGGGCGACGATCTTATAGGTCTGGCCGGGCACCAGACGAATCTCTCCCGGGTTTTTCAGTTGTTTGGTCGAGATGCTGGCCGGGCAATCACGCTCCGCGATCAGGCTGCCCGCGAAGGGCTCCGCCGCGAGGCTCAGCGGCCAGAGGCATATCAATAGGGGAATCAACGGGCGAGACAGGTGGTTCATGGGGTGATTCTCGGTGTTGGCCCCTGATGGATGGGGCGGGTGGGGCGGGCTGATGTCCGCTCTCAAGCTAGCCACATTTAGCTATGCCTGGAGCGACACTGTCGGGTCGATTGCTGTAAAATACAATATCTGGGGTTTAAAAATCAGTCAGTTGGCGGTTCGAATCTCCCATCGGTTTGAATAAAACAACGGCTTAGACTGGCGAGGTCTAGGTCGTTTTCGTTTGCGCAACGGACTTGCTTAGTCATTGCGGCGACGGGTCTTCGCGGCAGCCTGTCGCGGTCGGGCGAGGGGCGCGCCTACGCCGTCGGAGTGGCCCGCGGCCGCGACGCCGACGATCAAGCGCCGGTGTCGTTGCCCCGGGTCCGGGCCGTCTTGGAAGCCATGCGATATAAAACAGTAGGATAGAAATAACATGCTGCTGATGATCGACAACTACGACTCCTTCACCTACAACCTGGTCCAGTACCTGGGTGAGTTGGGGGCGGAGGTGCGGGTGGTGCGCAACGATGAACTGACCGTCGCCGAGGTCGCGGCACTCAACGCCGAGCGCATCGTGATTTCCCCCGGTCCCTGCACCCCCAATGAGGCGGGCATCTCGGTCGCGCTGATCCGCGAGATGGCCGGGCGGGTGCCGATCCTCGGGGTCTGCCTGGGGCACCAGTCCATCGGCGCGGCCTTCGGCGGGCACATCGTCAAGGCGCGCCAGGTCATGCACGGCAAGACCTCGCCGATCCATCACTCGGATCAGGGTGTGTTCAGTGGACTCGCCAACCCCTTCGAGGCGACCCGCTATCACTCGCTCGTGATCGAGCGCGACAGCCTCCCGGACTGCCTGGAGGTGACCGCCTGGACCGCGACCGCGGACGGCGAGGTTGACGAGATCATGGGTGTGCGCCATCGCGAACTGCCGATTCAGGGGGTCCAGTTTCACCCCGAGTCGATCCTGACGCAGCACGGGCACGACCTGCTCAAGAATTTCATCCAAGGGCGCTAAGTTACATGGATATCAAGGCAGCCATCACCTCCTGCGTGGAGGGCAAAGACCTGAACCTGGAGCAGATGACGGCGGTCATGCGCACCATCATGACCGGCGGGGCCACGGCGGCCCAGATTGCCGGCTTTCTGGTGGCCCTGCGCCTGAAGGGCGAGTCGGTCGCGGAGATCGCGGCGGCGGCGGGGGTCATGCGTGAGCTGGCGGCGGGGGTCGACATCAATGGGCTCGACTACCCGGTGGACATCGTCGGCACCGGCGGGGATGCCAGCGGTACCTTCAATGTCTCCACGACCGCGATGTTCGTCGCCGCCGCGGCCGGTTGCCATGTCGCCAAGCACGGCAACCGTTCGGTGTCGAGCAAGTCGGGCGCGGCGGACGTGCTGGAGGCGGCGGGGGTGCGGCTCGAACTCACCCCGTCGCAGGTCGAGCGCTGCGTGCGCGAGGTGGGGGTCGGGTTCATGTTCGCCCCGGGCCACCACGGCGCCATGAAGCACACCAGCGTGCCCCGGCGTGAACTGGGGATCAGGACGATTTTCAATGTATTAGGCCCGCTCACCAATCCCGCCGGGGTGCCCAACCAGTTGCTCGGGGCCTTCAGCGAATCGCTGCTCCAACCGCTGGCGGAAGTCCTCAAGCGCCTGGGCAGTCGCCACGTATTGGTGGTCCACTCCCGCGACGGCCTGGACGAGATCAGCATCGGGGCCGAGACCGAGGTGGCCGAACTCAAGGACGGTGCGATCCGCCGCTATACCATCAGCCCGGAAGGATTCGGCCTGGCCCGCGTCGGGCTCGATGCCATCCGGGTGTCGGACCCGGCCAGCAGTCTCGCGATGTTACGCGGTGTGCTCGCCAACCAGCCGGGCGCGGCGCGCGACATCGTCCAGCTGAACGCCGGCGCCGCCATCTATGCCGCTGGCCGGGCCGATAGCCTGACGGACGGGATGCACCGCGCGGATGAGGCGATTGCCAGCGGGGAGGCGCAGCGTCGCTTCGAGCGCCTGGTGGCCCTGTCCCGAGAGCTGGTCTGAGTCTCCGCCCATGAGCCGACCCAAAGCCCCCGTCGAGCGCGACTGCCGCCCCTGTACCGCCTGTTGCGACGGCTGGGTGCGGATTACCGTCGCTGGTCATGAGGCGCGTCCGACCAGTCCCTGCCCGCACAGTACCGGGGCGGGTTGCGACGACTACCCCAATCGTCCGCTCGACCCCTGCGTGCAATTCATCTGCGGCTGGCGTCTTGGGGGCAGCCCATTGCCGGACTGGATGAAACCCAATGAGGCGCGGGTCATCGTCCTGTTCGGCCGCACCCAGTGGAACGGGCTGCCGGTCGATCTGGCGGTGCCGGTGGGGCTCAAGGTCCCGCCCCGCGCGCTGGACTGGCTCAAGTCATTCGCCCGGCAACACGGCCGGCCGCTCCTTTATACCGAACAGGTGCGCGATGCGGGCCGGTTCACCGGGGAACAGACGGTTTACGGGTTCGGTCCCCCGGCCTTTCAGGAGCAGGCGGGGCAGTGGAACGCGGATGGGGTGGATTGGTGAGCGCGAACGACCGGCGCCGCCGTGCGGCCCGCGATGCCTTGGCTTAAGAGAATCATGCACACGTCAGACACCCCCGATATCCTGAAGAAGATCTGTCACCGCAAGGTGGAGGAGGTCGCGGCCCGGGCCGAGCGACTGCCGCTCGCGCAGTTGTCCGCCCGGCTGGCAGATGCACCCGCACCCCGGGGCTTTGCCGACGCCTTGTTTGCCCGGGTCGAGGCCGGCCAACCGGCGGTGATCGCCGAGATCAAACGCGCCAGTCCGAGCAAGGGTGTGCTGCGGGCCGACTTCCGCCCGGCCGAACTGGCGGTGAGCTATGCGCAGGGCGGTGCGGCCTGTCTCTCGGTCTTGACCGACGTCGACTTTTTCCAGGGCTGCGATGCGTATCTTAAGGACGCCCGTGCCGCCTGCACCCTGCCGGTGATCCGCAAGGATTTCATCATCGATCCTTATCAGGTCCTTGAGGCGCGGCTCTTGGGCGCCGACTGCATCCTGCTGATCGCCGCCTGTCTGGACGATGCGCGCCTGCGGGATCTGAGCGCCCTGGCTCAGGGGCTCGGCATGGACGTGCTGGTGGAGGTCCACGACGCCGCCGAGTTGGCGCGCGCGCTGGCGGTGCCAGGGCGTCTGATCGGCATCAATAACCGCAACCTGCGCACCTTCGAGGTGAGCCTTCAGACCACCCTGGGGCTGCTGGGCTCGGTCCCGGCCGACCGGCTGCTGGTCACCGAGAGCGGTATCCTGGGGGTTGAGGACGTGGTCCTGATGCGCCGCCACGGCGTCCATGCCTTCCTGGTGGGCGAGGCCTTCATGCGCGCGCCCGACCCGGGGGCCGAATTGGCCCGGCTCTTCTTCTGATGGAAGCCTTTCTCATCGCCACCGGCGTGGTCGCGCTCGCCGAAATCGGCGACAAGACCCAATTGCTCGCATTCATCCTCGCCGCTCAATTCCGCAAACCGATACCCATCATCCTGGGCATCCTGATCGCCACGCTGGCCAACCATGCCCTGGCGGCGGCGGCCGGTGCCTCCATTGCGGCCGTGATCGATCCACAGATTCTGCGCTGGGTGCTCGGTCTCTCATTCATTGCGATGGCGGCCTGGATACTGGTCCCGGACAGCTGCGACGAGGATGACGCCAAGTTGGCCCGCTTCGGCGTCTTCGGCACCACCCTGATCGCCTTCTTTCTCGCCGAGATGGGCGACAAGACCCAGGTCGCGACCGTCGCCCTGGCGGCTCAGTACCAATCGATCGTGGCGGTCGTGGCGGGCACCACGCTCGGGATGCTGATCGCTAATGTGCCGGCCGTGCTCCTGGGCGAGCGCATCGCGCAGCGGCTGCCGGTGCGCCTGGTCCACCGCATTGCCGCTGCGATCTTCGCCATCCTGGGGTTGGTCACACTGCTGGGTGCTGGCGCGGTCTGGGGTTTCTGATGCGGGACGGCGCGGCGGCGCGGCCTGGGGGCCGCTCCTGCGCGTAGGAGCGGCCCCCAGGCCGCGACAGACTCAAAAGGGGATGTCGTCGTCGAATGGCATGCCGCCGCCCTGATCGGCGGGCGCCGATGGCGGCGGGGCTGACTGGCGAGCGCCGCCAGTCGGGGCCTGGGCCGGGGCGCGGGGCGCATCGTCATAGGGCACTGAAGAGCCGCCGCCGGGACGGCTGTCGAGCATTTGCATGACGCCGCCGACGCTCACTACCACCTCGGTGGTATAGCGATCATTGTTCTCCTTGTCCTGCCACTTCCTGGTGCGCAATTGGCCTTCCACATAGATCTTTGAGCCCTTGTGGACGTATTGCTTGACGATCTCCGCGACCTTGCCGAAGAACACCACGTTGTGCCACTCGGTGCGCTCTTGCGTCTCGCCGGTGTTCTTGTCCCGCCAGGACTCGCTGGTGGCGATACGCACGTTGGCCACCGCGTCACCACTCTGCATATAGCGGACTTCCGGGTCAGCCCCGAGATTGCCAATCAGAATGACTTTATTGATTGTTCCTTTCGACACGATGCGTACCTCTGGTTAGTCTGAATTACCCCGGCGGGGGTGCGCTAAATACAAGGAAGCCACCGGCCGCCCAGCGGCGATCTTTGCCTCCCGGTACCTACTCGACGGCGCCGCCGAGTCCTCAGGGCCTAGCGGACAATATGGCCAATCTTGCCGAATCCAGTTCCCGACTGTCCACCTTCAGATAGGCCAGCCCCTCTTCCGGCACCACCACCGCGTCGCGTACACCGCGCACCGCCAGCAGGCGTTGCTCCAGCCCCAGGACATCGCCCGCGCCGATCGGGCCGAGCGGCAGCAACTGGTTGGTCAACCGCTCCGGGGTGGTCATGGTGCCGGCCACCAGCAGCCAGGCCAGGGCGCAGAACGCGGCGAACAGAAACACCGCGGGGGCGCCCAGGTACTGGTTCACCAGACCCCCAGTCATGCCGCCTAAGAAGGCGCCGATGAACTGGGAGGTGGAGTAGACCCCCATGGCGGTGCCCTTGGCCCCGGCCCGGGCGATCTTGGAGATCATGGAGGGGAGCAGGGCCTCCAGCAGATTGACTGCGGTGAAGAAGACCGTGAGCAGGATCACTAGCGGCACCAGCTGGGTCGACCAGAAGGCGAACCCCACCGTCGTGAGCCCGACGGTGGCGATCGCCCCCATGAAGACCTGTTTGATGCGCCCGCGCCCCTCTGCGACGATGACGAAAGGCACCATCGCGATCAGACCGATCAGCAGCACCGGCAGATAGACCTCCCAATGATCGGCGGCGGGGATGCCCGCCTGCACGATCGCGTGGGGGATGACCAGGAACATGCCGGTCATCATCAGGTGCAGTGAGAAGATGCCGAAGTTCAGCCGCAGCAGCTGCCCGTCGCGCAGTACGCCGCCGAGCTGGCTCGCGACCGGCTCCGCGTCCCGATGCACGGCGCGCCGCTTGGGGTTCGGCACCACCAGCCACAGCACCAGGATGCCGGCAAACGCGAGCAGGGCGGTGAGCCAGAAGACCCCCGACAGACCCCACACCTGGGCGATGGCCGGGCCGATGATGAAGGCTAGGCCGAAGGCGATGCCGATACTGGCGCCGACCCCGGCCATGGCGCGGGTGCGCACCTCGTCGCGCGTGAGATCGGCGGCCAGGGCCGTGACCGCGGCGGACACCGCCCCGGCGCCCTGGATCACCCGCCCCAGGATCACGCCGTCGATGGTGGTCGCCAGCGCGGCCATCACGCTCCCCACCACGAAGACCGCGAGCCCGCCATAGATCACCGGCTTACGCCCGATCCGGTCGGACAGCATGCCGAACGGGATCTGGAGGATCGCCTGGGTGAGTCCGTAGGCACCGATGGCGAGCCCGATCAGGAGCGGCGTCGCCCCCTTGAGTCCCACCGCGTAGAGTGCGAACACCGGCAGGATCAGGAACAACCCCAGCATGCGCAGGCCATAAATGCCGGCCAAGCCCACCGCGGCGCGGCGTTCGTCGGGGGTCAGGGGGATGGGGGTGGGTTTGGCAGGGTTCACGGCACAGGTGCTTTAGGGCTTGGGCGACGGCAAAAGCCGGATGATACCAGCTTCGGTCCTCAAGGTGCCGGATAGGCCAGCTTGCCCGGCAATTCCAAATTTGCGCCGTCATCCCGCGCAGCTGACCGACACGGCCATGCCGGCACCCCCGTAGGAGCGGCCCCCGGCCGCGACGAGGCACGCGGGATGGCCCGGGTTTCACGCCCGGCCCATCGCGGCCGGGGGGCCGCTCCTACGACCGCGAGCGGGCGTGCAGGGC
>CAILVI010000537.1 GCA_903837595.1 uncultured Thiodictyon sp.
CGCATCGTCCATGACCTTTACCCTATTCCATGGTGGAAGACTCAAACTGGGAGCCGGATGGTGTAACACTCCAAGTCCGGTTCTGCGAGGAGTCGAGAGCGAACTGTCGTATGGCTGAGATAGCGTGGCACCGCCGGGAAATCAGGCGGCAAACAGAGAATACAAACTTCAGCCTACGCGACGGTAAGGACTCGGCTTACTCTCCGACTACGAATAGACCCAAAGACTCCTGCCGATGTTTCTCGCTCTATTATCCGCGAGGTTTGACCTGCTAGCCCAAGGCCGCCGCTGCGGGTGACACCGAAGGCACCGCACGCTTGGCCGGTCCCGAAGAATGGCTGAAGCGCCAGGAAGCTATCACACCGCCGTAAACCGCAGGTCCGCAGCGCGGACAAGACGCGGCGTCAGTGCCGCCGCTCGCCAGCATGGAAAGCACTCTTGAATCAACCCTCGCCGACAGAACGGGTGGCTCGTCCGGCGGCCCATGGCGGAGCAGGAGCTTCGGCCGCAGCGCTGAGAGCGCCTAATCCTTCCGCCCGGTACCCGTGCTTGATAATATGTCGAATCCGACATATACTTAAGTCATATGAACCACTCCGACAGGCCGCTCGTCTGGCTGCACGGCGAGGTCAAGACCCCGCCGTTCTCCGCCGCCGCCCGGATCGAGGCGGGGGTGTTGCTGCGCTGACTCCAGCGCGGCGAGACTCTGCCGATGCCCCACTCGCGGCCGATGCCGGTGATCGGGCCGCGCTGCCATGAGTTGCGTATCAACGACGCCGACGGGACTTGGCGCATTATCTATCGGCTGGACCATGGCGCGGTGATTATCGGCGAGGTCTTCCGCAAGAAGACGCCAGCGACACCCGGCCCAGTTATCGACACCTGCAAGCGACGATTTGAAGCTTATGATCGATGAAGCAAAGCAACGGCGTCTCGAAGCGCAGGGCTGGCAGGTCGGCACTGCCGACGACTTCCTCGGACTATCGGCGGAAGAATCGGCCTATGTGGATCTGCGGCTCCGATTGAGCGATGCGCTGCGGGCGCAGCGTCAGCGGCAACACCTGACCCAGGTCGAGTTGGCCCGGCGCATCAAGTCCAGTCAGTCGCGCGTCGCGAAGATGGAGGCGGGCGACGCGTCGATTTCGCTGGATCTCCTGATCCGCTCGCTCTTCGCCTTGGGTGCCACTAACCGCGATCTCGCCGAGGCAATCAACGGCGCCAGCGCCACGGTCGCTTAATGGCTGCGGGGGAATAGGGGGCGTACGACGACTCTTCGCCGGCACCCGCTAGCGGATCATGCAACTCCGCCGGACGCTTGCTTGCTCCGGTCAACCGCTGGGAGCGGTCCTTACCATCCCACTTGCGCTCAGGACTCGACATTGATCGCCGCGCCCACCACTTGCCGCAATCTCCCGGATTCCTCCCGCGCCTCGGCAAGCAGTCGATCCCAGTGGTCCGGCGGGTGGCCGCTCTCCAGCATCTTGCGGAAGACCCGGTAGGCATCATCCGCGCTTTCGTAGGCACGCTTGGTCGCCTCGTCATTCACCCAGGCGAAGACGATCACCCGGCTCGGCCCGTGATACCGGAAGAACAGACGGTACTGCTGAAAGAACTTGGCCCGAAACCAATGCCGGTGTGCATCCCCGAGCGTGCTGCCTTGACGATACTCGGGACGGGTCGGGTCCGCAGGAATGACCTCAAAGGCCAACTTGGCGATCGCGGCGAGGCGCTTGGCCGCGTTCTTCTTGACGAACCCGACAGGGTCTTTCTGTTTGAGGGTCTCGACCTGTTGGATCAATACATCGAGCTGATCGAGAAACAGGGGGTGAGTGAAGATCGTCCAACCGCCCACCATCAACGGCGATGGTGTCTCGCCGCTCATTCATCGTCCGCCGTCAGGGGGGCATCGAGGTCGACCTCGACCGCGCCGGCGAGCGATTGGATGCGATGCAGGAGATCGGCGTCCACCGAGCGGAGGCGATCCGGATGGTCGGCCATGTCGCGCGCAAGAAAGTCGAGGAACTGACCGATCACCGGATCATCCGCTCCGTCGGCGCTGGCGCGCGTCAGCACAACCTCGCCACCGGGACGGATGCTGTAGTGGATCTTGTCGCGTTTGCCGAGTCGGAGGGCGCGGCGCACGGTCTCCGGAACCGTGGTCTGATAACGGTCGGTCAGTGTGGATTCGGCTTCAAGGGCGGCGGGCATGACAGGTTCCGATGACAGACAGTGCTTGCGGAAAAGGGTAATGCAAATGCATTGCCTCGTCAATGCAGCTGCTGGCGCCCGACCCTTGATCTCCTCGCCTGTTGAGCGGCCTTCGCCTCTTGTTGCGGTAGTTGCATCGGCCGCAGTCCGGGTTTAAGATGCGAATCATTCTCGTTACCCATCGGCGCCTGCCTGCCATCATGATCCACTCCACCGCTGCCTGCCCTGATTGCCCCGGTCCCGTGGGGCGCTGCCAGGACGTGTCCAATGCCGGGGTGCTCGGGACGCTGGCCCGGTCTCTCTGGTCCGCGTTTGCACGCACCGGCCCCGCGGCCCCTGAGGACTCGGCCCCCCAGACCACGCTCAAGGCCTTGCGGATCGGCCAGCGCGGCCGGGTGCAGGGCTTTGAAGAGGGCGGCCGGGCTTATCGGCGCAAACTCCTGTCGATGGGGTTGACCCCCGGGGTGCAGTTCGAGGTGTTGCGGGTCGCGCCCATGGGCGACCCGGTGGAGGTGCGCGTACGCGGCTCCAACCTGAGCCTGCGTCGCGACGAGGCCGCCGCCCTGCGGGTGGAGCGCCTTTCTTAAGTACCGGCAAGGGGACGCGCCATGAGCACGCACCAAGAATTCACCATCGGCGTCGTCGGCAATCCTAACTGCGGTAAGACGACCCTGTTCAACGCGCTGACCGGTTCCCGTCAGCGGGTGGGTAATTGGCCCGGGGTGACGGTGGAGCGCAAGACCGGGCGCTACCGCTTCGCCGGTGCGGACTTCAACCTGGTGGACCTGCCCGGGACCTATTCGCTGGACGTGATCGCGGCCGGGACCGACCAGGACGTGTCGCTCGACGAGCGCATCGCCCGGGACTTTGTGCACGCCCGTGAGGCGGACCTGATCCTCAACATCCTGGATGCGTCCAGTCTGGAACGTAACCTCTATCTCACCGCCCAGTTGATCGAGATGGGTCGCCCCCTGGTGCTGGCGCTCAACATGATCGACGTCGCCCGGGATCATGGCCTGCGCATCGATGTGGAGGCGTTGGCCCGGCAGCTCGGCTGCCCGGTGGTGCCGGTCTCCGCGTCCGACGGCGAGGGCGTCGAGCACCTCAAGCGCGTGGTCCTGGAGGCCATGGACGCCCCGCCGGTGGCCAGTGCCCAGGTGACCTATGGTGATACCCTGGAGACGGCCATCGCCGCGCTCCTGCCGCGTCTCACGCCGATCGCCCAGGCGGCCGGGGATCCGCCGCGCTGGCTCGCCTCCCGCCTGTTGGAGGGTGACGACCTGGTACGCGACCTGGTGGGGGAGGCGGTCAGTCGAGCGGAGGCGCGCGCCCTGCTCGGTGCGCAGGTGGACGACGTGGACATCCTGCTCGCCGATGCCCGCTACGGCTTTGCCCATGGGCTGACCCAGACCGTTGTCACGCAGACCGGGCGGGCGTCCCGCGACCTCTCCAACGCCATCGATTCGGTGATGCTCAACCGGGTGCTGGGCATTCCGATCTTCCTGGCGGTGATGTATGCGCTCTTCATGTTCACCATCAACATCGGCGGGGCCTTCATCGACTTTTTCGACCACGCTGCCACCACCCTCTTCGTTGGCGGGACCACCCAGGTCCTGACCGGCCTGGGGGCGCCCGGCTGGCTGATCCTGCTCATTGCCGACGGTATCGGCGGCGGCCTGCGGGTGGTCGCCACCTTCATCCCCATCATCGGCTTCCTCTACATCTTCCTGTCGGTGCTGGAGGACTCCGGCTATATGGCGCGTGCTGCCTTCGTCATGGACCGCTTCATGCGTGCCATCGGTCTGCCCGGCAAGTCATTCGTGCCGCTGCTGGTCGGCTTCGGCTGCAACGTGCCGGCCATCATGGCCACCCGCACCCTGGAGAACCCGCGCGACCGCATCCTCACCATCCTCATGGCCCCCTTCATGTCATGCGGGGCGCGACTGCCGGTCTATGCACTGTTCGCCGCCGCCTTCTTTCCGGTGGGCGGGCAGAATGTGGTCTTCGGGCTCTATCTGATCGGCATCGCCGTGGCCGTGCTGACCGGGTTTATCATGAAATTCACCCTGCTCAAGGGCGAGAGTACCCCCTTCGTGATGGAATTGCCCCCCTACCACCTGCCGACAATGAAGGGTGTGGCCCTGCATACCTGGGAGCGCACCCAGGGGTTCGTGCTGGGTGCCGGGCGGGTGATCGTCCCCATGGTGCTGGTGCTCACGGTGCTCAACAGCCTGGGCACCGACGGCAGTACCGGCAACCAGGGCAGCGAGCGCTCGGTGTTGGCCGAGCTGGGGCGCAGCAGCGCCCCCGCATTTGCCCCTATGGGGCTGCAGGCCGACAACTGGCCGGCGACCGTCGGCATCTTCACCGGCCTGTTGGCCAAGGAGGCCGTGGTCGGCACCCTGGATGCCACCTACTCGGCCCTGGCCGTCGCAGATGCCGGGGGGCAGGCGGCGGAGAAGCCTTACAGCCTGTTCGGTGGTCTGCAAGCCGCGCTGGCCACCATCCCGGCCAACCTGGGCAAGGCCCTGGGCAACTGGGGCGATCCGCTGGGGCTCGATCTCGGGAACCTGAACGACGCCCACGCCGCCGCCGAGCGCCAGTCCGTCAAGGCCGGTACCTTCGGCGCCATGGCCGCGCGCTTTGACGGGGCGGCGGGGGCCTTCGCCTACCTGCTGTTCATCCTGCTCTATTCACCCTGCACGGCGGCCATCGCGGCCATCTGGCGGGAGAGCACCCCGGGCTGGACCCTCTTCGCCGTGCTCTGGACCACCGGGTTGGGCTATGGCATCGCCACCGTCTTTTACCAGAGCGCCATCTTTGCGCGTAACCCAGCCCATTCCGCGGCCTGGATCGCGGTGATGGTTGGCCTGTTCGTCGCCGTGGTCGTCACGATGCGCCTGCTCGCCGACCGCGCCGGCCCGGACCGGGACCTGCGCCCCGGGCAACCGTTGATCAAAGGTGCTTGACCATGATCCTGTCCGAACTCACCGGCTACCTGGCCCAACACCGGCGGGCGCCCCTGATCGATCTCGCCACCCGCTTCGACGCCAGCCCCGACGCGGTGCGCGGCATGTTGGCCACCCTGGAGCGCCGCGGCCGGGTGCGCCGCATCGCCAACGGCGCGGCCTGCGGGAGCGGCTGCGGCAAGTGCGACCAGTCGCAGGTGGAGACCTATGAGTGGGTGGGGGCAGGGCGGGCGGACTAAGCGCTTCAGATCGTCCGGCATGGTCGCGAGTCGATCGAAGGTATCGGCCAGGCTGCGCCGCGGCTGATGCAGAATCATCTCGTCGCCGCGGCGCAGGATCTCAACCTCCCGTGACGGCGCCGGAACATTTCGGCTGAGCGTGACGTGGTGGCCGCACGGGGTCGATAATGACCCTAGAAAGAGCAGTTGGTGCCCGCCTCAGGCCGTTCCTGACCCGCGGATGGGTACACGCGGAGGCTAAATTCCGGCTATGCCGGGGCCGGTAAGCCCGACGGCGGGTGCAATTCGCGGCCGTGGAGGTATTTCACCAGGGCGCGGGAGAGCAC
>CAILVI010000538.1 GCA_903837595.1 uncultured Thiodictyon sp.
GGCATCGACGGCTTCAAGCGCTGTGTCGCACTGGCGGTGGTGGCACGCAATATTCAGCGGGTCGGCGCCCTGCTACGCCAGCAAGAAGCAGAGGCGCGGGAGCGACAGCGCGTTCCCTTTCGTCGCGCCGCTTAAGCACCGCTGCCGGACATTGGGAATGCAGTCTGTGGGAGGAGTGTGCCCGGAATTCACCCGTAATACGAACCGCTCTCATTTGGCTGGCGCGTTTGGCATTAATTGCAGATATGCGTGGCGTCCAGGATGGCTCGACCACGGATTTCCCGGCCGTCACGAATAGACGGCGCTGGAAAATGCGAGTTTCCTGTCAGGCACTATCTAACGTAACGTGCTGAGTTGCAGCCGGAAGCCCTCACCGCCGTCAAAAAACACGATCGCGCCGTCCAATGCCTCCAGCGTCATATTGGCGCGGATCAACGCCGATTGGATGGATCGCCAGTTCGGTGACCGAACCGAATACACCCGCAGTTCGCCGTTGTCGGGGATGTGCGCGACCACGCCGGAGCCAGTGCCCGCGGCGTTGATGAAGGTCTCCTCGGTGTCCGCCACGTCCGCTTCCTGCCAGGCGCCGGACTGAAGCCAAGCGGTGCGCCGGCGCGTTTGTCCGGTACGCTCATCGAACGTCAGGATCAGGGCCAAGGTCCCACTATCGGTGAACACATCCAGAACCCGTCCTGCCCCCTTGAGGAAGGGCGCCGGAAAGATGCTCACTGCCTCACCGACGGCCAGGAGGTAAGGCTGCCCGAGATACCAGGACAGGGCCCCGGCGCGGTAGAACCGGGTGGCATTGGCGATCGCCGGCCACTGGGCCTTCACGAAGCCGGAGTCGTCCAGTTCCACCAGGCCGCGGTCCGAGTCATTCACCACGGCGAACCACCGACCACCGAGCCTCACCAGCCGGTCATGGGCAATCCTGTTTGATTGCAGCGGCGGCATCGGCGGGACTGGCCGGGCGCGCTGCAACCGGCTGATCGTCACCACGGCGTCCTGACCGGAGACGGGGGCGATCCGCGCCGTCGGGGCCGCAACGATGCCGAACTGCGCGGGCGGTGGGCAACGCACCCCGTCGTGGAAGACGGCCCTGTACCAGGCGAGCAATCCAGCCGGGATCGCGGACGGGTCGCGCACCGCCGCGTTCAGGCGCACGCCGGCATCGAAGATCGAGGCGTTCGCCCGCATCCGCGCTTCCAGGTCGCGGCGGCCGTACGTTGGATGGGTGCCCTTGTAGGGGTGGATGCCCGTAAAAAGTTGGAAGGTCACCACGCCCCAGGCGAACCAGTCCGTGTTCTCGGAAAATCCGCTGGTCTGCCAGTCTTTAATGGAAGGCATCAGGGCAGTAGCGGGGTAGTGGCCGATCTGCCAGGAGTCCACGTCGATGGCCACCGGCCTGGGCGTAGGTTTCTTGGTGCCTAAGCCGGCGACCAGCCAATTGAACTCGTTGGCGTCCACCAGCAATGCCCCGCGGCTATGGGCGAATCCCACCACCTCGCGCATCGCTGCCGCGGTTGCCTGCGTTTGCGCCGCTCCAAAGGCGTTGGTGTGCCGCCAGGCGTTGGCGAACAGGTTGGGCAGCGCCTCGCCGGCCTCCCGGCGCATCCAGTAGCCAACGAACCGGCGCCGCTCGTCCTCCAGGATGCCCCTGGGGGCAATGACGCCGGGGTGATCCAATCCTTTCAGCAGCCTGATCTTGTCCGCCAGGTCGCGGGGCTGGTGGTAGACCTTGAAGGCATCACCGTCCCGGCCATAGACCGTCCCTTCGCCGCCGGCCGCAATGACATGGCGGGATTCGAGGGTCACCCAGCCCTTGTTTTCAGCGAGGATCTTCATGGTAGGCGGCCAGGCCAAGGTCATCAATGGGAGGTGCGGCCCGCAGTGCCCGCATGGCCCGGCGCTTCAGGAAGGCGCCGGCCGTGGTCCGAAACTCGGCCAGCTCGGCGGCGGCCGGCGCAGTGTCCATGCCTTGGAGCTGCGCCAGCCCGTCGGTGGCAATGATGAAGGTCGTGAGGGGACGGGGGGCGTCGCGCAGGTCCCAGTGGCAGCAGGTCGCCCCGGCCAGCGGCTGCCCGTTCACCACGGCCGGCGGGCGCGGGCCGTCCGGCTGGAGCAGGTAGATCGGGTAGAAGGGTGTATTGTCCTCTGTGGTCACCACGCGGATTTCGGTGGTTCCGTCGGCGAAGACAGCGAACATCACCCCATCGCCCCATAGCCACGCCTGAAGACCCTCCGATCCAACCAGAAAACCGCCGACCGTGGTCAGCAAATCTTCCCGGCCTACCCAGCCGGAGTCCAAAGCGTCACGCAGACCGGCAAGCAGGGCTGGTTCCGGGGAGCGGCTACCAGCCGGGTCCATCTCGAATGCTCGGGCAAGGCTGAGGGCCGCCAGGCGCGCGCCGATGTCCGGGCGGCCAGCAGAGGCGCTGCAACCGTCGGCGACGATGCCGAACCGGGTGCCGTGAAGTGCCCCGTGCACGGCATAGTCCTGGCATGGCATCCCCGCCGACTGGTGGTTCGAGCCGATCACGAAGTAGCTGTCGGTGGCCATCGTCTCGTCCTCAGAAGACCAGTGCTTGGCTGGGCCCGCCAGTGCCCAGGCTCTGGGACTGTGACGCGATGGACGTGGCAACGAACTGGGCCAGCGTTGCCAGCCGCCCGGGCGTCGCCTCGCCGGCGTCCACGTACTGGTCGATCCCCGCCGCGGCGGCAAAGGATTCCAGCTTCGCCCGATACTGGCCGGCGTTGATGCCAATCAACACCACCCGGAGCGACTCCAAGGCCTCGCTCTTGACGCTTTCAGCCACCTCGCGGGCGATGGCCTTGGCGGTCCCGGTACGGGAGGCGTTGTCGTCGCCGTCGGTGATGACGAAAACGATCGCATTGACCCCGAAGTCGGCGTCCGTGAGCGTCTTGCCGTAGGCCCGGGTTGCGGTAACCGCAGCAAAGGTCGCGTCGTAGAGTGCCGTCATGCCGCCGGTGGCCGGCTCCCGGTAGCTGGCCGGGTCGATGTCGGTCAGTTCCAGGAACCCGTGAACCTCGTCCACCACCGTGTTGAACTCCACCTGTCGCAGGAGCAGGTAGGCCGACCTGGGACTCTTTCGGCAAGCGTCCACCACCGCCCGCTTCATCGCCAAGAGCTCGGCGGCGAACGCGGTGACGCTGCCGGTCTTGTCGGTCACGACGGTCACCAGGGTGTATTCGGTCGCACCCAAGGTCTCGGGGCGAATCCCCGAGAAGTTGAACCCCGCCGCCTTGCCGGATTGCATGTCGTTCAGTTTCATGGCGTCTTCCTCTCAATAGGCACCGGAATTGATGACTCGCATGCCGCGTGCCGTCATCTCGGCGACAAACTGCTGACCAAGGCCCTCGAAACCCGCGACTGAGCTGGAGCAATCCTCCAGGAGCACGAGCTTCTTGATGTTTTCGTCGCCGAAGTTGCTGGCGATGTCCCGGACCGTGTTGGCTACGCAGTGTGAGAGGGCCTCGCCAGCGATCAGAATCTCGTCGGCCTGAGCAAGGGTCTCGATGAACCGGGTGTTCACCAGGGTCGAGGGGTCCGCCGGATCGGGAACTTCCGCCTGGACCGCGCTGTAGTGCTCGGTGAAGGGGTTCGAACCCTTGGTCACGAAGTCCACCACCTCCACCCGGGAGCGAGCCCAACGGTTCAGGGCCGCCATCACCTCGGCCTGCACGTTGTGGCCCCAGGTCCCGATCAGACAGTGCTCGGGCCAGACCACCAGGGCGTAGCGTCCGGCGCGGGCGAGTTGCTTCACGTACTGCGTGCTGCGGGCCTGGAGTTCGGGCAGACGGGCCCGCCAGCGGCCGGCGGCCATGTCGTCCTCACCGATCACCGTGAACGGGGCCGGCGCGGCGCCATTGGCGTCCACCCACCAAGCGGGGTGCGCGATGTCCACCGGGTTGTGGGAGTCCAGGGTGATGTGGATGTCGTCGAGGCGCGGCGCGTTGGCGTCGATGAAGGCAGCCAGCCGCAGCATGTCCGCGCCGGCGCGGGGGACGGGAAGGGCCGCGCCCGGAATGTCGCAGAAGTCGTTCTGTGGGTCGATCACGACCAAGTGGGTCTTTATGTTCATGGCAGTCTCCTTGGTTCGTTCGTGGCAACATACCACTAAGAAAAGTTAAGCACAGTTAGTGGTTCCGTGCAACTATATTTAGTGGTGCGATGCAACTAACCGTGCTAGGATGCCTCCATGAACATGAAATCGGACAGCGCCATGCGCCCCAAAATCCTCGTCACGGTCGATGTCGTCCTGCTCACCGTCGACCTTGAAAGCAGTCTGTCTGACGGGTTGCGTGTCGGTCTGATCCGCCGCGACGCCGCGCCCTACAAGGGAGCCCTGGCCCTGCCGGGGGGCTATGTTCACCCGGAGGAGGACGAGAACACGGCCGCCGCCGCCTGCCGTGTGCTCAAGACGAAGGCGGGCAAGGCAGTCCGCTATCTGGAGCAACTGGCCACCTTCTCTGGCCCAAGCCGCGATCCCCGTGGGTGGTCCGTCAGCGTCTGCTACGTGGCCCTAGAGGATCGGGAAACCATGAAGCAATGGCCGGCCGACCTGCTCGCTCGGGTGGACGCCCTGCCGCCGCTGGCCTTTGACCATGCCACTCTCATCGGTGCCGCCGTCGAACGGCTCAGGAACAAGGCCTCCTACTCGGCCCTGCCGGTCTTTCTGCTGCCCGATACCTTCACCCTGTCGGAACTCCAAGACCTGTATGGACGGCTGCTGGGAACCCCGCTGGATAAGAGTTCCTTCCGCCGCAAGGTGCGAGAACTGGGGTTCGTCGAGGAGGTTCCGGGCGCCTTCAAGGGGGGGCAGAACCGCCCGGCGCAGCTCTATCGCGCCAAGGAGATGACCACTTTCGACCGCACGATCTGAATGTGGTCCAGGGCCGAGCCAGGCGAAGCCAACGGCTCGTTAGTGGTAGTATACAACTTAGGATGCCATCATGATTATCCAGTCCCTGCTCGATACCGACCTCTACAAGCTCACGATGCTCCAGGCGATGGTCAAGGCGGTGCCGGAGGTCCTGGCTGTCTATCGCTTCAAGTGCCGCAACATCCCGGCGTTCCCCCTGGCCGAACTGGTCGGCGACCTGCGCCGGGAGGCTGAGGCCTTGAGCTCGCTACGGTTTACGGGGGAGGAATTGGACTATTTGGGCGGCCTCTACTTCATGTCGCCCTGGTTCATCGACTACCTGGAGAACTTCCGGCTTCTTGATCGCCACCTAGTCATCGACACCGAGGGCTGCGACCTCGTCATTGAGGCACGCGGCCCGATTCCCCAGGTGACGATGTTCGAGATCGATGTGCTGGCGATCGTCAGCGAACTCTATTTCCGGCGCCTGGTCGGCAACGACCGCGACGCGGTCCTGACCGTCGGGCGCGAACGCCTTCAAGCCAAGATCGCCCTGGCCAACGCGGTACGGCCGCGCGCAACGCCCTTTGAGGTCTTCGACTTCAGTGCTCGGCGTCGGGCGTCGCGTACCTGGCAGGAAGAGGTCGTTGCCACCCTGAAGGCCCAGGGCGGCAATTGGTTCAAGGGCACCAGCAACGTGGATCTCGCCCGTCGGCTGGGTCTCGTTCCCATTGGCACCATGGCCCACGAGTTCTTGCAGCTCTTCCAGGCCGTGGGCGGCATCCTTCCTGACTTCCAAAAGCGTGCCCTCGGGGTCTGGGTCGAGACCTATCGCGGTGCCCTGGGTATTGCGCTCACGGATGTCATCTCCATGGATGCGTTCCTGCGGGACTTCGACCTCTTCTTCGCCAAGCTTTTCGACGGCCTGCGGCACGACTCGGGCGATCCCATCGTCTGGGGGGAAAAGGCGCTGGCCCACTATGCGAAGCTGCGCCTGCCCACCGCGGGTAAGCGGCTCGTCTTTTCCGACAGCCTCAACGTTCCTCGGGCGATAGAGATCTATGACCATTTCGCCGACCGCATCCAGACCGGTTTCGGTATCGGCACGAACCTGGGTAATGACCTGGGCGTTGCGCCCCTGAACATTGTCATGAAGCTGGTGCAGGCCAATGGCCAACCGGTCGCCAAGCTCTCCGACGCGCCGGGCAAGACCCTGTGCGCCAACGAGACCTACGTCGCCTACCTGAGGAGCCTGTTCCCATGATCCGCATCGGACTTGCCCAAACCAACCCAACGGTCGGAGACATCACCGGCAACCTGGAGCAGGTGCTTGCTGCGGCGGACCAGGCGACCACCCGCCAAGTCCGGTTGCTGGCCTACCCGGAACTGTCGCTGATCGGCTACCCACCGCGGGACCTCCTTTTTGACCCGCGACTATTGTCCGCTCAGGACGGAGCCATTGCCCGTCTGGCCGAGTACGCCCGTCGGTTGCCGATCACGCTGGTACTCGGCGCGGTCACGGCCAATCGAGGCTTGGGCAAGCCCTTGCTCAATTCCTTGTTGGTCATTGATCAGGGCCGGATCGTGCGGCGCTACCACAAGCAACTCCTTCCGACCTACGATGTCTTTGACGAACGGCGCTACTTCGATCCGGGCCCGCGTGATCCGGCCATTCTCGACTTGGCCGGATACCGGATCGGGCTGCTGGTCTGCGAGGATGGCTGGAATTACCAGGGGCGCGACTATGCCGTGGACCCGCTCGGCGACCTGGCCAAGGCTGGTGCCGACCTGGCCGTTTCGATCAACGCAAGTCCTTTCCACGTCGGCAAGCCCGCGCTACGGGCTGCCACGCTACTCAAGGCTGGGCTGCCCTTGGCCTACGTGAACCAAGTCGGCGGCAACGACGAACTGGTCTTCGACGGCAACTCCTTCTTTGCCGACGGCGGAACCATTCGCACGCGGGGACGGGGATTCCGGCCGGACCTCGTGGTGGCCGACTTCGACCAGGGACAATTCACCGGGGAAGCGCCCTTAACCTGCTGCGCCGAGGAGGAGATGTTCGGTGCACTCACCCTTGGCTTGCGTGACTACATGGCCAAGACGGGCTTTCGCTCCGTGGTCGTGGGGTCCTCCGGCGGCATCGACTCTGCCCTCGTGATCGCAGTCAGCGCCTTGGCCCTCGGCCCGGAAAACGTCGTCGCCATCACCATGCCATCGCAGTACTCCAGCGACGGGAGCATTTCCGACTCGGCCGACCTTTGCCAACGGTTGCGGGTTGAACTGCGGACGCACCCCATCGAGAACATTGTGCAAGCCTTCCATGGCGGTTACAGCCGTGCCATGCACCGAAATCTCGCTGGTCTGGCCGCAGAAAACCTCCAGGCCCGCGTCCGTGGCGCGATCCTGATGGAGTACGCGAACGACTTGGGCGCCCTGCTCGTATCGACCGGCAACAAGAGCGAAATGAGCGTCGGCTACTGCACCCTGTATGGAGACACCAACGGCGGCATCGGGCTGATCGGCGACCTCTACAAGACGGAGGTCTATCGGCTCGCCCGCTGGATCAACGATCGATTCGGATCACCCATCCCCGTGGCCATCATCGACAAGGCCCCGTCGGCAGAACTGGCACCAGGACAGCGTGACAGCGATAGCCTTCCGTCCTATGAGGTCCTTGATCCGCTGCTACGGGAGATCCTTGAAGGTGAGCCGCTGGCCGACCTTGAATCGGATGTGGCGCTGCGCGAGCGGATTGAAGGCATGCTGGCGCGGGCTGAGTTCAAGCGGCGACAGGCACCGCCGATCATCAAGGTGCATGCGCGTTCGTTCGGCGGAGGTCGCCAAATGCCGATTGCTGCCAGGTATGCACGCACCAAATGATTGAGAAAAACAGCGCGCTAGTGCCGGTCCTGCTCGTTATCGGAACAGAGCGGACGGCCAGTGATCAATTCCATCTGTCCGGTTTGGTTTGGGTCGAAAGTGAACCTGCACGGCAAAGTCAGCCTTGGCGAGCGGTGCCACGCGCTCATCATCGTCGAGCACGGACTGCACCTTCCGAAGGTCCTGCCGCAAGCGTTGCGCCGCCAGGGCCAGGGCCTTCTTCTCCTCGGTCAGAGCCGTTTCGCGGGCACGGGCCTCAGCCACTGCCGCCTGATGTTCGGCGGGTCGGCTGAGTCAATGCTGGGTATCCGCATCCCGCAACTGCTCTTCGGCCTGGACCGTAGCCGTGAGTGTGGCGGGCCGTCGCGCTCGGACACGGAGCCGCGCAACTGTTCCGCCAACGCCTGTGCGGCTTCAAGGTCCGCCCGCGCCCGTGTCGCTGCGTCCCTGGTGACCGCCTCCCGATTCCCCCAACGCGGCCAGCCAAGCCTCGCTGTCGGGGCTGTCGATCACCGCGTCTGCGAGCGTCAGCAGCCGATCGAATTCGTCGATCCGCTCCATCAGCGGTTGGCTGTCGGCGGCGATTGCCGCTCCGAAGCGTTTCTCGAACTGAGTCAACAGCATGCTGCAACTCCCCTGCAACGCTTTGCGGCGCGCGCGCGGCCTGGTCTCCTGCGGGTCAGGCCGCTCGCGGAACTGCCAAGAGCGATCCGCGGGCATCGCGTATTCGCGCTGTACTGTCTCCAACGCGGCCAATGCGATGTCCGATTCGCGGATGGTCTCGCGCAGCCGGTTCAGCTCTTCGCGCCGCCACTCGTCGTCGTCTTCCGGGTCCGCGGCCGTCAGCAGGTTTGAGCCGGCGCGGTCGCACAGCTCGATGGCGATCCGCTCGATCCTGAAGGGGTCGTCCGGGTGGATCCAGAAAAAGAGCCGGTACCGGTAAGCGATATCCCAGTGGGTGTCCCAGTCGCCGGCCAGCGAGCCCATGTCAGCGCTGCGCGTCGGCTGGGTGAGGTACTGCAACCAGCCCAGTAGATTGAGCCGCAGCCCGTAGTTTCGCCAGGGACGAAGATAGCGTGCCGTTGCAACGAAACGTCTGACCCGCTCCAACAAGGGATCGGGATGCCCCTCTGTGCCAATGTAGGTGAGACACTTGGCGGCGCTGAAATAGGAGGGCAACGACGAGTACCCAGGCCAGGACGCGTTTGAGGCGTTCCGAGCCTTCATCGGGCTGGTCAAGTCGGACCTGCTGTCCGCCGCGGACGCCTTCCGGAC
>CAILVI010000539.1 GCA_903837595.1 uncultured Thiodictyon sp.
GCCAGGGCCTTATTTGGAAAACCCCCGTGCCGTCAGGCCCGGGGGTTTTTTTTGTGCCTGGATCAATACCCGCCCTTGCGCAGTACCTCGGGTAGTCCAGCGATCTTGGTCCCCTGTTTGGTCGGGGCCAGGGGGAAGAGGGTGTAGAGGTCCTTGCTGGTGGGCTTGGTTCCCCAGCGGTGGCCCATGTCCTTGAGCACGGCGCGTTCCATGGGTTGGTTCTGGTTGTTGTCGAGGTATTCCTCACGCAAGTAGCGGATCAGGTCCCAGTGCTTGTCAGTGAGGGTGATTCCCTCGGCCTGCGCGAGGCTGCGCGCGACGTCATCATTCCAATCCAAATGGTTGATCAGGTACCCGTGGTCGGTCGTTTCGATCGTCTTACCATTGATTTCAATCGCCATCTATGTGCTCCTGTCGTCGCGAAAAGCGGGCTAAGACAGCGTGCGCGGCAGGCACGCATCAGTCATGAAATTTGAATGTTATAATATTCTGATGGAGTAGTCACGGCTGGATTTGCCACCCTCGAAAGAGCACTTGTCACGCCAAGGCGCCAAGCTCATCAAGGCGTTTCAGTGCGTTACCGGCGCTGGACAAGTCACCATGCGGCTGATCGGTGATTTTACTAAACTATTGTATTTATTAGCATTTTGCGCTTTTGCGCTTTTGCGCTTTTGCGCTTTGGCGTGAGATATGCGGGCTAGGGTGGGGGCGGCGCTAGGTGTTGCTGACCGCGTCGATGCCCTTGTGTGGGATGAAGATACCGCATCCCAGCAGCCGATGGGGGCCGAGTCCCTGCTGTTGGAGGCGCAGCGATTCTGCGGTCGTGAGGTTCGCCAGCAACAGGCTGCGTGCCAGAATCGTACCCTGCGGGGTCGCCAGGGTGGCCGTCTTGCCGCACAGGGCCTTGCGCACCACGATCTCGATGGCCGCGAGAGCGTTGACTGCCGCGTCCAAAAAGGCGTTCTCGCCCGCGTCTGGGGTCTGGCCGGCGACCAGGTGGCGGGCGAACAGTGTGGTTTCTTGGCTCAAGGACCTGACCGTGCCGACGCCGAGCGTCAGCAGACAGTCACCAACCTCGAGGCGCGTACCGGGTAGCGTTTCGAGTAGGTCGGGCACTCGCGCCCGCGGTGCCCGAACTCTGAGCTTGGTCCTGCGTGAGACCTGGAGGTGGTTCGCCGTGCCATGCGCGGGTCGCTCCCACCCATTTTGTGAACCGGCGACGTGTACACTGTGAATCGCGAGCAGCGGCTCGTCCGCCATCCAGGGACAGACCCGCAGCAATGCGGCGGCGAGGGTGTAAGCATGGTCTACCGGCAGTTGCCGACAGTCGAGTGCGAACACCAAGTCCACGACCTCGTCGGGCACGGCAGTGTCGAATTGATCCGTTTCGTTCCAATACATTGGCGTCGGCGGTTTCAGGCGAAGGGCAGACGGTCCTGCAGCGCCTCGCGATCAAACCACCAGTCGTCCCGGACCAGCACCTCGACCACCTTGCGCAGCCGCATCAGAAATTTCTCCGGCTCCTTCAACTCCAGTTGCTCCATCCACTGCTCGAGCTGTTCGGGTGTCTCCACCCCGCTGTGTTGACGGGCCACATGACTGAGCGTCTGGGTGGAGAAAAACATCAATTCTTCTCGGTGCTGGCCCTGGGCGCGCACGTCGGCCAGGAACAGTGCCGTGCTGGCGGCGACGGCCGCACCGTCTGCGTCCTGTGCCGTCTCGTCGATCACATGGTTCAGGAGTTCGATGCTCAGTTCTGGGTCGATCGGGCAGGTCACGGCCAGCCAGATCCCCTGGCCCAGCGCGCAGGTCGAACCGGGTTGCTCCGCCTGAAAGAGCACATCGCAGGCGTCTGCGGCGGATTCGAAGTCGTCCGCCGCCAGGAAATAGTTGAATGACTCACGTCCGAGCGGCCAGGCCTCTGCGCCGCGACCGAGGGTGACCAAGGTCCTGGCCAGTTGCAGACGGGTGTCGGCGTCGGCTTGGGGCAAGCCGCCGACGCGCTTGAGGTCGCCCAGGCGCTCCCAGAGTGCGTCGAGATGGGATTCAAGCGCCAACTGCTCGGATTTGTGATGATTGTGTGTGCCGACCCCGACCCCGAACTCGGCGTTCGGCCGGCAATTGCACTGGGGTTCGGCGAGCCGGACGGCAAGCAGGTCGAGATGTTTCATGAGCGCGCCCGGGATCATGATCTAGCGTACCAGGCCGCTGAACGCGGCCTCCAGACGGTCCTCCCAGTCGCCTGGGGTGTCGGGGTAGGGCGGTTTGACGTCCATCCGAAAAAAGCGTTCGCCGGAGCGGGCGACCGCTTGGACCAGCGGTATCAGTTCGTTGAAGGACTCGATCCCTTGATCACCGACGAGAAGTTCGCTGAGTTTGAGCATGGGTCGCGGCCACCGCCCTGAGTGTTGATTTAGTTCTGTTGACTGTGCGCCCCGGCAGGCCCCGGGTCTGGCTTGTAATCAATGTGTAGTTCTGGCAGCGCGAAAACAAGCAATCCCTCGTTATTATAAAGTAATCTAACAACTTATAAGATGATTCTCAGGTGGGATCTGACGTTCCCGGGACGGCCGGTGGTCGCCCGGCCGTGCCGGCGGCAGCCTTGCCCAGCCGCAGTGAGGTCTCACCAGCGTGGCGGATGGCCGCTGCCTGCACTGGGCGTCGGGCCGCCACTAATTTAGGACGTGAGTATATTAGTAACTATTGACTAAGATAGTACCCGTCGGTAACATCTCATGGCAAATGGCCGTCGGCACAGGTGCCGCGAGATGCTGGCGGGAACCCACCGCAGCACCGACCGATGCAGTCAATTGACTCAACGGGGCGCGGCTGCCTTATCACGTGCGGCGACCATGGATATGGCGGGGTCGGTGGGCGGCGGCGACCTTGGTACCCGTCGCAACGAGAAAAATAAGAACAGCAAGAACGGCGAACCCCGTCGTCGGTGTACGGTATGGGGGCCGACCCCAGCCGCCCGCGCACCCGCGTATCCCCGTTCTGCATGACCCGAGAGGAGAGACAGCGCAATGCCGATCGAGAAACACGACACACCGATGCTCGACGAACTGGAGACCGGTCCCTGGCCGATCTTTATCTCCGGAATCAAGCTTCTGAGTGATCAGCATCCGGAAGAGCGGATCAACCAGATGTCCAATAGCCTGCTCTGGCAAATGGAGCAATCCTATGAGAC
>CAILVI010000540.1 GCA_903837595.1 uncultured Thiodictyon sp.
ACCCGCCGTTCACGGCAGGCGCCTCATCCGGGGGGCGGCGCGCCAGCCTTCGGTGAAGCTTCGGCGAGGCAGGCCGCCCCCCGTCGGCGCTTCACCTAGCGGGCGAGAAGATCGCCACGGTTCCGCCCGCGGGCGCCAGCTTCAGTTGCAGGGTGTCAGACGGGTGCACAGTTCTTTTGTTCTTGACCAAATGCTCGGCGTTCTGGTCGCTGTCGAGCGCGTCTTCCCACAGGGTGACTTTCCAATCGCCTGCGCCCAGGAACTTCAGCGGCACCGGCAATTCGCGGGCATTGCTGTCAGTGATCGCGGCCAGATACCAGTTCTTGCTGTTGCGCCGCACCTCGACCACAAAATTCCCCACTTCACCGGCTAGGCCGCGGGTTTCGTCCCAAACGGTCGGCAGGCTCTTGAGGAAATCTATGCCGGGCTGATATTTGCCATCCTGGTCTTTGTAATTATTGAACGAATCGCAGGCGACGGTGAACGGACTCTCGATGAGAATGAACATTGCCAGTTCGCCGGCGCGCGTAGCTTGCACCTGCGTATTGACCTTTACGTTTTCGAACTGTGACGGCTGGCGGTTGTGGAAGCCACCCGGTGTGTAGTCGCCCGGGCCGGCCAGCATGCGCGTGAAGGGCAGCGTGGCCCTGTGCTCGGGGGTTTCTTTGGTGCTCCATTTGTTATATTCATTGCCTTGGATGCCCTCGCGCGTGATCTGATTGGGCCAGGTGCGATTCAGGCCGGTCGGTTTGTACGCGCCGTGGAAGTCGATCAGCAGGTTGTTTTCGGCCGCCGTCTTGCAGATATCTTCGTACCAGTTGACTGCCCACTGGTCGTCGCGATCGATAAAGTCGATCTTCAGTCCCGCCAGGCCCCATTGCGCGTACATGGGGAAGTCTCTTTTATAGACCGCGCTGTCGATGAAGTCGTTGAAGTGGAACCACAGCCACACGCGGACGCCCCGTTCCTTGGCATAGGTCACCAAATCGGGCACAATCGATTTGTCGTAAATCTCCGACAATTGATACGGCCAGCCCATGTCGGCGGCCAGCTGGATGTACTGTTTGAGCGTCGGGAGGTCGTTTTGCCCCGTGGCGGACCACCAGGTACCCCAGGACGACATGCCCGGCTTGATCCAGGAGGCGGCGGCGATCTTGCTCGGGGTGGCGAGGTTCAACACCAGGTCACTCTGAATGAGTTCGTAAGGCTGGCGGCCGATGATGAATGTCCGCCAGGGGGAATTGTGGGGAGTCTTGGCCACAACCAGGCCCTTCTGAACCTCGCCCACCGGCGGAGCGGATTGTGCCTCCACCCCATTTGTCGCCGACGGCTTGCGTGACGGCCAGGGCTGCGCCGGTATCGGCGGAGCGAGTTGCACCTCCAGCGTGTTTTTGGCGCCGGCCTTGGGAACGAGCCACATGCCGGACCAGTCGAGCAGGTCGGACTCGGTGATGGCGACATACGCCGCAGCGGTCTGGACCAGAAACGGCAGTCCATGTTTGAAATTAGGGTTAAGCG
>CAILVI010000541.1 GCA_903837595.1 uncultured Thiodictyon sp.
CCGCTCTACCTGGGGTTCTTTCAGTTCACGCACAACGTCCGCCGGCGCGGTCGGGGGCTGCTCCAGCCCATGCTCTCGGCCTTGCTGACCAGAACCGCCTGAAACGCAGGAAGAGCCTATTTCAAATACACGAACTTGGAGTAACAAGAAGTGCTTTTGAAATTTAGCCAAACCTTCTACAAAATTCTCTGTTGAAGTACTTAACGGTGCAGTCGCGTATGTCACGCCCTTTCAGGGCTAGGGTATCCTATATGTCTCATACCCAGGGTGTTGCCCTGGGCTGGTATGTCCGACCCCGTTGGGGTCGGTACGCCAAATAGGGCGGAACGGGGTAAGGCTGTTCGTACGGCTCGCAAGCTCACCACACTCTACACGATACGCTGTAACCGGAGCGATGATCAAGGTCCTCAGCTCAACCGAAGTCGCTCATGGGTTTCCACGCGCAAAAAAAAGAGCCTTGGATGTTACTCCAAGGCCCACTGATGGTGGAGGCGGCGGGACAGTGATTCCCCATCTTTCGATAGGGCCTGGACTATACCTTCATCCGGTCCGGTGACGACCCGGTGGTCCGGATGCGGGGCGTGTTATCCGCGTATCCGCGGATCCTAGTGGCCGCTCCACCGTTGCCGGTTCAGCGACTCTATAAGTCTCTACAGGGCAGGCCTGAGGTTGGCCCTCTTCCTACCCCTCGGGGTTGCCATGCCGGTCTTGAGCCGGCTGAAGGGTTCTCCGATGTGAGCCCCGTTTTCACTTTGCCCTTACGAGCAAAGGCGACCTTTTGCGTTGATCGAACCCGCGTCCGCAAGCCCTCTGCCGTTGGTACTACATGCTTAGCCCGTTCTACTTTTTTTAGCCTTCCCGCGCCCGAAGGGCAGGGCGCACGGTCGGCGATTCCAAATTTGGGTTTTAGCAGATCAGGTCTGGACCCCCGTCACCGCGATCCTATGTGTTGTTACCCCCGGAACCCGATGCCCACAGGCAAACATCGGTCGGAGGCCCGCTGGGGTTAAGCAGCGAGAGCGTAGTTGTCGTCGTTGGCAACTAGAATTTGCAGACGGTTTAACGAGGTACCTGCACCTCGGCATGCACCTAAGGTTTCGCGACCCACGTCGAAACCAAGTCGCCCCCAAGTGTCTGGGACAATATAGGGGGTGCGGGGCTCGGGTGCAAGGGGCCAGCCAGGCCTTGGATATCGCGCGGCGACCCTGCTGACAGGATGTCGGCGATCCCGGTGGCCGCCTGGCGGCGGCCCGACGACGCGCAAGAGAAACCTTGGCGTCAGCCCCTCAACCAGCCTTGAACAGCCGCCCCTTCTCGCGCTGCCAGTCCTTATCCTTCTCGGCGGCGCGCTTGTCGTGGAGCTTCTTGCCCTTGGCCAAGCCGATCTCCAGCTTGGCCCGGCCGTGCTTCCAGTACATAGCGGTCGGCACCAGGGTGTAGCCGGCGCGCTCGGTCTCCCCGATCAGGCGGTTGATCTCGTGCCGCTTGAGCAGGAGCTTGCGGCTGCGGGTCGGGTCCGGGCTGACATGAGTGGAGGCCGTGGGCAGCGGCGTCATATGCGAGCCGATCAGGAAGGCCTCGGCGTGCAGGATTTTTACATAGGCCTCCTTGATCTGGATGTGCCCGGCGCGCAGGCTCTTGACCTCCCAGCCCTCCAGGACCAGTCCGGCCTCGATCCGCTGCTCGATGTGATAGTCATGCCCCGCCTTCCGGTTGAGTGCGATGGTGGAGCCGCCGTCGGTCTTTTTCTTAGCCTTGCTCATGGGGCTAGTCTACGGCAAGTTTTCGGTTGATTTCCAGGCCTGATCGAGATAAATTGCCGGGCTCTAATTTTAGGAGATGCACATGCGTCAGCCACTGATTGCCGGTAACTGGAAAATGAACGGAACCAAGGCCAGCGTGGAGCGGCTGTTGGCCGGCGTGGTCGGCGGCGCAGCCGCGATCCAGCGCAGCGAACTGGCCATTTGTCCGCCGTTCCCCTTCCTGCAGATGGCCGAGCTGGCCGTCGCGGGGAGCAGTGTGCGCCTGGGGGCGCAGAATTGCGCCACCGAGGCGGTCGGGGCCTTTACCGGTGAGGTCGCCGCGTCCATGCTGGCGGACTTCGGATGCCGCTATGTGATCATCGGCCACTCCGAGCGCCGCGCGATGTACGGTGAGGACGAGGCCATCATCGCCAAGAAGCTGGCCGCGGCCGTCGCCGTGGGTCTGACGCCCATCCTGTGTGTCGGTGAGACCTTGGAGGAGCGCGAGCGCGGCGACATGCAGGCCGTGATCGCCGCGCAGATCGACGGCATCATTGCGCTCAGCGGGATTGCCGCCTTCCGGGTCATGGAGCTGGCCTATGAGCCGGTGTGGGCGATCGGCACCGGTAAGACCGCCACCCCCGCCCAGGCACAGGAGGTCCATGCCTTCATTCGGGGGCGGTTGGCCGGTCACGACCCGGTGGTGGCGCAGAAGATCCGTATCCTGTACGGTGGCAGCATGAAGGGCAGTAATGCCCCGGAGCTATTGTCCCAGTCGGATATTGACGGCGGTCTCATCGGTGGGGCCGCTCTGAATGCCGATGAGTTCCTGGCAATTGCCAGGGCCGGGGACGCGGCAGCGTAACGAGTGCGTCCATCCCAGCGACCGAAGGACGAGACCGGACTAACGAATTCATGCATACTATCCTGACCGTCACCCAAGTTTTTTTATCCATCGCGCTGATCGCTCTGGTGCTCATTCAGCACGGGCGGGGGGCCGATGCGGGTGCCGCCTTTGGGAGCGGGGCCTCGGCGACTGTGTTCGGCGCCCGTGGGTCGGGTTCGTTCCTGTCCCGCGCCACCGGAATTATTGCTGCATTGTTCTTCCTCACCAGCATGACAATGGCGTATTATGCCTCCAAGGGGAGTAAGCCCGCCGGCCTGATGGATGGGGCGAACGGTATGGCAGTAAAGGTCCAGACGCCGGCCGCCGACACAGTGCAGGTCCCCGCGGACAAGGTGGCGCCGGTGGCGGTGCAGCCCGCTTCTAAGGTATCATCCTCAGAGGTGCCGGTGGTGCCCGCAGCGGCGGTGCAGTCGTCAGGTTCGGATGTGCCGGTTGCTCCCGGTGCCCCGGTTCCGCCTGCTGGCCCCGCGGGTGCGGTGGCTCCGCGAGCGCCGACAGTCGTGCCTGATCAACCGGTCAAGGAGCAAGGCAGTCAGGTGTCGGCGCCGGCAGCTCCGAAGGCGGCGCCAGCGCCGGAGCAAGTCCCGGTGGCGGCTCCCATTGTGGCGCCGGCGCAACCCCCGGCGGCGCCGGCGAATTAAAGGTTTGAATGTAAAAGTTTTTAGCCGACGTGGTGAAATTGGTAGACACGCTATCTTGAGGGGGTAGTGGC
>CAILVI010000542.1 GCA_903837595.1 uncultured Thiodictyon sp.
GGAGGCACTGAGTACCGCCGGTATCGAACTCGACCAAGTGGACCTGCCGCCCTTCCAACTCGTCAAGGAAGATTGGCGCGCCATCCACCAATTCCTGGTCACCTGGCATTGCCTGGTCATGGGTTGGATCGGCGATCTCTACCACTTCTCCTATCGGGACACCCCGCCACTCCTGCCGAAGCTGCTGCCTGACCTTCTGAACCCGGACTTCCCACCAGAGGTCGCCCACGCCTTCATCGACCACTATTGCCGCAGCTACCGGGCGGTGGCCGCGGAGCAGCCGGCCTGGGCGCCGGAGCTCGCGCTGCAATTGGCAGTTCCGCTCGCCGCATTAGCGAATCGCGCATGGGCCGTCAGAGAGATAATACACGCCATCCAGATCTGGCTGGCTCAACGTGGGCTTCCGACTATTGCGGGGACTGGTATCGCGGTGATCGATTGCTTCTGCGCCCAGGTTGGCGCGGCGGATGGCCCGGTTAGTCCGGCAGTCCTGGTGGACCCGGGATTCCTCACCGGGTTGCGCGATGCTATTGGCAGTCTGAACCAATCCGACCTAATGGCAAGGCTGGGAGGCGCGACGAGCGCGGCAGCGGCGCGCCAGGAGCGGGAGCAGATCGAGCAGAAACGCCAGGAGCGACAGGAACGGGAGCGGTTGGAGCAGGAGCGGCAGGAACGGAAACATCAGCAGCGATTGGAGCAGGAGCGCCAAGAACGAGTGCGGCTAGAACAGGAGCAACAGGAACGGGAGCGTTTGGAACTGGAGCGGCAGAATCGGGAGCGCCAGCAGCGGTTGAAGCGGGAGAACCAGCGGATCCAGGCTGACCGTTGGGCGGCAAAGGTTCCGCCGGACATCCACGGCTGGTCCAGCGAGCAAGTTCAGGGGCTACAGCGGTCGGTGGCTGCATCGATGGGGTTGGCGCCGGTCTTTCGCGACCCGTTCAAGGACGGTAGCAATGGGCCGGAAATGGTCTTGATCCCGCCCGGGTCATTCCTCATGGGTGCCTCAGACGGCGACGATGCAGCCCGGGACAACGAGAAGCCCCAGCATCGCGTAATCATTGCCCGACCCTTCGCCATCGGGTGCTATGCGGTCACCTTCGATGAATACGACGGCTTCTGCGCGGTTTCTGGCCATGAGAAGCCAGCTGATAATAGCTCTGGCCGTGGTCGAGGTCCAGTCATCAACATCTCCTGGGATGACTCCGTAGCTTATTGCGTCTGGGTCTCGGAGCAGACCGGTCGGCACTACCGTCTGCCGACTGAAGCGGAATGGGAGTATGCCGCCCGTGCCGGGACCACGACCCGTTGGTCATTCGGTAGCGACGAGAAAACGCTGAGGGACCACGCCAGTTTTCGTGGCAATTTTTTCTTCCATATCTGTGGAACCGATCCGGTCGGAACGAAGCGACCCAATCCCTGGGGGCTTTTCGACGTACATGGAAACGTCTGGGAATGGGTTCAGGATAGTTGGCATGACAACTATACGAGCGCCCCAGTCGATGGTTCTGAATGGCGCGAATCTGGCCATTTCGCTCGCCGAGTGTCGCGCGGCGGTTCTTGGAACTCTGATCGACATTGGGTGCGCGTGTCGACCCGTAATGGGTACGATCCTGCCTACGGTAACAACACCCTCGGTCTCCGACTGGCCCAGGACCTTTGACCTTTACGACTCTTGCCTTTTCCCCTTTTTCTTTGTTCCGTGCTCCGTTGCTGCTCGGATTGGCGAGCAACCCCTAAGTACCTGCACCCAAACGCTTGTGACTCGTTATTTAGAATCATGGTCTTGCAATAATAGAGGGTCATCTTGAATTACAAACGTTTGGGCAGATGTACTTATCACAGGCCCGCGGCCTATGTAGCCGTCGATTTTTTCTCGTTCCCTCGTTTCAATTGGGTATGCGGTACGCGATCCCAACTTTCTGTTTTCCAGTCACGGGAATGCGAATACCGCGATCTATCGGTTCAAACATTTCGCAACAGTCGATCTCGTGGAGCGGCGGCCAGATCTGTCTCCGATGCGCAAACGCCCGCATGCTCAGGAATAACGTTCAGGTGAAATGCGATATCATTGACCATGGACCGGACGAAGCAGCAGTGATTGGCCTGGGTCAACAGACTATCCCACGCGATTTGCTTCAGCGCATCGGCACCTCCTTTGGTCTCGGAATAGGCACTGCATTTCTTCTCGGTCCTATCCATACACAGCCAGGCGAGATACGCCTTCGGGTGTTGCGAGCGCCGGTCGCCCACTCTTGCCCAGATGGGGCGGAGCTTTTGCTTTTCCTTCTGCTGTTTCGGCGTATCCTCGGGCAATGCATTCCATGTCGTGCAGTCGGCGCCCAAATCGGCCGTGAACGCCGGATCATCGCTGCAAAAGCACTCCGGATCGTTCGGGGTTTTCAGTTTCGGCAGCCGTGATGTGGGTACGCCGGTATGGGTTGGCCCGGTCGGATCAGCGAACAGCCAGGCTTCAATCATCGGCTTGGCCAGATGAAACGACACCCGCTCCCGCAAGGCATCAGCGTGGCGCTGGGTATTCCCGCCAATGGCCGCGATCCGATCGAGATATCGCCGAGCGGCTTCGCGAACGATCCCGACCACCGCGGCGGGTTGGTGGATATTGTCGAGCTCAAGGTCGTCGATGATCAGGACCAGGTCAGCGCGTGGGGATCGCCCGTTTCCGATCGCCTCGGCAACCGCGCGCTCGATCAGCTTGTCTGCTGCGCAAGGCTTACCGGCGAGACGCAACACGTCACAGGAGGTAAAAGACGGTACGGGAAAGTCGATTGTCGCATTCGACGCAACTTCCTCTCGCCTCGGCAGACTGTAGAACTCGTGCTCGGGGAAAAGCCGACCCAACGCGCCCGGGAGTGCCTGCCATTCCATGCGGCCGGTCGGTAGTATCGCAATGCGCACGCTCAATCGTCTCCAGCGTGCAGAGTCGCGGGTGCGGCGAACTCCAGGCGGTCATAAAGGTCACCCAACATAAAGGCCGCCAGCCAATCCTCATCGTGCAGATCGGTCAGCGCGACCGGCATCCGTGCCGCGCCGGGCTCGAAGACATAGAACCGGTCCGGCTCACGTCGAAAGGCGTTCATGACCACCGGCGAATGCGAGGTGATAATGATCGTCAAGTCCTGCTGTTCGGCGCGTTCGCGCATCACGCTCAGGATGGTACGGATCGCGTGCGGGTGCAGTTGGTTCTCGATTTCGTCGAATGCAATGAGCGCACCCCGCTGCGCGCCGGCGACTGCGGTCAACTGGAGCAGTCCGGTCAGCAGGCCATCAGCAGCGCGGGCGGGTGGCAACCCATCTGCCGGATCGGTGGAGTCCGGCGGAAAGAGATAGGGTAATCCGCGGTCGAATTCGATGCTACCGATCAGGTCCGGAAATGCCTTGCGGGCTTGCGTCATTACCCATTCATATTGTCCCCCATACATCATTGGCGCACCTTTCCAGCTATTCAGCACAGACCATAAATTAATGCCGGTTCCGTGCAAAAATTGCATCGGATGGTCCCGGTTGTCTGGATGCTGAACCTTATGCAGAAAAAACGACTGGTAGACGCGAATGCTTTTCAAGGCAGACGCTAACGGTTGCATCCATTTCGATTCCGGCTCGTGACGATCCCAATACAGAGCGGCACCGCAGCGCTGCTCTTCGCGTGGCATGCGCGTCTGGCCAAGAAGCCAATGATCGGAAAACATTTCAGCATGCAGGATGGTCTCGTCGCCGCGCAGCAGGGTCTCTCCATAAGTGCCCATAAAGCCGGAAGCGGACAGCGGTAAACGTAATTGCCAGCGGATCTCGCCGATCGCGAACTCCAGTTCGACCGGCTCGCCTTCCGCCAAACCACGGGTTCGGATATGGCCTCCCTCTATACTGAGGAGGGCATTCTCCTGCCCTCGTTCGAAGAAATTACGCAGGAAGCGCAGCAGATCCAGCGTCGTCGTCTTGCCCGATCCATTGGCGCCGACGAGTAGACAGAGGCCGTCCGGAGACCAGTTCAGGTTCTCAAGGACTCGGAATCTGTTCGCGCTGAGTGTCACTTGGCTCATGAGTCGGTTTCCGGGTTCGGCAAAAATTCCTGGGCTTCCGCCGAAATTTTATCAGGTTCCTGTGGCCATGGGGGCGCGCGGCGCACTTGGACGATCAGGGCCGCCCGTCGTGGTCGATGGCGATGACCGATGTCGATCGCCCTCTGCAACGCCGCCAGGACTATAATCGCCAACCTGGATTAGCCAAGGAACCGACCCCGCCATGAGCCCCTACCACGTCGTGATGGCCTTCAACGCGATCACGACTCACTTGACCCGCGTGTCTCAACAGCGCACCGCGACCCAGGACGGCGACCAGCAACGCGCCTTTCAGCAGCAGCAATTCGAGGCGCAGCGCGAGGAGCAACGCCGGCAGGTCAAGGAGCGGCAGGAACAGGACTGGGCCATGGCGACCCGGCAGCGCCAGACCGCCCTGGAGCTACAGGAGAACCAGAAGGTCTTGGACCACTGGCCGTTGCGGATCTTCCCCTCCCAGATCATGCAATCGCACCGCTGCGACGGGCCGACCCCGCTGCGGGTGTTCCTCTCGCTGCCCACCAACGGCCCGCGCGACCTGGAAGGACCGGTACGCCAGGCACTCCAGCAATTCCTTTCCACCCACTAC
>CAILVI010000543.1 GCA_903837595.1 uncultured Thiodictyon sp.
CGCTCAGGAAGTTGAAAATCTCATCGCTCAACTGGTCCCATAGCTGATGGGTCAGGCAAGGCTGCCCGCCCCGACAGTTCTCGCGGCCGCTGCAGCGGGTGAACTCCACCCACTCGTCGACCGCACAGATGATGTCGGCGATGGAAATCTCGTTGGCCGGCCGCCCGAGATAGTAGCCGCCGCCGGGCCCGCGCACGCCGCGCACCAACTGTTTGTGGCGAAGGGCCGCAAAGAGCTGCTCCAGATAGGAGAGCGAAATCCCTTGAGTGACGGAAATATCCGCCAGGGTCACCGGACCCTCACCACCCTGCAGGGCCAGATCAAGCATGGCGGTGACCGCGTATCTACCTTTAGTCGAAAGTCTCATCGTTGTTTACCTGTCAGGTGTGGGTTCAGCCCCGGGGGGCGGGGCGGGGAGCGACTCTGAGTAAAGTAGTCAACGAAATCCGAATTTCAATGCCCCGCAAGTGTAAATCAACTCATCAGCCCGATCACCGGCCCTAACGCGACCGGAACGGGGTGCCGACGATGCCTGCCTGGTAAGGACAGGCGCGAAAAAAGGCCGACTGGTCCGGATGACCGGCGTAGACCCAGGGCCGCAACCGGTGGGCCGCGGCAAACTCCACCGCCCGGCCCAACAGTTGCCGCCCGAGCCCCAACCGCCGCCATGCCGGGTCCACAAAGACGCTCAGATGCGCGTTGCGGGGGCTGTCCGTGAACGGCGCAAACCAGCGTGCCAGGCTCCAGCCGACGATCTCATCCCCGTCCCAGGCGAGGAAGCACTGGACATAATCGGGGTGCTCCCGCAGGACTGCAAGCATGTGGGACTGCTTGTCTCCCGTGGTCAGCTCGCGCAATCGTCTCGCGTCGGACAGCCCGATGCCCCGCAGCGGCCTGGACTCAAATCGGATGGCGGACTGATCGGTCATGAATGTCCGGCCGGGGTTGCTGGCGGTCGAGCCCTACTTCGCCCACATATTTTGCCATAGTTTGCGGCAAAGTGCCTAAATTGCCGCATCCGCCGTGAGGACAGCTCGACAGTGCGCCGGGGACGCAGGCGCCCGCTCCGAGCCGCGCCAGCGGGTCCTGGCGGTAGAAGGCCTGCAGCTGCACGTAGACCGCTGGATACGCGTCGTGCAGCAGCCCCGGGATCTCGAAGAAGGCCTCGCTCGCCACCGCGAAAAATTCCCCTGGGGACTCGGCACCGTAGGGATCGAGCGGGGTCTCCTCCCCCGCGTCCACCCGCCGCCCCAGGTCCGCGAAGGCGGCGGACCAGTCCCGCGACCAAGCCTCACTCGACATGTCGCCATGCAGCGGGGGGCAACCATTGGCGCCGCCGTTGCGCATGTCAAGCTTGTGTGCGAGTTCATGCACCACGACGTTGTAACCGTCCAGTTCGCACCCCGCCACCACATCCGCCCAGGACAGGATCACCGGCCCCCGCTCCCAAGCCTCCCCGCCCTTGACCCGATCGTCCACCCGCACCATGCCGTCGGCGTCCGTATATTCGTGGCCTGGAATGAACGCGTCCGGGTAGAGGATCACCGCGTACCAGCCGCGGTACCAGTCGAGCCCCAGCTCCAGAATCGGCAGGCAGGCTTGCAAGGCGATGGTGAGGCGCATCGCGGCGGTCAGCACCAGCCCCTGCACCGGCTCAATCCGCTTGTCGCGCAGAAACAGCAAGGCCAGATCAATCAGGCGGGCAGACTGGTCCGGGTTGAGCCCGGCGAGCAGCGGAAGCGCCCCCCAGGCCGCCGCCCAGTCGGCCGGAGCGTAGCACTGCCGCTCCCGTGCCAGGGTCCGCAACCGCCACCAGTCACTCAGGCGACCCATTTTCTTGTCTCTTGCTCATTGTTTCTCGGGTTAATTGCCCAAGACAGCCGCTGACGAAAAGCGCCTGACGAAAAACCGAAAACGATTCGATATATCATCTACCAACCATGCAGCATACGCTACTCGCCCTGTCCGTCCTCGTCCTCGCCGCGCTCTTGGCGTGGCTCCTGTGGTTGCTGCCGCCGGCCCCAGCGCCGACGGGCCAGGCCCACCCGGCCCTGGCGCTCGCCGTAGCGCCCACCGGTGGTGACTTCCGGCTCGACTCCGCCGCCGGGACGCTTGACCTTGCGCAGCTACGCGGCAAGGTCGTGCTGATCTACTTCGGCTACACTTGGTGCGCGGACATCTGTCCCACCAATCTGGCCTTCATCGCCGCCGCACTCAAGGGCCTGAGCCCCGCGGAACTCGCCCGGGTCCAGGTTTTGTTCATCAGCGTCGACCCGGCGCGTGACGACCCCGGCCGTTTGGCCACTTACGCGGCCTATTTCCACCCCAACATCCGCGGCGTCACCGGCACCCCCGAGCAAATCGCGGCGGCCGCGCGGCGCTATGGGGCGGCCTACCAGCGCGTCGACCAGCCGGCCTCGGCCGGGGGCTATCTGGTCGACCACTCAGCCGCCACTTATCTGGTCGATCCGCAGGGCCGTCTGATGCAGACCCTGGACCACGCCACCCACCCCGACACGATCGCCGCCGCCATCCGTCACCTGCTCGGCGGCGGTTAGCCCCCGTCGCCGCCCACCCACCCGAGAGGAGCACACTGCCATGTCCAACACCCCCGTGCGTTCAGTGCTTGCCGCCGGCCTGTTCGCCCTGGCCGGCGCCGCGTGGGCCGCCGCCCCCGTCGCCGTCAGCGACCCCTATGCCCGCGCGGTCCCGCCCGGCCAGCCTAACAGCGCCGTGTTCATGACCCTGACCAACCAGTCAGACCAGGCCCGCGCCTTGGTCGCGGCCACCAGCCCGGCGGCGAAGACAGTCGAATTACACACGCACGTGAACGACGGCGGCGTGATGCGCATGCGCCGTATCGAGCGCATCGACATTCCTGCCGGCGGCAGCGCGCAACTGAAGCCGGGCGGCCTGCATGTGATGCTGATCGGGCTCACCGGCGACCTGACGCCCGGCGGTCAGGTGGCGCTCGCGCTCACCTTCGACGACGGCAGCGAGATCCAGGTGCAGGCGCCGGTGCGCACGATCGAGGCCCCACGCGCGGCCCATTGACCCGGTCAGGGCGCCGCCCGCGGCGGCGGCGGGGCGATGCTGGATGCGCTACGCCTATCCACCTTTTCGTTGTCGTTGTCGTCATCGGACAACGACAACGACAACGACAACGACAACGACAACGACAACGACAACGACAACGACAGGGAGTCGGGTGGACAAGGCGCGGCGCACGATGCTGGGCACCGGCCACGCGCGCCACCGCCGCGCTAAATTGAGCGATCTCGTCAAATTTGGAATTGCTGGAAGTGACCCCCGCGGGGCCTTTTTTGCGCGGATAAATTGACCTGCATGAATGCTCTCTGATATACATCCGCAGTTTTTCGACCCTCAGATGATCGCGCCCGGGCGCGGTCGCGAACAACCTAGGCGGGCATTGGAAATGACGAACAACTGGCTCAAGACGATTTCGGCGGTAGTACTGGTAGCGGGCGGAGTGTCAGGCACGGTCGCGGCGAACACCGCCACGGCGACGGCAACGGCGCCGGTCGGCAACGCCAAGGCGGGCGAGGAGAAAGCGGGCACGATCTGCATCGCCTGTCACGGCCCGCTGGGCAACAGCGTCAACCCGGTGTGGCCCAAGCTGGCAGGCCAACAGTCCGCGTACATCTATAAGCAATTGATGGACTTCAGGTCTGGGGCCCGCCAGAACGTCCTGATGTCGACGCAGGCCGCCGCACTCAGCGATCAAGAAGTGCTCGACGTGACGGCCTATTTCTCCCAACAAAAGCAGAGCGGCGGCGCCGCCGATCCCACCCTGGCCGCGCAGGGCGAGCGCCTCTACCGGGGTGGCAATCCCGAGTCCGGCGTCCCGGCCTGTGGCGGCTGCCACGGACCGGCCGGCCTGGGTGCTGGGCTGGCCAAGTTCCCCCGCATCTCCGGCCAGCACGCCGACTATGTCGCGCAGACCCTGGGCATGTTCCGCAGCGGTACCCGGGCCAACGACCCCAATGGGATGATGCGCGGGGTCGCCGCCCGCCTGACGGACCAGGAGATCGCCGCGGTGTCACAGTACGTGCAGGGACTGGGCCAATAGCCCGGATTGAGCCCCCGACGCGGCGACCAGGCAGCCCCGGGGCTGCCTGGTCATGGTCCGTCGGCGCTTACCTCGGGTGGGGACCGTGTTAGTTTGCGACCGCAACCATCCACCGCCGATTCCGCCACGGGCGCCGGCCGCCATGCAGCACCTCAAACTGCTGAGCTACAACGTCCAGGGTGGGATCTTTTCCCGCAAGTACAGCGACTATGTAACCAACAGTTGGAAGCATGTACTGCCCCACCCGGAGCGGCTGGTCAACCTGACCCGGATCGCCCAACTGATCCAGCAGTTCGACGTGGTCGGTGTCCAGGAGGTGGATGCCGGCAGCCTGCGCAGCGCCAATGTCGACCAGATCCAATATCTGGCCCGCCAGGCCGCGTTCCCCTATTGGTATCGTCAGGTCAACCGCGACCTGGGGCCCTTCGCCCAGCACAGTAACGGCCTGCTGAGCCGGCTGCGGCCGGGTGCGGTGACCGAACACAAGCTCCCCGGGCTGCCTGGACGCGGCGCCGTGGTGGCGGAGTTTCCGCTCGCCGACGGCGGCCGGCTTGCCATCGGCATTGTCCATCTGGCCCTGGGCTGGCGAGCCCGCAAGCGCCAACTGGACTACCTGGCCGGACTGGCGGAGACACATCCACTCCTGGTGTTGATGGGCGATTTCAACTGTGGCAGCGATTCGCGCAGCCTGCGTGCCATGGTCAGACGCACCGGGATGCAGGGGCTCGACCGGACCCTGAAGACCTTCCCGAGTTGGCGACCGCGCCACAGCCTGGACCACATCCTGGTTTCCGCACCCTTGCGCATCCTGAGCGCCCATGTGATCGACTATCCACTCTCCGACCACCTACCGCTCAGCATGACCCTGGGACTGCCGGCGGGACGGCGCTTCGCGGAACCGGCGCAGTTGCGCGGACAGGCGTTCACCGGCTGACAGTGACGCTGGGTCAAGACGACTCCCCCGCCTCGAAACCGCGCAGCCGCAGGCTGTTGGTGACGACGAACAGGCTGGAGACGCTCATGGCCGCAGCCGCGATCATGGGATTCAACAGCCACCCGGTCAGCGGATAGAAGACCCCGGCGGCCAGTGGGATGAGGGCCACGTTATAGGCATAGGCCCAGAAGAAATTGAGCCGAATGGTACGCAGCGTCCGGCGCGCGAGCGCAATCGCCGCGGCGACGGCCGTCAGGTCGCCGGTCATCAGGACTACCTCGCCCGCCGCCACCGCGATCTCGGTCCCGGTACCCATGGCGATGCCGACGTCCGCCGCAGCGAGCGCCGGGGCGTCGTTGATCCCATCGCCGACGAAGGCCACCCGCTGACCCGCCGCCTGCAAGCGCCGCACCTCGGCGGCCTTGTCGGCCGGCAGCACCTCGGCCACCAGCCGCGCGATCCCCACCTGCCGGGCGACCGCCTCGGCGGTGCGCCGACCGTCCCCGGTCAGCATCGTCACGGTGAGCCCCAGTCCTTGCAGGCGCTCGACCGCCGCCCGGCTGCCCGGCTTGATGGGGTCCGCCACCGCCAGCACCGCCAGCAGCTGCCCATCGGCCGCGAGATAGACCGGCGACTTCCCATCCGCCGCCAGGCGCGCCGCCGGCTCATCCGCCGCAGCGAGTGATACCCCCAGTCGATCCATGAAGCGGGCGGCACCGATGGCGACCCGCCGACCCTCGATCAGCGCCTGGATGCCAAACCCGGGCACGGCCTCAAGCTCGGTGGCCGCCGCCAGCGCGAGCCCACGCCCCCGCGCGGCCGTCACGATGGCGGCGCCGATCGGGTGCTCACTGTGTTGCTCGCCGGCGGCGGCCAGTGCCAGCGCCTCGTCATTCCGGCAGCCAAAGGCGTGCAGATCGGTCAGCGCCGGCCGCCCCTCGGTGAGGGTCCCGGTCTTGTCCAACACCACCTGGTCCACCCGCGCCAGGGTCTCCAGGGCGGCGCCGCGCCGGAACAGGATGCCCAGGGCCGCGCCGCGCCCGGTACCAACCAGGATGGCCGTCGGGGTGGCGAGCCCCATGGCGCACGGACAGGCGATCAGCAGCACCGACACCGCGGCCACAAAGGCAAAGCTCAACGCGGGCGCCGGACCCAGCCACAGCCAGCCCAGGAAGGTGACCAGGGCCGCCGCCATGACCAGCGGGACGAAGACCGCCGCGACGCGGTCGGCCACGCGCTGGATCGGCAGCTTGCCGGCCTGGGCGTCCTCCACCAGGCGCACGATCTGCGCCAGCACCATGTCCGCCCCCACGCGGGTGGCGCGGTAGCGAAAGGCCCCGGTCTGATTGACCGTAGCGCCCACCACCGTGTCCCCGGGCCCCTTGCGCACCGGCAGCGGCTCGCCGCTGATCATCGACTCATCGACATGGCTGCCGCCCTCGGTGACCGTCCCATCCACCGGGATGCGCTCACCGGGCCGCACCGCGATCAGCTCACCGGGCAGCACCGCCGCCGCCGCCACCTCCACCTCACCCTCCGGACGCACCACCCGTGCCCGCTGCGGTTGCAGGCGCACTAGGCGGCGGATCGCATCCGAGGTCCGGCCCTTCGCCAGGGCCTCCAGATAGCGCCCCAGCAGGATCAGGGTGACGATCACCGCCGCCGCCTCGAAATAGAGGTTGGCGGTGCCCGCCGGGAAGCGGCCGGGGAGCGTCAGCGCGGCGACCGAGTAGAGATAGGCGGCGGCGCTGCCGATCATCACCAGGCTGTTCATCCCGGGTGCCAAGTGGCGCAGCTCCGCCCAGCCGGAGCGTAGAAAGCGCCGCCCCGCCCACAGCAGGACCGGGGTGGTCAGCAGGCACTGGACCCAACCCCAGATCGGCCCGGACAAGGACAGGCCGTGGCCCATGCCGCCCAGTCCGTGCAGGAGCATCGGCCCCATGCTTATCAGCAACAACGGCAGGGTGAAGACGGCGGCAAAGAGCAGGTCGCGCCGCAGCCCGGCGAGCGCCTGCGCCTGCCGCGCCTGGGTCTGGTCCTCGCGGGCCTCCGCTGCCGCCTCCTGTGGGCGCGAAGCCGCTGAGGGCTCCGGCTCAGGCTCCGGCACCACCGCCGCATACCCCGCCTTGCGGATCGCCTCGGCGATGCGCTCCGGGCTCACCAGGTCCGGCAGATACTGGACATCCGCCGCCTCGGTGCTCAGATTGACGGAGGCTGCCGTCACCCCCGGCAGGGCCGCGATGACCCGCTCCACCCGCCCCACGCAGGAGGCGCAGGTCATGCCAGTCACGCCGATTCGGATCGTTTGGGTCATTTGGGTGTCCTGCGGGGATGGCGATCCAGGAGCCTCAGGACTCGGCCGCAACGCTGACTCAGGGCCGGTCAGTAAAGGCCGGCCAAGGCGGCCCGGCGCCTTGCCGACCAGTTCGGCTTAAACGGCAACGCCGACTTGTGAACGATGATCCGCAGCTTGGCGTCGTCGCCCCGCTTGAACAAGAAGAACTTGTCAACGACGGTCTCGTTGCCCTTGGCGTCGGTGATGAAGACGTTCCCCATCGTGGCGGCAAAGTCCCCGTCGATCAACACGCCCGCGTCGCCCCCGGCATTCGTGTAGCGGCAACTGACCCAGGGCTTGAGGGCAAACCCGTCATCGTTGGGATATTTGGGATTGCCGCCGATGAAATAGGCCGCGGCGCCTTCTTTGTCCAAGCGGAACGTCTGGTCGCCGAAGGCCAGCGTGGGACGGAACAGCACGGTGCCCTTGTCATAATTGTACTGATTGCTCAGCACCGCGCCGGCCACCGTCTTGTAATCGCCTCCGGCCGCGTAGGTTTTGGCAATATTGACCAGGGAGTCGCACCACGCCTGCTGGGCGTCGTTGACTTGCTGCAGCGACAGCGGTGTCGCTCCGGCCAGCACGGCGGCCGGGGCGACGAGGGCGGCAAGTACCAAGGATGTCAGCTGCTTGTTCATCATAGGCTCCAGTGTGTCGGATTGGTCTACGGTCTGCTTTGGCTGGCAGTGGGCGGTTCGGGTTAGCGTACCCCGACCCGCAGACTGCGGTGCCATTTTACTCCTGCTTGGTGGTTCCGGGCTGTTGTACCGTCGGGGCTTGGTGATCGCCCCGGACACTTTGATGCGGTCCTCGGTCCGCACGGCGGACCCGCCTCCCCCCGGAGGGCCGCGATAACCCGCGCCACCAGCCCCACGCAGGGGGCGCAGGTCATGCCAGCCACGCCGATTCGGATCTGTTGAGTCATCTGGGAGGCGGCAAGTATAGTCCGTAGGATGGGTAGAGCGCAGCGAAACCCATCCTCCCACATGCCACGCCTCACCCCTCCTCCAAATCCAAGGCCGCCAGGTCTGGGTCCCCACCCCAATCCTGCGCATATACCCCCAGCCGCACATACCGATGAAACGACGAATAGGGCCAATCCTTCACCCGACTGACATAGCGATGCTTCACCGGGTTGTAGTGAATGTAATCGAACCGGGTGGCATAACCCCGGTCGTCGCGGATGGTATGCTCCCAGAATCGCCGTTGCCAGATCCCGCGCTCGCCTTTGCGGCGGCGGCTCGCGGACACCCGCTCCCCCGCGGGCAGGGCACGCGAGAAGGCCGACTTGATCTGGCGCCAACGCAGGCTGTAATCGCAATCGCTGGCCGGCAGCGACCAGAGGCAATGCAGATGGGCGGGCAAGACCACGATCGCCTCGATCGTGAAGGGATGAGCGGCGAGCACCTCGCGGAAGGCCGAACGCAGGTCCGCGATCTGGTCGGTGAGCAGGGTGGCGGCGCGGTCTTGCAGCCGCAGGGTGAAGAAATACGTACCGCCGGGGACGCGGCAACGACGGTAGTCGGTCATCGGTTTCGCCTCGGGGTGGGAGATGGGTTTCGCTGCGCTCTACCCATCCTACAACGACGCAGCCCGGGGGGGCGGGTGATGGGTTTCGCTGCGCTCTACCCATCCTACGACGACGCAGCCTGGTAGCCCCGTAGGATGGGTAGAGCGCAGCGAAACCCATCGGATGCAATTGAGGGCAAGGAAAGAAAGAAAAAGGGAAAAAGCCATAAAGGTCAAAGGTCCTGGGCCAGACGCATGCCTTCTTCTTTTTTGGGGACGACAAGGGCGCCAACGTAATCGACGCGGAGCCACGCGCGCGTTAGCCACGCGTCGTCGCCCCAGGAACCGCCGCGCAACATCCGACCAGCGGTAGCCTCATGATTGCCTGAGCATGTGTTCTCACTGTCGGCAGTGCGCTCTTGGTCTGCCGAGCAAGTCCACTCCCTCACATTCCCGCTCATATCATAAAGACCCAAACCATTCGCCTGTTTGGCGCCGACCGGATGACTCTTCCTCCCGGAGTTATCCCCATACCAGGCCAGTGCGCCCAGATCGTCCCCGCCGCAGTAGCACTGGTCCTTTCCGCCGCTACGGCAGGCGTACTCCCACTCGGCCTCGTTCGGTAGCCGGTAGGTCAGTCCGGTCTGCGCATTGAGCTTGGCAATGAACGCCTGGATGTCGTCGAAGCTGACCTGTTCCACCGGGCAGTCGTCACCGCAATACTGAGAAAAGGCAGGATTGCTGCCCATGACCTGCCGCCACTGCCATTGGGTCACCTCGTACTTGGCCAGCTTGAAGCCCTTGACGCAGACCTTGTGGACGGGCCTTTCGTTGTCTCCTCCGTCACCGAAGACATCGCCCATGCGGAAACAGCCGCCCTTGATGGTGACGAACTCGCCACTGAGCCGCTCCGCCCACTGCGCCCGCGCTGGCCGCTCTTCCTCATAGCGCCGCAGCTGCGCCTGCCGCTTCTCTTCCGCGGCCAACCGCTGCCGCTCGGCAAAGGCCGCGGTGGGCCGCTTGGTCAGCGTCGCCTCGATCTTGGTGATCTCACCGTCGGTCAATACGATCTCTTTGGCATAGACCCATTCGCTGTCGGCATCGATACCCTGTTGGATGCCCAGGGTATACCGGCCGGCCGGGGGCGTGAATTTCCCCGGGCAGGTGCCGAGCGGGCTGCCGTTCAGCGTGACCTGGGCGCCGCTGATGTCGCACCGGACCATGAGCCCACTCGCCGCCCTGGCCGACCGACCGTCGGCCAGGGCAAGGGGCAGCAGGGTACCCAAGACCGTAAGGCTACGCCGCATGGGACCTCCTGCCGGGCCGGGGCCGGCACTCAATGTTGGCGAGAAGACTGAATCGTCCGATCGAAGATACGATTCACGTTGTTCTGGATCTGCACCCGGCTTTGCTGCGCCTCTTATCTGGCCTGATACGCCGGCCCATAGCGGTCCTGGGGCATCGCGGACGGTACGCCGCCGGAGACTGGGCTGGGGCCGGCGCTTGAGTAGCGTCCGCCGCTACCGGACGCGGCCTGACGGGCGACCGCCTGGCGCTCCTCCTGCCGGGCGGCCGCTTGGCGTTCTTCCTCCTGCTTGACCGCCGCCTGCGCAACCTGAGCGACATAAGCACGGACTTGATTATAGTGGCCCTCGTCGGCCGGACCCTGGGTCAGGCCATGGGCCGTTTTGAGACTGGCCACGGCACAGTCCCAATCGTGTTTGTCGACACAGGTCCGCGCGGCAGCCAATTGTGCCTGCAGCTGCGTCCGCCGTTGCTCGGCAAGCTCCGCGGCTTGGTTGTAACGGTCCATCCGCTCCTGAACGTCGCCGCGGGTGCGGGTGTAGCGGTCCTGCTCGGCCGAACCCTGGGTCAGTTCCCTGGCCCGCGCGAGGCTGGAGCGGGCGCAATCGAACTCGTCGCGGGCGGTGCAGTCCGCGGCGGCGGTGAGTTGCGCCTCCAGGTCCGCCCGCCGTGCCCGTTCCTGCTCGGCGAGCCGCAGGGCCTGCGCGTGGCGGTCGCGTTGTTGTTGCACAAACCCGCGGGCGGCGGCGATGCGGCCCTGGTCGGCGCCGGTCTGGGACAGAGCCGCGGCCTTGGCGAGGCCGGCCGCGGAGCAGTCGAACTGGTCCTTCTCAGCACAGGTCTTGGCTAAGTCCAACTGCTCCTCCATATCCATACGATCAGTCAGCTCCATCTGTTCCATGAGGTCCATCTTCTGCATCAGTTCCGCGGGCGCGGCCCCACCTTCGGCCTGGACCGCGGCGCTGGCCAACGCGAGGAGGATGGCCGCCGTGGCCGCGACCTTACCCGGATTGCCGTTCATGGACACACACCGTTTGGGAATAACCGCTTTGGGGGCCGTAGAATACGCCAGTTCAGCGGATTGGGAAACGGTGGGCGAGCGGTTCGCGGCCGATCTGTGGGCTGGGTAGAAGGCAGGATGGGTTTCGCTGCGCTCTACCCATCCTACGGGACCCATGGGCACGGTCCATTGGAATGACAGAATGATGCGCAAGAAGTGGATTTGGACCCTCGTCATCGGCGCCCCCGCACTCGCCGGCGGCCTGTTCTGGTGGCGCGCGGGCCCGCTCACCGTCGCCGTCGTGACGCCCACCCGCGGCCCGGCCGTGGAGGCGATCTATGCCACCGGCACCGTGGAACCCACGGTGATGCTGCCGATCGCCCCGCGCCAGGGCGGGAAACTGGCACAGATCACGGTCGATGAAGGTACCCTGGTCAAGAAAGGACAGATATTGGCCCAGCTCGATGACGCGGATTTAGACAATACCGTGGACGAACTGGAGTCGCGCCTGCGCTTGGCCCGGCTCAATCTACAACGCAAGGAAGACCTGGCCAGCCGTAACGGGCTGGCCAAGGCCGATCTGGATCAGGCCCGCACCGACCTGGAAATGGCCGAGTCGGGCCTCAAGCGCGCGACCGCGCTGCGCGGCTTCATGACGCTCACGGCCCCGGCCGACGGGCTGATTCTGCGCCGTGATGGGGAGGTCGGCCAGTTCATCCCGGCCGGCCAGACCGTGTTCTGGTTCTCCTGCTGCGCGCCGCTGCGGGTCACGGCCGAGGTGGACGAGGAGGACATCCCGCGGGTGCGGGTGGGACAGGCGGCGGTGCTGCATGCCGACGCCCTGCCCAGCGCCGTGTTCGACGGCATGGTCGGCGAGATCACCCCCAAGGGCGACCCGGTCGCTCGCAGCTTTCGGGTGCGCATCCGGATCAAAGACCCGGCGCGCCTGCAGGTGGGCATGACGGTGGATGCCAACCTCATCGTCACCGAGCGGGCCGACGCCCTGCTGGTACCCTCGGGCGCACTCCAAAACGGCGCACTCTGGGTCCTGGCGGACGGGCGACTGCACCGCCAAGGCGTGCGCACCGGGGTGACGGGCGCCGTGCGCACCGAGGTCCTGGAGGGGCTGGCGCCCGATGCCCAGATCGTCGCCACGCCCACCGAAGAACTGCACGAGGGCGCCGCCGCCCGGCCCCGCCCGCCCGCCGCTGCGGTCGCGCCCTGATGTTGATCCAACGATGCTGATCCAGATCCAAGTCGCACTCACGCATCTGACCGGGCGCCGGCGCCAGACGCTGGTGTCACTCACCGGGGTGGTGCTCGGGGTCGCCTTCTTTCTGGCGGTGTCGTCCATGATGCGCGGCTCGGAGAAGGACTTCATCAAGCGGCTCGTGGATAACAGCCCCCATATTACGGTCTCCGACGACTATCGCCGCCCCCGCACCCAGCCGGCGGAGTTGCGCTGGGCGGATGGGGCGGTGCGGGTCAGCAACGTCAAGCCGCAGACCGAGACGCGCGGCATCCGCGGCTATCGCGAGCGGCTGGCTTTTGTGGAGTCGCTGCCGGCGTTGCGGGTGGCGCCGCTCTTGATCGGCTCGGCGGTACTCACCTTTGCCGGCCGCGAGCAGGGCGTGACCCTGTCCGGCATCGTGCCGAAGGTGATGAAAACGATCTCCACGCTCCCGGAAAAGATGATCAAGGGTTCGATCGATGCACTCGAAGGTGATCCGAATGGGATCATCATCGGCACCGGACTAGCCGAAAAATTTAATCTGACGCTCGGCCGTAACCTGAGCGTGGTGGCCGCGAGCGGCGGCAGTCGCGCCATGAAGGTGGTCGGCATCTTCCGTACCGGCAATGCCCTCTATGATGAGAACCAGACCTTTACCCTGCTCAAGCGCTCGCAGGTCTTGTTCGACCGTTCCAACCGGGTCAATCGCTTGCTAATTCAACTCGATGCCCCCTATGCCGCCCGCGATGTCGCCCGCCAGATCGAGGCGGTAATCGGCTACAAGGCGGTCTCCTGGGTGGAGGCGTCCGAGGATATCCTGAGCCTGCTCATCGTGCGCAACATCATCATGTACAGCGTGGTGTCGGCGATCCTCATCGTCGCCTCGTTCGGCATCTACAATACACTTTCGACCATCGTTCTGGAGAAGACCCGCGACATCGCCATCTTGAAATCGATCGGCTTTCATGCCCGTGATATCCGGCTCATCTTCCTCTTTGAGGGAGTCATCATCGGCGTGATCGGCAGCGTCTTCGGCCTGGCCTTAGGGGCCGCGATCATGCGGATGCTGTCGATCGTCCAATTGAAGCCGCCGGGCGTCTCGGAGAAGGTCTTTCTGCCGATCTGGTGGGGACCGGAACAATTCGCCCTGGCCACCGCCTTTGCCATGGCGTCCTGTATCCTGGCCGCCTATCTCCCGGCGCGGCGCGCGGGGAGCGTACACCCGGTGGAGATCCTGCGGGGCGCCGCATGACGACCATACTGCGCGCTGAGAACATCACGCGCACGCTCCCGGGCGAGGTCGCGGTGACGCTGGTGCAGGATATCAGTCTCAGCATCGAGCGGGGCGAGTTCATCTGCATCATGGGGCCCTCGGGGTCCGGCAAGTCCTCGTTGCTCTATTTGCTGGGTCTGCTCGACGTCCCCACCTCCGGGCGGGTCTGGCTCGACGGCGAGGATACCTCGGTCTACCACGAGGATGAACTCGCCAACCGACGACTTGAGAAACTCGGATTCGTTTTCCAGTTTCATTTCCTCCTAGCCGAATTCTCGGTGCTCGATAACGTCACGCTGCCGATCCGACGGCTCAACCGGCTCACCGAGACCGCTACCCGCTTGCGGGGCATGGAACTATTGGATCGATTCGGCGTCGCCGATCAGGGCACCAAGCATCCGCATCAACTCTCCGGCGGTCAGCGCCAGCGGGTCGCCATCGCCCGCGCACTCGCCAATGACCCGCTGGTGATACTGGCCGATGAGCCGACCGGCAATCTTGATTCGGTCGCGGGCGCAACCGTGCGTCAGATCCTGCGCGACCTGGCGCACGCCATGGGCAAGACGGTGGTGGCCGTGACCCACGACAGCGCCTTCGCCGCCGCCGCCGACCGGCGTATCGGGATCGTCGATGGCCGGCTCGATGCCGACTGGCGGCCGACGTAGGGGCGGGTCTAAGACCCGCCCCTACTACTATGAGCACAGCGCAGCGAGACGATGCACACCAACAGGAATAGCGGAGCAATAGATCATGCCATTTGATTCACTGATCGCCGGGCTCGCCCGCGTGCCCTTGACCTGGGGCCTTGATGGGTTGGCGCTGCTACTCCTGATCTGTTATCAGCTGTATCTGAGTCGCGTCTTTCACCGTCAGCCGCAACGCACCCACCGCGGCCGCTCCGACCGGCTGCGCCGCGCCTGGGTCGAGACCATCCGCGCCGGCGGCAAGGACATCCTGGCGGTCCAGACGTTGCGCAATTGGGTGATGTCCGCGACCCTGTTTGCCTCGACCTGCGTCCTGCTCGGCCTGGGCTTCATCGGCGTCGCCTTTCGGGAACTCGATCTAGCCGATTTGTCGCAGGCACTGAGTTGGGCGCCGACCGGCGCCGGACTGGTGCGGGCCAAGCTGCTGCTGCTGGCGGCCATCTTCTTCAGCGGCTTTATGCACTTCGTACTGGCGCTGCGCTATTACAACCACACCGGCTTCCTCATCAATCTGCCGGCGGACTATTTCAACGGCCTGGCCGTCGACCCCGTCGCCGCGACACTCAATCGCGCCGGTGGTCACTATAACCGGGGCACCCGGGTCTTTCTGCTGGCCATCCCCTTCATACTCTGGCTGATCGGACCGGACTGGTTCTTGGGCGGGGTAACGATCGCGCTGGTACTGCTCTACCGCTTCGATCTTCAAGACGACCCCGACCTGATACAGGCAGCCATGACCGCCCCCACCCGAGCCAACACCGCAGAAGGCGTCACGGCAGCGCACGCGCTACCGGCCGCGGAGGTCATCACCGCGCTGAAGAGTCACGCAGACGGTCTCAGCACCGCCGAGGCGGCCAAGCGGTTGGCGGCGGTGGGACCCAATCGGCTCCCAACGCCGCCGCAGGACGGACCGCTTAAGCGCTTCCTGCGGCAATTCAATGACAGCCTGATCTATGTACTGCTAGGCGGCGCGGTGGTTACGGCGCTGATGGAACACTGGGTCGACACCTGGGTGATCGTGGCGGTGACGGTTATCAATGCGCTCATCGGCTTCATCCAGGAGGGCAAGGCCGAGCAGGCCCTGGCGGGCATCCGCAAGATGCTCGCCGCGCGCGCCCATTGCCGCCGCGACGGCCAGTGGCTGGAGGTCGACGCGGCCGATCTCGTGCCGGGGGACTGCGTGCGGTTGCGCCCCGGCGACCGGGTCCCGGCCGATCTGCGGCTACTCAAGGCGGCCAGTCTGCGCATTGACGAGTCCGCACTCACCGGCGAGTCGGTGCCCGCCGACAAGGACAGCGAGGCGGTGGAGGCGGCGGCGGGGATCGGCGATCGGCACGGCATGGCCTACGCCGGCACCCTGGTCGCCGGCGGCACCGGGTTGGGGGTGGTCACCGGCACCGGGGCGACAACCGAGTTGGGACGGATCAATCGGCTGATCGCGGAAGTGGAACCCCTGGCCACCCCGCTGACCCGGCAGATGGCCGCCTTCGGCCGGGTGCTGTCGTTGGTGATCCTCGCCATGGCGGTCGGGATGTTCCTGATCGGCTGGCAGTTACACGACTTCCCGGTCGGCGAGCTGGTGATGGCCGCCATCGGCTTTGCCGTCGCCGCCATCCCGGAGGGGCTGCCGGCGGTCCTGACCATCACGCTGGCGCTCGGCGTGCAGCAGATGGCGCGGCGCAATGCCATCACGCGCCGCCTCCCCGCGGTGGAGACCCTGGGCTCGGTCACCGTGATCTGCACCGACAAGACCGGCACCCTCACCCGCAACGAGATGACGGCGCGCGAGGTCGTCACCCGCGCCGGCCAATACGCGGCGGCCGGCATCGGTTATGCCCCGGACGGCGAGGTGACCCGCGACGGGAGCCGCGTCGAACTGGCGCAGGCCGCGGATCTCAAGGACCTGATCGCGGTCATGGCCCGCTGTAACGATGCCGAGATCGTCCAGAAGGATGGCCACTGGCAGCTGGTCGGTGAGCCGACGGAGGGCGCGCTGCGCACCCTGGCACGCAAGCTCGGATTCTCCCGGGGGGACGCCAAGCGACTGGCGGTCATCCCCTTCGACTCGCAACACAAGTTCATGGCCACCCTCCAAGAGGTCCCGGGAGCCGGGGTGCAACGGCTGATGAAGGGCGCACCCGGCGCCTTGCTGGAACGCTGCACCACCCAACGGGCGGCCGACGGGCGCGACGAGCCGCTCGATCGCGACTTCTGGGTCGGGCAGATCGACACGCTCAGCGCCCAGGGGCTGCGCGTGCTGGCCGCCGCCGTGGGTACCGCACCGCCGGGTCAGACCGAGCTGGACCCGGCGGACCTGACGGGATTGAAGTTCCTGGGCCTGGTCGGCATCGTCGACCCGCCGCGCCCGGAGGCGATCGTCGCCATCGCCGCCTTCCGGGCCGCCGGCATCCGCGTGAAGATGATCACCGGCGACCATGCCGGCACCGCCGGCGCAATCGGCCGGGAGATGGGCATCACCGCCGACGAGCGCGCGGTCACCGGGGCCGAACTGGAGGCCGCAAGCGACGAGGAACTGCGCCGTATCGTCGGGGAGTACGACGTCTTCGCCCGCACCAGCCCGGAGCACAAGCTGCGGCTGGTCCAGGCGCTCCAAGCCAATGGCGAGGTGGTCGCCATGACCGGCGACGGGGTCAACGACGCCCCCGCGCTCAAGCGTGCCGACGTGGGCGTCGCCATGGGCATCAAGGGCACCGAGGCGACCAAAGAGGCGGCGGCGATCGTGCTGACCGACGACAACTTCGCCACCATCGAGCGCGCCGTGGAGCAGGGTCGCGCCATCTATGACAACCTCCAGAAATCGATCCTGTTCCTGCTGCCGACCAACGGCGCCCAAGCGCTGGTCATCCTGGTGGCGGTCGTGTTCGGCTTCACCCTCCCGCTCACCCCGGTGCAGATCCTCTGGGTCAACATGGTGGTCGCGGTGACCCTGGCGCTTGCGCTCGCCTTCGAGCCCGCCGAGCCGGGGGTGATGCAGCGGCCCCCCCGCCGGCCGGATGCGCCCATCCTCGGCGGCTGGTTCGTCTCGCGCATCGTGCTCGTCTCGCTCTTGATCGGAGCGGCCACCATCGCCGTCTTCCTCTACGAGCAAGGCCAAGGCCAGCGGCTCGCCGCCGCCCAGACCATGGCGGTCAACACCCTGGTGCTGGGGCAGGTGTTCTTCCTCATCAACTGCCGTTTTCTCTATGCCTCAAGCCTGAACCCACGCCGCTGGTTCACCAACCCCGTCGCCTGGGTCACGGTCGCGGTGCTCATGACGCTGCAACTTCTGTTCGTCTATGTGCCCTTCATGAACCGCTGGTTCCACACTACCCCAGTGACCGCCCATGATTGGCTGTTGCCGCTCGGCGTCGGGGTCGGGGTCTTCCTGGTGGTCGAGTTGGAGAAGGCGCTGCTGCGGTGGTTCAAGCGGGCATGATAGGCCCCTATCGGAGAGGTCCCGGCCGCGATGAGGCAGCCGGGATGACCCGGCCAATGACCATCACCACCCTGAGATAGCCGCTCGGCGGGTCCCTGTCCGACGGGGCGACCCCGCCAGGATGCGTCAGCAAATCAAATTTGCCCCGCTATACTTCTTGAGGCGCTTCACCATCCTCAAGCTTCCGCGGCACTGAAAGCGATCCAGGGACCGGGCGCTTGGGGTCACGGGATTTCCCGGAAATTTGCGCAGTTCTGCGCCAACCCCGCGCGAACCCGACCGGCGCCAAACTCTCTACTACGTCGCTCCCCGGAACCGACGGAGACATATCATGTTTTTGATTCCACAACAGATATCAACCAGACACTGGAACATCATCCGGCCCTATGCGTTGTTGATTGCGATCCTCTGCCAGGTGAGTCCAGTGGCAGCTGAGCAATCACAAAGTTTCGTGTGGGTGGCGGACACCAGATCCGATAACAACACCGATCCCGTCCAAACAAGTATTCTTACCCCCATCGTGAACAGCATCCTCGCGCTGGACCCGGCCCCCCAGGTCGTGATCTTCGGCGGCGACGGCGCCTACCGGGGCGGCACCAAGAATCTGACGATATTTCAATCCGTGTTCACCGATCGGCTGACCGCCGCCGGCATCCCCTCGGCCTTTGTCGTTGGCAACCACGAGCTCTACACCTTTGGCAATAAGGACCCAGATCCCCTGGCACGGCAAACGGAGTTCCAGGGCATGTTTAACGGCAGCTGGACGCAGAACGGCCCGTCCGGCTTTACCAACTTGGCCTTCTCATTCACTATCGGCAATTCACTCTTCATCGTTGCCGACAGTTATTACGCCCCAGCGAATGGCGATCCACCCGTTTATGGTATCAATCCCGCCCAACAGGCATGGATCGCCGGCCTGCTGCAAAATGATACGGCGTCTCATACCTTTATGCTGAGCCACATCCCGGCATTCTCACCCTGGCAACCTTCGCCGGATAACGATATGAAGGATACCTGGCAGACGATCACCACCGCCGGCGCTGCCAACAACACCAATGCCTCAATCCTGTTTGCCGGGCATCAGCACCTGTATTACCGGACGCTGCATGACGGAACCTATCAAGTACTGGCCGGATCGGGTGGTGCCCCACTGGGATGTGAGGCCGAGGAGTATTGCGGCGGCGCCACGGGACCAGGCCCGGTGGAGCTGGGCGATGTCTTTTGGCAGCGTCACAACTATGCCGTGGTTTCGATCAACGGCAGATACATCAATGTCAATGTATTTGATGAGCTGAATAATACGCTGGATGCCTTCCAATTTTTCGACAATTCGGGGGTACATGACAGCTTCATCAACAACACGACGCCCATCAACGACCCGCGGCCGGCAGGGATTTTGGCGAGCAGCCGAAATACCCTAATCAATAGCGCCAGCATGAGCCTGATCGCCACCGGAATCGACGCGGTGAGCAATAACGTCATTGTCAATGCCGGTAGCATTCTGCCGGCGGCCGGCGGCAACGGCATCCATGTCTATGACAACAACAGCATCACCAACACCGTGGCCGGTAGAATCACCGGGAACTCGACCGCTCTTTGGGGAATACGCGTCAATACCGGAAACACAGTCATCAATGATGGGATAGTAGCTGTCGCCGGAACCAACAGCATCGCCTTCCTGGCCCAAGGCGATAACAACAGCCTCACCAATAACGGCACACTCAGCGCATCCGGACCAGGCGCCTACGCGGCGCGGTTTATGGGCACGGGAAATGCGTTCGTCAATTCCGGCACCCTGTCGGGGAGTCTCTGGTTCGCCGGCGGTAACAATGCCTTCACCAACAACGGCATTTTCACCGGTACCGGCGGCCTCTATAATAATGGTGGGATATTGAGCCTGCGCGGCCCGGCATCCTATACCGGCGGCACCTATCTGAATGGTGGCATCATCAACGTTGCACAGGACGCCAGCCTGGGCGCCCCGCTTGGCAGCTTGATCTTTGGCGGAGGAACCCTGCAGCTGTCGGGGAATACCACATCAGCCAGAAACGCGATCCTCAATACCGGCGGCGGCACCTTCGATACCAATGGCAACACACTGGCACTGTCCGGCGTGATCGCCGGCCCCGGAGCGCTCACCAAGGTGGGCGCTGGAACCTTGCAACTCACCGGCACCAATACCTATACCGGCGGCACCTATCTGAATGGCGGCATCATCAATGTCACCCAGGACGTCAGCCTGGGCGCCCCGCTTGGCAGCTTGATCTTTGGCGGAGGAACCCTGCAGCTGTCGGGGAACGCCACCTCAGCCAGGAGCGCGATCCTCAATACCGGCGGGACCTTCGACACCAATGGCAACTCGCTGACACTGTCCGGTGTGATCGCCGGCCCCGGAGCGCTAACCAAGGTGGGCGCTGGAACCCTGCAATTGACCGGCACCAATACCTATACCGGCGGCACCTATCTGAATGGCGGCATTATCAATGTCTCGCAGGATGCCGGCCTGGGGGCCTCGCTTGGCGGCTTGATCTTTGGCGGGGGAACCCTGCAGCTGTCGGGGAACACCAACTCAGCCAGAAACGCCATCATCAATGCCGGCGGCGGCACCTTCGATACCAACGGCAACACGCTGATGCTGTCCGGCGTGATCGCCGGCCCCGGGGGCCTCACCAAGATGGGCGCTGGAACCCTGCAATTGACCGGCGCCGGCACTTATAGCGGCCCAACCTATGTCAACGCCGGCACACTGTCGGTGAATGGCAGCCTGCTGAGCAGTATCGTCGTTGCACTCGGCGGAACCCTGCGCGGCACCGGCGTCCTTCAGGGCCTGACCGCGGTCAGTGGCACCCTGGCCCCCGGTAACTCGCCTGGCACACTCACCACGACTGCCGGGGTCACGATGAACCCCGTGAGTCTCTATCAGGAAGACATCGATGGCACAGGCACCGGCAATGGCGCGGGCAACTACTCCCGATTGCTGCTGACCGGCTCGGGGAGCCAGTTCCTGGCCGCGGGGACCCTGCAGCCAATCTTGCGTGGCATCGCGGGGAATGCCGCCAACAACTTCACCCCCGCCCTTGGCGATACCTTTAACATCATTACCGCGGCCGGCGGTATTCAGGGCCGCTTCAACTCCGTCATCCAGCCGGCAGCGGGGCTGGCCCCTGATACCCAACTGGATGTTTTCTACAACGCCTATGGCAATCCCCGCATCGACCTGATCGCCACCCCGAGTTCTTATGCCCGTTATGCCGGCGTCATGGGGGCGAATGCCAACGCCCAAGCGGCCGGCGCGGCCCTGGACAGCCTGCGCGCGCTGGATTATGCTGCCAGCTATACCCAACGGGAAGTCGATTTACGCTATGCGGTGGCCGGGCTGCCAGCCAACCAGGTCCCGGGCATGCTGAGCGCGCTGGCGGGCGAGGTGCATGGCACTATGGCGGCGGCGCAACCCGCTGCGGCGCGTTGGTTGTTGGACACCGTGTCACGCCACCTCAGTACCGCGCCCGACCATCAGGGCTCGAGACCGATCTGGGGAATCACTCCCTGGGTCGAGCTCAACACCAGCCAAGGACGCGCCCAAGGCGGCCGGTACAGCGCCGATTACTCGGCCCAGCGCTCGCACTTTGCGGTCGGTGCCGATCTGCTGTCCAGTCAGACCTATCGGCTCGGGCTCGGCGCGAGCTATACGGACAGCAAAGTGTCACCGGATCTCGGTTCGGGACGTATTCAGGAGACCGCGCCTTTTCTTTATGGCCAATACCTACTGGCGGCGCCGCGCCCCATCATCATAGACGGCGTCTTGGCCTATGGTTTCAGCAACTGGAACACCAGCCGCAGCGACCCTTTGGGGCTCGCACCCTCACTAAAGGCCAGCGCCAACGGGCGTGGTCTATCCCTGGGCCTGAGCGTGCGCTCGCCCTTCGCGCTCGGCGCCATTAGCCTCGAACCCTTCATGCGCGTCCAATGGCAGGAATCGCAGCGCGATGCGATGACCGAAGGGCTGGCCAGCCCGGCGGGGCTCGACCTGCCGGGTTACCGCCAGACCGGCACCCGGGTCATGGTCGGCGCCACTTTCGGCCCGGCCAGCAGCGCGGCCCCAGCCGCACGGATCTCCTATCGCGCCAGCCTGGCGATCGGGGAGGACTTCGGCAATCTGGCCCGGCCCCAAGTGTCGGCCGCACTGGCCGGCATGCCTTTTACGATCGACTCACCCCACGTCGGCCGCACCTTCGGGCAGCTTGATCTGAGCGCCAGCTATCGCCTGATGAAAAATGCCTCTGTCTATCTTGGGCTGATCGGCGAGGCCCGCGACAAGATGCTGGACGGCGGGATCAATGTGGGCGTCACTATCCAGCTCTGAGACATCCAGTACGCCCTCGCGCCCCGGGCGGTTGCAGGAAGCGCGGACGGCGCGAAACACCGTCGGAGCCGCCTCGGGCCGCGACGACGTGGCCACCGGGGCACGAGCTCCCGCGTCACCACTCGCTGCCAGTCGTGCCCGCCCTTGGATCAGGCAAGGCTTTACTGTAACTTAGCGCCCATCCACCAGCGCCCCCAACGATGGACCAACTGCCCACCGCCAAGACCATCACGCTGACCTTTCGCATCGCACCGGACCTGAAGGCACTGCGCGCGGCCGCCTCCGCGAGCGCCGCTCAATCGCCAACAGTGTCGCGCTTCGAGGAAGAAGGATCTGGGCGCCGCGTAGCCCCGACCAGCGGGCGCGATTCACGACCCGATGGTCACGCCCGAAGCACCGCGCCTGCGCCAACCCCATCGTGCGCAAGGCCGCCGTGACGGTGCGCCGCCCCTGGGTCAGCAACGTCCCCATCAACCGCACCTGCGCGTTGGCCCAGGTCGGCGTCGCAAATGGGGGGGCAAAGGGCAGCAGAATCGTTACAATCGCAGTCGGCAGCGGCGGCAAAGGTGGTCACGTCTGGTGTTTTAGTCGGCTTCAGACGATACCGCCTGCCGTTCGCTGCCGCCAACTCTACGTTGACCCTACGCTCTCGCGCCGGACACTTAACCCGGCCATGCACGGGAGTTTCCCTCAGGCTGAAAATGGCCAAAGTCGAGTTTGATATCTCGCCAAAACGATATAGAGAAAATGGGGTTCCGCTAGTGAGAACCGTTCAAATAAAATCCTACTTATTGTCAAAGGATTCACTGGTATATATGAAGCCAAGGATCATGAAGAGCGTTTTCGACAGACTGAGCTGACCGCTGGCGACCTCGTTTTCACAAGAGTTGGCGCAGGCATTGGAGATGTAGCCGTACTGCCTTCCGATTTTGAAAAATACAACTTCAGCCAGAATGTCGCGGGCGCTTCAGTAAAAAGACACAAAATTGACGGCTACTATCTTCTCGCATATCTCGCATCAAAATGGGGCCGTCAACAATTGCTTCGGTACATGATGCCGTCTGGTCAAAGCAAGCTTAAGCTTCGGGACATCAAAAGACTTAGGGTCGTTCGACTTGGAGAGGCTGAAGCATCTCTTAGCGACTTGGTTCGCGAAGCGCAGAGATTGGCTCGCCACAGTGAGCATCAATTTCGACTAGCCAATAAGCTCCTTGAATCCGAGCTTGGCCTGGACAAACTGACATTCCAGAAGCCGGCGGGCCACACCGCTCTTTTCAGCGACATAATGGCAAATGGCCGCTTTGATGGAGACTATTTTCAGCCACAATATCATGCAATTCGCTCTTTAATTGAAAATTACTATGGCGGTAGCGAGCCCCTATTAACCGGCTGCGATTCCCTCAAACCAAACATCGACCCATCCACAAGACCCAAGAAGCTCTTTAACTATATTGGGCTATCGAACGTCAATTAGTCTCTTGGGATAATTGAAGGCACTACAATTGGCCGGGGCGATGAACTGCCCTCCCGCGCACGCCGGCAAGCAAGAGCCGGAGATGTGATCGCATCAGCTGTGGTCGGCAGCATTGACAAGGCAGCCACCATCGCATACGAACAGGCTGGACTCATCGCGTCAACTGGATTCTTTCAACTCCGCCCACGCATCATGTCGACTGAGTATCTGCTAGTTCTGGTGAGGTCGCGTTGCGTACAGATGCAATTTCAACATCAGACAACAGGCGGAATTTTGAGCGCCGTCCCTGATAGCCGCTTGAAGCATGTTCAGGTACCAAACCTACCAGAAGCGATCAGAGAGAAGATATCGGAATTTGTTATACACTCGCACGATGCCGAGCGGGAGTCAGTCAGACTGGTCGAACAAGCGAAGACGCGCGTCGAGCAACTCATTGAAGAGGCGGCACGCGGATGAACCAGAAGGTCCCCGACAGTCCCGAGCAGCCCGCCAAGGGCCAGTTCCTGGTCTATGAGGCCGAGGACGGACGCGTCAAGATTGACGTCCGGCTAGCGGATGAGACCGTCTGGCTCTCCCAGCGGCAGCTGTCGGACCTTTTCCAAAAGAATGTGCGCACGATCAGCGAGCATATCCAGAATGTCTACGATGAGCGCGAGTTGGAGCCGGAGGCAACTATCCGGAAATTCCGGATAGTTCAAAAAATGAAGTGGCGCGGGATGTGGCCCGGATGGTCGACCACTATAACCTCGACGAATTGCAGGGTACCCTGGAGGGCTGCTCGACCCAGATCGGGCGCAAGACCGAGCAGTTGCACCTGGTCGAGGAGGATAGTCTGGCACTCGCCAAACGGATTCGTGACATCGAGCTGGAGATCGAGAAGCTCTATGAAAAGCACCATGTCTCCAAGGAGAAGGCAGACTTTATCGAGGAATGCGATACCATCGCGAGCGTGCTGAATCAATTCATGGTGCGGCTGCGCAAGAACAAGGTCCATCTGCTCCAGGAGAAGACCTTTGAGATGTACCGGCTGCTCTCCAGCCGCAGCGGCTTGATCATGGACCTCACGATCGATGACAGGACCTATGAGATCAAGATCACCGACCGCAACGGACATGCCATCCGCAGGTCAGGCCTCTCTGCCGGCGAAAAGGAGGTGTTCGCCGTGTCGCTCCGATGGGGCTTGGCGCAATCGAGCGAGCTGAAGCTGCCGATCATCATCGATACACCGCTCTCCCGCCTGGACAGCACGCACCGCGACAATATCGTGAACAATTATTTTCCCAACGCGGGCGAGCAGGTGATCATTCTCTCGACTGACACCGAGGTCGACAGCAACTATTACCGCACGCTCAAGCCGCTCCTGAGCGGCGCCGCCAGTCTGGAGTTCGATCAGCGGCAGGAATTGACGACCGTGCGGCAAGGCTATTTCTGGGAGAAGGGTCATGGCTGATCGGCTCTATACGTTAAGCGAGGCCGATGAGGTATTGAGTGCGCTGCGCTTTGAAACCAAGCTGGAGAAGGCCACGCTGGCACGGATCGCCTTCACGCTCTCTTTGGTAAAGGACGGCGCGACGGTTGCGCCAAGCACGAGTTTCAGCGGCGGTGAGATGAAACGGCCCACCTTCTTCGGTGAAGACGAGGCCTTTATCCGCGCGCTGATTGCTCGTAAGCGTCCGGCGAACTACAGACTTGACGGCCCGGCCTGGAGGTCTTGCGGCTTCAGTGCCTGAGGCAGGAGCGCCGCGACGGCCGCCGGGGTGTCAGCCAGGGGCAGCCGCGCAAAGAGGAAGTTGAGGTAGGCGCGCGGCTCCAGTCCATTGGTCTTGGCCGATTCGATGAGTGAAGA